>JANMWG010000269.1:0-6369 GCA_031393885.1 Betaproteobacteria bacterium | reverse complement strand
ACCGCCTGGGTTTGCACCCGCGTCAGCTCGAAGCGGAACGCCGCCACGATATGGTCCTGTTCGACAGCGCTCTGGCTGATCCAGAACAGCGTTGCCTGCGAGTAGTGATCGGCGAAGCGCTCAGGCTTGCCGCGCACCTTGTCATCCGCAACCGATTCCGGAAACGACGTGAACCCGCGCGCACCGGCCTGGAACGGGCAACCACCGCCGAGCGAGTTGGGTTCGTAGGCGACGCGGCCGCGGTGAATCGCCTGACGATGCATGCCATCGCGCTGATTGTTGTGCACGCCGCCGAGCGGGGCGTTGATCGGCAGCTCGTGAAAATTGGCGCCACCCAGACGCGAGATCTGGGTGTCGAGGTAGGAGTGGATGCGCCCCTGCAGCAGCGGATCGTTGGAGAAATCGATGCCGGGCACGATGTGCGCGGTGCAGAACGCGACCTGCTCGGTTTCCGCGAAGAAATTGTCGGGGTTGCGATCGAGCACCATGCGGCCCACCGGCACCACCGGCACCAGTTCTTCCGGCACCAGCTTGGTGGCGTCGAGCACGTCGAAGCCGAAGCCTTCCGCCTGCTCTTCGGAGAACACCTGCAACCCGAGTTCGTACTCGGGATACGCGCCGGCCTCGATCGACTCCCACAGATCGCGCCGGTGGAAATCGGCGTCGGCGCCGGTGATCTTCGCCGCCTCGTCCCACACCAGGGAATGGGTGCCCGCCAGCGGCGTCCAGTGGAATTTGCAGAACCGCGACTCACCCGCCGCGTCGATCAGGCGAAAGGTGTGCACCCCGAACCCCTGCATGGTGCGGTAACTGCGCGGGATCGCGCGGTCCGACATCAGCCACAACAGCATGTGCGTCGACGCCGGCATCAACGACACGAAATCCCAGAACGTGTCGTGCGCGCTCGACGCCTGCGGGATGCCGTTGTTCGGTTCCGGCTTCACCGCGTGCACCAGGTCCGGAAACTTCATCGCATCCTGGATGAAGAACACCGGCATGTTGTTGCCGACCAGGTCCCAGTTGCCGGCGTCGGTGTAGAACTTGACCGCGAAGCCGCGCACGTCGCGCACGGTATCGGCCGAGCCGCGTTCACCGGCAACGGTCGAGAAGCGCACGAACACCGGCGTGCGCTTGCCGGCCTGCGCGAATGGCGCCGCTTTGGTGATGGCCGCGAGCGGCTGATAGCACTCGAAGTAGCCGTGCGCCGCGGAACCACGGGCGTGCACCACCCGCTCCGGAATGCGCTCGTGATCGAAGTGGGTGATCTTCTCGCGCAGGATGAAATCCTCCAGCGCCGTGGGGCCGCGCAGACCTATCTTCAACGAGTTCTGGTTGTCGGCCACCATTACGCCCTGGTTGGTGGTCAAGGCACTGCCGCCATCGTTCACCCGTACCCGATCCAGGCCACCATCGAGCGCGTGAGCTTCAGCCGGTGTCCGGCCAGCGCCGGTCTTGGCCGACGACGATCGTTCCGACACCGTACTGGCGCCGGCAAGCGGATCGGCAGGCTTGACGGCGATGCCTTCCGTCGGCGTGCGAGCGTATTCACCGTATTCGTCCGGCTTGGTCGCATTCCACGATATCTCGGCTGCCAGGGCTGCCGATGACACCACCTTCTTCACCAGCTCGGCTGCCACCGTTGGCGGCAGATCCCCGGGATCGGGAGGCGGTGCGGTCGATGGCCCGGACATCGAACTGAGCGTCGATCCGATGCCCGCGAGACGGGCGGGCGACAAATTCTTTCGGGTTGCCATGAATGCCTTTCGTGGGTGGCTGGCCGGCGGCTCGAACGCCGCCGGTGGGCTGGTGCCTCCATCACGGATAAAGGCTCACCAACTCGATGCCCCTAAGTGTCGCGATTTACCGGCCGGACGCCGTAGGACGATCGGCGATCAAGTCGTAGGTGCAGGCGTACCGTGATCGGCATCACTGCGCTTGCCGGGCGCAACCGCCGCGCCCGCCTTCTCGATCTCCTGCGCCAACAGGTGCGGTTGAGTCGCCCGCTCCAGCGTGGCGCGATCGGGATGGTCGCCGAGCGGCGCGCCCACGGTTTCGGCGATGCTGCGAAGCATGCGCAGCATCTCGGTATTTTCCTGTTCCGTCAGCAGATTGATCTGCAGGTCAAGATGGCTGCGCCGCTGCGCCAGCGCGTTCTCGCGGTTCTGGCTGACCAGAATGACCGTCGAGAGCAGCACCGCCTCCAGCGACACCACCAAGCCGAGCAACGAGAACGGAAACGGATCGAACGGCTCCCGCCCCGGCCACGCGTTGACCACGATCCAGGCGCTGACCCAGGCGAGCTGCACCCACGGAAATACCATGGTGCCGCAGAAGCCCGCGATCGCCATGGCGATGCGATCCCATCGGGTACTGGCTGCTTTGGCCGCCTGCTCGACCTCGACGATCATGCGCACGTTGCGCTCGGTGAGATTGCCGATGGGACCGGGCGCGGACGCCGGTTCCGATGCCGGCGACAAAGGCTCGGAGGGGATGCTGGGAGCGGTGTTGCGATTCAGCATGACGATCACCCTCGGATTGAAGTCGGCAGCGTGCGAGTGCGCCGGTCATCGGACAAGCCGGCGGGTCACCGACAGCGGCTGGCACGATTGTCGGACAGAGTCCTGCCGATGCGATCCGTACGATTTCGTCACAGCTTCCGCTTCTCGAAGCCGTTCCGACCGGGGGCGGCGGCGAAAGCCCAACGAACCGAAGGACATCCCATGAAAAAGCTCTACCGCCCCGCTGGCATTCTCATCGCCTCACTGGCGTTGCCCTTCGCCACACATGCGGCGACGGGCGACGACACGCCTGCCGACCGTGAAGGCGCTCCAGTCAAAGCTGAAGCCGCGACCGTCAAAGCCGAAGTTTCGCCCACCAGAAACGCGCCGATGCGCGAAAGCGCCCACGACTACTCCTGGATTCCGATGACCACCGAAGGCTACGTCACCGGCAATATCGGTCAATCGAGCTTCGACACCAACTGCACCGGCCCCTATGCCTGCGACGACACCGGGATCGGCTTCAAGGTGACCGCGGGGGGCATGTACCGCAAGGGGATCGGGTTCGAAGTGTCGTTCCTCAATCTGGGCAAGGCGGAAGCGTCGGGTGGCTCGATGCGCGCACAAGGACTCGACTTCAGCGTCGTGGGTAACCTGCCGATCAATGACGTGCTCAGCGCCTTTGCCAAGGTCGGGGTCACGTATGGCTGGACCAAGGTGACCGCGGCTACTCCCGGCACGGCTACCGGTGACGATCGCGGCTTCGGCATCAGCTACGGCGTCGGCGTTGCCTTCAACGTATCACGCCGCTGGGACGTGATCGGCGAATGGGATCACTACCGCTTCGATTTTGCGGGTCCCGACAACGACGTCAACCTGCTGTCCGCGGGATTGCGCTACAAGTTCTAGTAATAGGTTAACGGGCTGAACAGCGCGGCCCAACAACAAGGCCGGGGATCGTCAGACCTCCCCGGCCTTCACGCGCTGTCGGGCGTCAGGAACTTGCGCTCGAGTCTTTTTGTTCGCGCAACACACGAGCGCGCTCTTCGGCGGTGAGACCTCGCCGCACGTCGGGGTTCATGCGTTGCATGACGGCGCGGCCGAAGATGGTGGCGAACGCGACATCGGCGGCGTCGCGGCCGGTGCCGATCCGGATCACGTCATTGGTGTCGGCCATCTCGGTCGGATCGAACAGCACCCACTGCCCGCCCAGCCAGGCCTCGAACAGCGCATGAAAGTCGGTGGGCGGGGTGTCCCACTCGACATGGCCGGTGACGAATCGGGCCGGGATGCTGAGCGCGCGGCACAGGGCGATCGCCACGTGCGCGTAGTCGCGACACACGCCGGTTCGCGTGCGCAACACATCGCGCGCGGTCCCTTGCGGTAGCGAAGTGCCGACGCGATACTCGATGTTGGCGCGCGCCCATTCGCAAATCTGCTGCGCCCGTCCATAACCACGGCGCTCGGTGCCGATCCACGACATCGCGTCGTGAAACAGCAGGTCCGACTCGCAGTAGCGGCTGGCGAGCACGAATCGCATCACGTCGAGCGGCAACTCCTTCACGTCGACTTCCGGCAACGACCACGGTCGAGACCGGTTTTGCACCTCCGCCACGGCCTGGTAGCGAATGCTGAGCGGGCCGGCGGGCGCCGCGAGCTTGAGCAGGCGATTACCGAACACATCGCTATGCCGCACCAACGCCAACCGCGGCAGCGTCGTGAGGGTTTCCTCGACGATGCGTTGGTCGGCGTTGTCGACGGCCTCGATGTTGAACACGAAGGTGCTCGGTTCGAGGACGTCGTAGTTGAGTTCGCAGTCGATTTCATGAACGGTGCTGGTCATCGCGTTCTTTCTGGCGGTGGTGGGCCGGCTACTCGATGCGTGGCCGCTGGTAACCATGATGCCGAAGGCGCGCGGGGCAACCCATCGGATGGCGCGCCTGACTCGTGTCGGACAACACCGACGGCATCGGGTTTCTCCCGAATGGCGCTAATCCAGACGCACGTCGAGCGGAACGAAGCAACTGACGACGGTGCCGCGGCCACGGACACTCTCCAGGGTGAGCCGCCCGCCGAGCGCCACCATGCGCTGGCGCATGCCGACCAGCCCGTGCTTCTTCACCTGCGAGGCCGTGGCCAGATCGAAACCCTCACCGTTATCGGCGATGCGCACGGAAATGCTGTTCTCGTTGCGCGTGAGGCCGACTTCGATTTCGGTCGCCTTGGCATACTTGATGGTGTTGGTCATCGCCTCTTGCACAATGCGGAAGATGGCGATCGAAATGGCCGGGGCGAGCGGCGCTGCTTCCTCGATGGCATGTTGGTAGCGGACGCCGGCACGCCCGCACGTCTCCTCCACATACATCTGCAAGGTCGCCGTGAGACCGAGATGATCGAGCGCGCTCGGCCGGAGGTCCTCGATCAGGCGCCGCTTCAGATCGATGCCGCTGTCGAGCGCACTCATCACGCTGCGCACCTTGGCGTAGATATCGGCACTTCCTTCCGGCAGCTTCGACAGGGCCAGCGACAAGCCCATCTTCGACGACGTGAGAATCGCCCCCAGTTCGTCGTGCAGCTCTCGCGCCAGCCGGCCACGCTCGTGTTCCTGCACCTGCTGCAGGCTGATGCTCAGGCTCGACAACTCCTGGGTACGCTCGCGCACCGTGTGTTCCAGCCGGTCGCGGTGGTCGGCTAGTTCGTGAGAGAGATCGCGTTCCCGGCGGATCTCGCGCAGGCCGCGCCGCGCGAACACGAACAGCGAAACGATCGTGAACAGCGCCAGGGTGGCAATGCTGATCCGGGAGATCATCAGATCCCGCTCCCACTGGGCGGTACGCTCCTTGATCCAGGCCTGACGCTCGGCGCTCATGCGCAACACCTGGTCCTCGATCTGCGTCATCTTGATCTTGCCCACGTCGGAGTTCACCAGCTTCATCGCGGCATCCATGCCCTCGAACTGGTAGAGCTTCAGGGTCGACTCGATCTCGCCCAGTTTTTCGCCCACCAGGCGGGCCAGCACGAAGCGGTCCTTGGCCGGCATGCTCCCCGGGCCGGTCTCGCGGGTTTCTTCGAGCAATCCCTCCAGCGCCCGAAGCGAGCGCTGGTAGGGCTCGAGATACGCGTTGTCGCGAGTCAGCAGAAAACCGCGCTGCGCGCTCTCCACCGTCACGGTATTTCCCAGTACATCCGACAGCACGGCGGTCAGCCGCACCGCGCGCAACAGCGCTTCGTTCTCGCGAGCAAAACGATAGTGGCTGGACTCCGACACCACCAGAATCACGATGGACAACAGAAATCCGCTGGCGAGCCAGACGATGGTCCAGGCCCGGCTGCGATTCTCGCGAAGCTGGTTGAACAATTCGCGTATTTTGACTGCCATGGGTGGTACCGCTGAAACGACAACCCGCATTATCGACTGCCTCGCCTGCCTGCTGGCGTATTGGGTGAAATGCGATCATCGGCGCGCCTGCCGCGACGCCTCAACGGCCGGCGAACCGACGCGCGGCAATGCGCTGCAACAGCAACATGCCGAGCTTGCCGTACCACCCCCGCCGCAGCAGCAACATGCCGGCAATACCCAATACGATGGTCTTCGGATGCGCCAGCACATATTTCATCGTGCGGCTGCGCGGAAAATCGCCGGCCGGCGCCTCGACCAGGGCCGCCGCCTGTCGGCGATTCTAGGCCGACAGCCACCGCAGACGCTGCACCCGGATGCGCGCCAGCACAGCCTCTTCGGTATCGTGGGGGGAACTGTCCGACGTCATAGTCGCTCCTTTGCCAGCCGCCAGTCTTGGGCAAGTTCGGCACGCGACCGGGAAAACGCCGCCTTGCCCCGGCTTGCCGTCTTCAGCAAGGCGGCGATCGTGAC
>JANMWG010000237.1:0-12834 GCA_031393885.1 Betaproteobacteria bacterium | reverse complement strand
TGGCGGCCTACGAGCAGGCTTCGGCCTTGCCGGCGTTTTCAGCAACTACAACTTGTTCCTTACCTGGATCGTCGGCGGGCCTCAATGAAAACCTGATCAGCGACATTGCCCAGCTTCCCTCACCCTCGGTCCCTCTCCCGGGGGGAGAGGGATGTCTCCTGCTCCCTTATTCTGGGGGGAGAGGGATGCCTCCTGCTCCCTTATTCTGGGGGGAGAGGGATGCCTCCTGCGCCCTTCTCCCTCCGGGAGAAGGGCTGGGGATGAGGGAAATCTGTGCGTCGATGACAGGGTCGGTTCAGTCAACGTGGTAGTTGGGGGCTTCCTTGACGATCTGCACGTCGTGCACATGCGACTCCTTGATGCCGGCCGAGCTGATCTGCACGAACTGGGCGCGGGTGCGGACATCCTGGATGGTGCCGCAGCCCAGGTAGCCCATGCTCGCGCGCAGGCCCCCCATGAGCTGGTGGATCACGGCGCTCACCGGGCCCTTGTACGGCACGCGGCCTTCGACGCCTTCGGGCACCAGCTTGTTGCCGGTGGCATCGGCGGCGTCTTGGAAGTAGCGGTCGCTCGAGCCTTCCTGCATGGCGCCCAGCGAGCCCATGCCCCGATACGACTTGTAGGAGCGGCCCTGGAACAGTTCGATTTCGCCCGGTGCCTCTTCGGTGCCGGCGAACAGGCCACCCAGCATCACCGAATGCCCACCGGCCGCGATGGCCTTGGGGACGTCGCCGGAGTAGCGCACGCCACCGTCCGCGATCATCGGCACGTCGGTGCCTTCGAGCGCGGAGGCCACGTTCTGGATGGCGGTGATCTGCGGCACGCCGACGCCGGCCACCATGCGGGTGGTGCAGATCGAGCCCGGGCCGATGCCGACCTTGACGCCATCGGCGCCGCAATCGATCAGGGCGCGGGCGGCATCGGCGGTGGCGATGTTGCCGCCGATCACCTGCGCATTCGGGTAGGTGCGTTTGACCCAGCGCACGCGGTCGAGCACGCCCTGCGAGTGGCCGTGTGCGGTATCGACGATGAGCACATCGACACCCGCTTCGATCAGGGCCTCGGTGCGCTCTTCGGTGCCCTCGCCCACGCCGATTGCCGCGCCGACTCTCAGGCGACCGAACTGGTCTTTGCAGGCGTTCGGGTGTTCGGACGACTTGAGGATGTCCTTGACGGTGACCAGCCCCTTGAGCTCGAGGTTTTCGTTGACCACGAGCACCCGTTCGAGGCGGTGTTCGTGCAGGAGATGCATCGCCTCTTCGAGGGCTGCGCCTTCGCGGATGGTCACTAGACGTTCGCGCGGTGTCATGATGTTGCGCACCGGCTGATCGAGATTGTTCTCGAACCGGAGATCGCGGTTGGTGACGATGCCGACCACGCGGCCGGCTTCCACCACCGGCAGGCCCGAGATGCGGTGCTGGCGCGTGAGCATGAGGACATCGCGCACGGTCATGTCGGGAGCGATCGTGATGGGATCCTTGACCACGCCGCTCTCGAACCGCTTGACCTTGAGCACCTGCGCCGCCTGGGCCTTGGGCGTGAGATTCTTGTGGACGATGCCGATCCCGCCTTCCTGCGCGATGGCGATCGCCAGGCGAGCTTCCGTGACCGTATCCATCGCAGCGGACAACAGCGGGATGTTGAGCTCGATGGTGCGGGTGAGGCGGGTCTTCAGGCTGACGTCCTTGGGGAGGACGTTCGAATGCGCCGGGACCAGCAGAACGTCGTCGAAGGTC
The DNA here is from genome assembly GCA_031393885.1 of Betaproteobacteria bacterium. GTDB lineage: Bacteria > Pseudomonadota > Gammaproteobacteria > Burkholderiales. The sequence continues at coordinate 11,098 of JANMWG010000237.1, read as the reverse complement.
AACGCCTTCTGGATGATCTGCATCTTTTTGATCCTTCGAACAAAAAGTTATTATAGGTGAAACGGTCCCCGGATGGTGCACCGCCGTGTGGCCAGCGACGTTGGTGAACGATGGAATGCCTTCTGCCCGCAGTGTGAAGATAGCCGGCCCCGGCCGCTGGTCCATGAACCCGTCGCGGCTGGCTGCGCTGGCGGCTTGCTCGATCATGGCTTGTGCGGCGATGGCAGCCGATCCTCTGGAGACAGCACTTCAGGAGCACCGGATCGCCGAGGCGCTGGCCGAATCGGCTGAGGGCACGCTGGCGCAGGCAGAGGTGGCGGTGGCGCATGCCCGTGCCGAGAAAGCGCTCTGGACCACGGCGTTCGATGCGCTCCAGCAGGCCCGGGCGGGCCGCCTCCGGGGCGACTTCGCCGCATCGATCTCCTGGAGCCAGCGGGCGATCGAACTTTGCGGCCTGTCGATCGGACAACTCGCCTATCCGCCCGAGAAGCAATAGGATGCCCGGAAGATGGCCAACGGAGAACAGCGGATGAATCGGACAGGAATGCTCGTTGTCGTGGGTGCTGTGGCACTGATCCTGGCAAACCCCGCCTTCGCGATCTGCAAGTGGAAGAACGCCAGCGGCCGCACCCAATACTCGGATCAGCCACCGCCGGGGGTGCAGTGCATCGAGTCCATCAAGGTCCAGCCGCCGAGCCCTGCGTCATCGCACAACGACGGCTCTGCGGCAACGCCGCTGAACCCACAGGAAAAGGAAATGGAGTTCCGCAAGCGGCGGCTCGAGCGGGAAGAGGCCGACAAGAAATACGAGCTCGATCGAGCACTGGCCGAAGCCAAGAAAACCAACTGCGAGAACGCGCGCAATCGCTTCAATGGCCTGCAGGGCGGCGGGCGCGTGGTGCGCTTCGATGCCAATGGCCAGCGGTTCTTCCTGAGCGACGAGGAGGTCGAGGCCGAGATCGCGCAGGCGCGCAAGCAAGTCGATCAGTACTGTCGCTGATCGCCCTGTCCTGTCGTTATCGCTGTCTCGCGGACTTGGCCCGCAGGCGCCTGGCGTCCTTCGGATCGGCGACGAGCGGCCGGTACAGTTCCACCCGGTCGCCATCGCTGAGCACGCGGTCGGGGGTGGCGACGCGGTTCCAGATCCCGACGCATTCGAGGTCAGCTATCGTCAGGCCTGCCGCCCCCGCGATGCCGGAAGCCACCACGGCATCTCGTACCGTGGCACCATCGGGCACAGTCACCGTCACCGAAATCAGCCGCGTCGCCAACGCATGCACCACCTCGACGCGTATCGATGGCTTCACGGTTTCTGGTAGACCTTGTCGGCGCGCTGGCTGAAGGCGTCGACGAAGCTGCCCGCGATGTAGTCGAACACCGGCCCGACCAGCTTCTCCAGCAGCCGGCTCGAAAACTCGTAGTGCAGTCGGAAGTGGACCTTGCAGGCGTCGGGCCCGAGCGCGGTGAAGGTCCACAGCCCGTCCAGATGCTTGAAAGGGCCGTCGACCAGCCGCATTTCAATGCGTTCCGGCGGATGTTTGGTGTTGTCGGTGGAAAAGCGCTGCTTGACGCCGCGGAAGCTGATGACCACGGCTGCCCGCGTGCGATGCTCGTCGCGGAATTCGACCTCGGTGCCACCGCACCAGGGCAGGAAACGCGGATAGTCTTCCACCGCCTCCACCAGCGCATACATCTGTTCGGCGCTGTAGTGCACCAGCACCGAGCGTTCTATGTGTGCCAAGCTTGAGTTCCGATATCGGATTCGGGCGGTGACGCGGTGTCGCGTGCCGGCCGGTTGCTAGAATCCATCCTCACTGACGATCGTTGTCCCGGCTCCATGAGCATTGCCCAGAACAGAAAAGCGCTTCACGACTACTTCATCGAAGACCGGTATGAGGCCGGTCTCGTGCTGGAAGGCTGGGAGGTGAAATCGATCCGCGCCGGCCGCGTCCAGTTGCAGGAAGCATACGTGGTCATCCGTGGCTCCGAACTCACCCTGATCGGTTCGCACGTGAGTCCGCTGGCCACCGCGTCCACCCACGTCAACCCCGACCCCACGCGCACCCGCAAGCTGCTGCTGCACGCCGAGGAGATCTCGCGTCTGATCGGCAAGGTCGAACGCGCCGGCTACACGCTGGTTCCGCTCGACCTGCATTTCAAGAAGGGCCGCATCAAGCTCGAGATCGGTCTGGCGAAAGGCAAGAAACAGTTCGACAAGCGCGAAGTCGAGAAGGACCGCGACTGGGCGCGCGAGAAACAGCAGTTGATGAAGCGCAACAAGGCCGCTGCATAAACGCGGGCGGCAGCCGCCGGCGGACGGCGGATCGGCGACTCAACTGTAGCGCAGGCCCATGGCCTCTCGCACCTCGCGCATGGTTTCCTGGGCGAGCTTGTGGGCGCGTTCCACGCCATCGGCGATCACGTTGCGCACCAGGGTGGGATCGTCGAGGTAGAGCGCCGCGCGCTCGCGCATCGGTTTCTGTTCCTCGAGCACAGCATCGATGACCGGCTGCTTGCATTCGAGGCAGCCGATGCCGGCGCTGCGGCAACCGTTCTGGACCCATGCCTTGGTATCGTCGTTCGAATAGACCAGATGCAGTTGCCACACCGGACACTTGTCCGGATCGCCGGGGTCGGTGCGGCGTACCCGGGCCGGATCCGTGGGCATGGTGCGTATCTTCCGGGCGACACTGTCCGCATCCTCGCGCAGAGTGATCGTGTTGTTGTACGACTTCGACATCTTCTGGCCGTCGAGTCCGGGCATGCGGGAAGCCTCGGTGAGCAGTGCCTGCGGCTCCGACAGGATCATCTTGCCGCCACCTTCGATGAAGCCGAACAAGCGCTCGCGATCGCCCATCGAGAGGTTCTGCGCTTCTTCGATCAACGCTCGCGCCGCCGCCAGCGCGTCGGCATCGCCCTGCTCCTGGTAGCGGGTGCGAAGGTCGACATACAGTTTGCGGCGTTTGGTGCCGAGCTTGCGGATCGCGGCTTCGGCCTTGTCTTCGAATCCGGGCTCACGGCCATAGATGTGGTTGAAACGGCGGGCGATCTCGCGCGTGAATTCGATGTGCGGCACCTGGTCTTCGCCCACCGGCACCAGATTGGCGCGGTAGATCAGGATGTCGGCGCTTTGCAGCAGCGGATAGCCGAGGAAGCCGTAGGTGGACAGATCTTTCTCCGACAGCTTCTCCTGCTGATCCTTGTAGGTCGGGACGCGTTCGAGCCAGCCGAGCGGCGTGATCATCGACAGCAGCAGGTGCAGTTCCGCATGCTCCGGCAATGCCGACTGGATGAACAGCGTCGCATGGGCCGGGTCGACGCCGGCCGCGAGCCAGTCGATCACCATGTCCCAGACATTGGCTTCGATCACCTCCGGCGACTCGTAGTGCGTGGTCAGCGCATGCCAGTCGGCGACGAAGAAGAAGCATTCGTGCTCATGCTGCAGTCGTACCCAGTTCTTGAGCACCCCGTGATAGTGGCCAAGGTGCAGCCTGCCGGTGGGGCGCATGCCGGAAATGACTCGATCGACGAACATTGTGGTTTCCGCGGAGATCAGGGCAATCGGAGGCTATGCGGACGGGTGTCGATGGAGCCGGTGGATTCGAAACGAAGTGTACCGGCACCGGCTCGATGGCTCACGCACCGGGTGCCTCACGCTACCGCAGCCGCGATACCGAAAATCCCCGGATCTCCTCTGCCGACCCTCACGATCACCGGAACATCGCTGGTCAGGTCGACGATGGTGGTCGGCTCGACGCCGCAGGAACCGGCGTCGAGAACGAGGTCGATCTGCTTCTCCAGCCGTTCGCGGATCTCTTCGGCATCGTTGAGCGGCAGGTCGTCACCCGGCAGTAGCAGCGTGGTCGACAACAGCGGCTCATCCAGGGCGGCCAGTAACGCCTGGGCAACCGGATGATCCGGGATGCGCAGGCCAACCGTCGCGCGCTTCGGATGCTGCAAGCGCCTCGGGACTTCCTTGGTCGCTTCGAGGATGAAGGTGTAGCTGCCCGGCGTGGCGCTCTTCAACTGGCGAAACTGCCGATTGTCGACGCGGGCGTACTGCGCGATCTGGCGCAGATCGCGACATACGAGGGTGAGATGGTGCCGGTCGCCGACCCCGCGAATAGCTCGCAGGCGCTCCATGGCCACCTTGTCGCCCAGGTGGCAGCCAAGCGCGTAACAGGAGTCGGTCGGGTAGGCCAGCACCGCACCGTCGCGCACCATCGCCGCCGCCTGCTCGATGAGGCGCCGTTGCGGCGTTTGCGGATGGACCGAAAAGAGTTGGGCCATGCCCGGCGGAAGTCAGGAAACCGCCGATGATAGCAAAGCCCACGCGGCTGGCCTGCCGTAACACCAGTGCATGGCGCCATCCGATCGCCTTCCTCGCCCGTATCTGCTTCGGATCAGGTCCAATGGCACAGGGAGAAGCAGATGACGATGCGCGCATGGGCGGCCGGTGCCGCGATGGTCGTGGCAGTGGCACGCCTGGCAGGCGCAGCCGAGTGCACGGGGGCAAGCGGATCCGCCCGCAAGGTGCTGCTGGAGTTGTATACCTCGGAGGGGTGTTCGAGCTGCCCGCCCGCCGATCGCTGGCTGAGCAAGCTCATGGAGGCCGGGTTCTCTCCCGGCACCGTGATCCCCGTTGCCTTCCATGTGGATTACTGGAATGACCTGGGCTGGCCTGACCGGTTTTCGCAGGCGGGCTTCTCGGCCCGACAGCGCGCGGCCTCGGCCAGGGACAGCGCGACCTACGTGTATACGCCGCAGTTTCTTGCCGACGGTCACGATTTCCGCGGCAGCGGTGGTTACGACTCGCTGCGGCAACGGGTCCGGGCCGCCGCCGCCGCGGGACCGGCCAAGGTAAGGCTCGAGCTGTCGCTGGACTCGAACAGCACCGAGGTCCAGGTTCGCGCCGAACTCGATGCCGGCGCCACCGCCGGACCCGCCGACTTGTTCGTCGTGGTCACCGAAAACGGGCTGTCATCCAAGGTTACCGCCGGTGAAAATCGCGGTCGGTCGCTCGACCACGATGCGGTGGCGCGGCTGCTGCTCGGGCCTTTTCCGGTCGCGGCGAACGGGCCGACCGATATTCGCCAAACGCTCGGCCTCGCGCCCGAGTGGCACCGCGATCGCTTGTCCATCGTCGCCTTCGTCCAGGAGCGCACCCGTGGCGACGTGCTGCAGGCGATGTCGCTCGACTATTGCCGATGAGGCGCATAGCCGCCGCGTTGCGGTGTGTGGAACAATGAGTCCTATAACTCGACAACAGGATTCACCCGATCGCTGATCGGCTCCTTCGGAGCTGCGCCGCGGGTCGGTGATCCGGAGCGGCGGGAGGAGATGGGTATCACCAATCTGGTCCGGCGCGACTGTCTCGCCGGCCTGTTCTTCATCGCGATCGGCGCTGCCGCGCTGATCATCGGCCACGGCTATCGCGTCGGCACGCTGCTGTCGATGGGGCCAGGCTATTTTCCGCGGGCGATCAGCGTACTCCTGGTACTGCTCGGCGCGCTGGTCCTGATCGCCGGCCTTCGATCATCTGGTGCCACGCCGATGGAGCGATGGCATTGGCGTCCGCTGCTGCTGATCCTGCTCGGTGTCGTGCTCTTCGGCGCGAGCTTGGAGCGATTCGGCCTGGTGGCGGCAACCGCCATCATGATCGTCAGCGCCTGCCTCGCAGAACGTAATCGCGGCTGGACCGAGATCGCGCTGCTCGCGGTCGCGCTCAATGCCATCGGCTGGGGCATCTTCGTCGAAGGTCTCGGCCTGCCGATCCCGCTGTGGCCGCCCGCGGTGAGCGGCTGATGGAACTGCTCTCGAATCTCGGGCTCGGCCTGCAGGTCGCCATGACCTGGGCCAATCTGCTGTACTGCCTCGGCGGGGTCGCGCTCGGCACTCTCATCGGCGTGCTTCCCGGCATCGGACCGGTGGCCACCATCTCGATGCTGCTGCCGCTCACCTTCAAGCTCGAACCCACCTCGGCGCTGATCATGCTGGCGGGCATCTACTACGGGGCCCAATACGGCGGCTCCACCTCCGCGATCCTGGTCAATCTCCCCGGCGAGGCATCGTCGGTGGTGACGTGCCTCGACGGCCACGCCATGGCACGCAACGGTCGCGCCGGCCATGCGCTGGCGGTTGCGGCGATCGGCTCGTTCGTTGCCGGCTGCGTTGCCACCCTGGCGCTGGCGGCGTTCGCCCCGCCGCTCGCGGCGCTCGCCTTCAAGTTCGGCGCTGCCGAATACTTCTCGCTGATGGTGCTGGGGCTGGTGGCAGCCGTCGTGCTGGCCCAGGGGTCGCTCATCAAGGCCATCGCGATGATCGTGCTCGGCGTGCTGCTCGGGCTGGTCGGAATGGACACCACCACGGGCGACCAGCGCTACACCTTCGGCCTGCCGGCGTTGTCCGACGGCATCGGCTTCGTGGTGGTTGCCATGGGCCTCTTCGGTTTCGCCGAGATCATCGCCAATCTCGAACGCGTGGGCGCCCGCGATGTACTCAAGCAGAAACTCGGCAGCCTGCTACCACCGCGCGACGACATGCGCCGGGCCTGGAAAGCGATCGCCCGGGGCACCGGCGTCGGCTCGATCCTCGGTGTGCTACCCGGCGGCGGCGCGGTGCTCGGATCGTTCGCGTCCTACATGCTGGAAAAACGCATCGCCGCCGACCCGTCGCGGTTCGGCAAAGGCGCCATCGAAGGCGTCGCCGGACCGGAGTCGGCCAACAACGCCGCGGCACAGACCTCGTTCATTCCGATGCTGACACTCGGGATTCCCCCGAACGCGGTGATGGCGCTGATGGTGGGCGCGATGACCATCCATGGCATCCAGCCCGGACCCCAGGTGATGACCACGCAACCGGCGTTGTTCTGGGGCATGGTGGTCAGCATGTGGATCGGCAACCTGTTCCTGGTGATCCTCAACCTGCCCATGATCGGCCTGTGGGTGCGGTTGCTGTCGGTGCCTTACCGCTATCTGTATCCGGCGATCCTGCTGTTCTGCGTGATCGGCATCTACAGCCTGCAATCGAGCATCGTCGACGTGATGCTGGCCGCCGGCTTCGGCTTGCTCGGCTATCTGTTCATCAAGCTCGAGTGCGAACCCGCGCCGCTGCTGCTCGGGTTCGTGCTGGGCCCGATGCTGGAAGACAACTTCCGCCGCGCGCTCACCATTGCCCGAGGCGATCCGACGGTGTTCGTGACCCGCCCCTTATCGGCGTCGCTGCTGGCGCTCGCCCTGGTGCTGTTGCTGATCGTGGTGGCGCCCGCCGTACGCCGCGTGCGCGAAACCGCGTTCCGAGAATCGTAGGTTCGGACCTCCGGCGCCACGTCAGGTAGCGGCAGCCTTCAACGCCTTCGCGCGAATCGCCGAAAGCGTGGTGCGGGTCGTGATCACGTCCGGGTCGATGCGCAACTCGATCAATGCCGGGGTGCCCGAAGCCAGCGCCCGGTTCCAGGCCGGTATGAATTCCGCCGTGTGAGTGACCAGTTCGCCGTGGGCGCCGTAGGCCCTGGCGAGTGCCACGAAATCGGGATTGCGCAACGCCGTGCCGTGGACGCGCTCGGGAAACTCGCGCTCCTGATGCATGCGGATGGTGCCGTACATGCCGTTGTTCACCACCAAGAAGATCACGCGCAGATCGTGCTGGATCGCGGTTGCCAGTTCTTGGCCGTTCATCATGTAGTCGCCATCACCGCTGAACACGACCACGAGTCGGTCGGGCATGGCGGCCTTGGCCGCGATGCCTGCCGGAACGCCGTAGCCCATGGCACCGTTGGTCGGCGCGAGCTGGGTCCGGAACGCCCCGTATTGGTAGAAGCGATGCACCCAGCCCGCGAAATTACCGGCGCCGTTGGCGATGATCGTGTCGCGCGGAAGATTGTCGTTGAGCCACGCTACGATCTCGCTCATGTTGAGCGTGCCGGGGGTCTCGACCGGCGCCAGATTGCCCAGGTAGTCGCTGCGTGCGGCCTGGACCCAGGCCTCCCAGTTCTGGCTGTCGACCGGACCGAGCTGTGCGGCCCATTCGGCGAATTCGGGCATGCCCGCATTGATAAGCAGATCGGCCTGATAGACACGCCCGAGTTCTTCCGCGCCGGCATGCACATGGACCAGGCGCTGCACCGGCGCAGGAATCTGAAACAGCGTGTAACCGCCGGTGGTCATCTCGCCCAGGCGCGCGCCCACCACCAGGAGCAGGTCGGCATCGCGCACCCGCTGCTGCAACGCTGGCGAGATCCCGATGCCGATGTCGCCGACGTAGAGGTCGTGACGATTATCGATCAGGTCCTGCCGACGGAAGGTCACCGCGACCGGGAGCGCGTTGCGCTCGGCGAAGCGCTGGATGTTGTCGCACGCAGCGCGGTCCCAGCCGCCGCCGCCCAGCACCAGCAACGGCTTGGTGCAAGCCATGAGCATGTTGCGCACCTTGGACATGTCGCGTCCGCCCGGATTGGCGGCAACCCGCTGATAGCGGCGCACCGGCGCGACGGTCGCCGTGGTCATCAGCATGTCTTCGGGCAAGGCCAGCACCACCGGGCCCGGGCGACCCGACACCGCAAGGTGGAAGGCATGGCTCACCATCTCGGGAATGCGGTCGGCGCGATCGATCTGCGCGACCCATTTCGCCATCTGGCCGAACATGCGGCGGTAGTCGACTTCCTGGAACGCTTCGCGCTCGACCACATCGCCGCCCACCTGTCCGATGAACAGGATCATCGGCGACGAATCCTGGAAGGCGGTATGCACGCCGATGCTGGCGTTGGTCGCGCCAGGTCCCCGGGTGACGAAGCAGATGCCGGGCTTGCCGGTCAGCTTGCCGTATGCCTCGGCCATGAAGGCGGCACCGCCTTCCTGACGGCACACCACCAGACGCAGGCGCTCGCGCACGTCGTAGAGGGCGTCGAGCACCGCGAGGTAGCTCTCGCCGGGAACACAGAAGGCCAGGTCGACCTCGTGGGTCAGCAACTGGTCGACGAGAATGCGCCCGCCATTGGACGCGGTTGCTGCGGTCATGTAACCCTCCCCTGTGTGCTCACGGCGGTGCTCATTGCGCGTGACGCGGTTTCAGCAACGCGCCGGATTATAGTCGGCGACCCCTGGAACACGGTGCTTTCTGGCTATAATCCGGCCGCTGTTTCCATCGCTGATTTCATTCGTGGTACCGAGCGTGAAGCCGACCATCGTCGCGCTGGCGCCGGACAAAAACACCGGGAGGGGTCTCCATCATGGTCTGGACGCAGGTCTACGATCCGCTGAACAGCATGGTCCTGTCGACCATATGCGCGGCGATCCCCGTGGTCGTCATGCTCGGTGGTCTCGCGTTCTTTCATCTGTCCGCGCACGTGGCCGCGATCGCCGGCCTGATCAGCTCGCTGCTCGTGGCAATCGTGATCTACGGCATGCCGGCGCCGATGGCGGGCATGGCTGCCATCAACGGCGGCCTGTTCGGTCTGCTGCCGATCGGCTGGATCGTGCTCAACATCATCTTTCTGTACCAGCTCACCAAGGACAAGGGCTATTTCCAGATCCTGCAGGACAGCATCGCCAACATCACCGATGATCGTCGCCTGCAACTGCTGCTGATCGCGTTCGCGTTCGGCGCGTTCTTCGAAGGCGCGGCCGGCTTCGGTACGCCGGTGGCAGTGACCGGCGCCCTGCTGATCGGCCTCGGGTTCTCGCCGCTGGCAGCTTCGGGCCTGTCGCTGATTGCGAATACCGCACCAGTCGCCTATGGCGCGCTGGGCACGCCGATCATCACGCTCGCCAAGGTCACCGGCCTCGACGAGATGGCGTTGTCCGCGATGGTGGGGCGGCAGTTGCCGTTCTTCTCGGTGCTGGTGCCGCTGTGGCTGGTGTGGGCGTTTGCGGGCTGGAAAGGCGTCAAGGGCGTGCTGCCCGCGATCGTGGTCACCGGCGTGAGTTTCGCGGTGCCCCAGTACTTCATCTCCAACTATCACGGGCCGATGCTGGTGGACGTCGGTGCCGCGATGATCTGCCTGTTCACGCTGACCATCTTCCTGAAATTCTGGAAACCGAAGGAGATCTGGCACTCCACCGCCCTCAAAGGACACGACGACAGCGCCGGCGCGCCTGCCCCCGCGGCGCCGACCAGATTCACGCAACACTCGAGCGGCGCCATTGTCCGCGCCTGGATACCGTGGTTGATCCTGACCGTGCTGGTGTTTTCCTGGGGCTTCCCGACGGTGAAGGGCATGCTCAACGGCGAGACCACCAAGGTCGAGATGATCGACGGCGTCAAGAAGGAGACCAAGGTACCGCTCGCCTGGAACGGCATCACCAAGATCGACTTCACGATGGCGGGCCTGAACGAACTCGTCGAGAAGGCGCCGCCCGTGGTTGCCAAGCCGGTCAAGGAGAAGGCGATCTACTCCGTGAACTGGCTCTCCGCCACCGGTACCAGCATCTTCATCGCCGCGATACTCGCCGGTCTGTTCATGGGGTACGGTCCGGGCAGCCTGCTACGCAAGTACGGCGAAACGATCTGGCTCATCCGATACTCGCTGCTGACGATCTCGGCAATGCTCGCACTGGGATTCGTGACGCGATATTCGGGCACCGACGCAACGATGGGCCTCGCGTTCGCGCACACCGGGATGTTCTATCCGTTCTTCGGCACGATGCTCGGCTGGCTCGGCGTCGCGCTCACCGGGTCCGACACCGCGTCGAACGTGCTGTTCGGCGGCCTGCAGAAGATCACCGCGGAGCAGCTCAACCTGAGTCCCGTCCTGATGGCTTCAGCCAACAGTTCGGGCGGCGTGATGGGCAAGATGATCGACGCGCAGAGCATCGTGGTGGCGTCGACCGCCACGCGCTGGTACGGCCACGAGGGAGACATTTTGCGCTATGTTTTCTGGCACAGCATCGTGCTTGCAGGGCTGGTGGGCCTGGTGGTCACGCTCCAAGCGTACGTGCCGCCGTTCACGCACATGGTTGTCGAGACCGTGGCCGCGGCTGCGGTTCACTAGAGGTGACGCCCACCCCCAGGCTGCGCTGCGCTGCGCCTTCCCCCTCAAGGGGGCCAGTGTCCTCGGGAAACCCTGCGGGCACTGTCGCGCCCACCCCCAGGCTGCGCTGCG
>JANMWG010000216.1:0-2580 GCA_031393885.1 Betaproteobacteria bacterium | reverse complement strand
ACCGTGTCGGGTCGGCGGCTTAAGGCAGGCGCGACCCACACCGCCAGCTTGTTGGGCCCGGCCGAAAAACCCAGCGGCGCGACCAGCGTGCCGCTGATCAGGTCGTCGCGCACCAGCATCCGGGGCACGTTGGCCAGCCCGAGGCCGCACTTGGCCGCCTGGATCAACAGGTAGAAGTGATCGAAGGCGTTGTCGATGTGCAAGTCGCCAAGGTCCTGACCGCAACTGCGGCTCCAGTCGGTCCAGGCGTGGGGGCGGGTTCGCGACACCAGCAGCCGCGCGCGGGCCAGATCGGTGGCTGATCTCAGCCCCAAGGTCCGCAGGTACTCGGCAGAACAGACCGGTCCGATCCATTCCGTGACGACATCGGTGCGAATCGCGTCCTTCGGCGCATCAATGGTCGACAGCCGGATCGCCACGCTGATGTTGTCGCGCGTGAAATCCACCGACCCAAAGCTCATGTTGAAGCGCAACTCAAGCTCGGGGTTCGCGTCCCGGAACCGCGCCAGCCTAGGGATCAGCCAGTACATCATGATCGACTCCGAGCACGACAAGGTCAGCGGGCCGGGCTTGAACTGCTCGATGCTGGACTGGATCAGGTCGAACGCCCTCGACAGGCTGTCGGCCAAACGCTCACCCTCGGCAGTCGGCTCGGTGCCGTGGGCGCTGCGTTTGAGCAAGGGCATTCCAAGCGAGTCTTCCAGCAGCCGGATGTGACGGCTCACCGCACCATGGGTGACCGACAGTTCGATCGCCGCGGCGCTGAAACTGCGCAGCCTCGCGGTCGCCTCGAAGGCGCGCAAGGCATTCAACGACAGCCTTGAAAAAGCCATTTGCGGCAGTCCTGAAAGAACAACCAGGGTTCGGGTATTCCCGCTCATTCTGTGAGTTTTTCTCACAGGGTGGCTAGATCATATCGTTTGATTCAGGCCACCAAGCTCGCTACTCTTACCCCCAATCCAGCGCATTCTCGACCGTCACGTTCGGCGTCTGGCGAGGCACTAAAAACTCACCACCGTCGATGTCCCAGCCAACTACCCGCGCCGAATTCTCAGCGCGCTATCTCGTCGAAAGTTCGGTTCCCTCGGAGAAGATCGCAGAGGTCATCGCCGGCGAGCAGTCGAGCGGGACCTTTCTGTCCCTACCCGGTGAAACCGACGAACTGAAACAACGCTCACGCGCCCGCGTCTTGCGGATTGATCCGCTGCCGCCGGTCTCGGAGCCCACGCTGCAGAGCGCCTTGGTCGAGCGCCGTCGCCACGCTGGCGTTTTCCACCGGGCCGAGATCGAGATCGCGTTCCCGATCGACAACCTGGGCATCAACCTGCCGAGCCTGCTGGCCACGATTGCCGGCAACTTGTTTGAGCTCGGCGAAGTCACGGGCCTGCGCCTGCTCGACCTGGATCTGCCACCGGCCTACGCCGGTGGCTTTGCCGGCCCGGGCTTTGGCGTCGAGGGCACACGGCGGTTGGCCGGAGTCTTTGATCGGCCACTGATTGGCACCATCATCAAGCCGAGCATCGGCCTGACCGCGTTGCAGACGGCCGATCTGGTGGACAGCCTGTGCGCCGCCGAGATTGACTTCATCAAGGACGACGAGTTGATCGCCGACCCCCCCTATGCACCGTTTGAGCAGCGGCTTGGGGCGGTGATGCCGGTGCTGCATCGCCATGCTGACCGCCTGGGTCGCATGCCGATGTACGCGTTCAACATCTCCGGGTCGATCGACGAGATGCTGCGCCGCCACGATGCGGTGCTGCAGGCAGGCGGCAGCTGCGTGATGGTCAGCGTCAATTGGGTCGGTTTCGCCGGGGTGGCCCACCTTCGCGGCCATGCCCAGTTGCCGATCCATGGTCACCGCAACGGCTGGGGCGCGTTCACCCGTCACCCCGGGCTCGGCTTCGCCTTCGAGGCCTACCAGAAGTTGTGGCGCCTGGCCGGCGTCGACCATCTTCATGTCAACGGCATCCGCAGCAAGTTCTGGGAGCCCGACGACTCGGTGATCCGGTCGGCCCGCGCCTGCTTGGCACCTTTCGCCGGCGTCGCCCCGCTGATGCCTGTTTTCTCGTCCGGCCAATGGGCCGATCAGGCGCCGGACCTCTATGCGCAACTGGCTTCGACCGACCTGATGCACTTGGCCGGCGGCGGCATCATCGGCCACCCTGACGGCATCGCGGCCGGCGTGGCCAGCCTGCGCGAAGGCTGGGAGGCCGCCGTGGCCGGCATCAGCCTCGCCACCTACGCACAGACCCGTCCGGCGTTGCGCAGGGCGCTCGCTCATTTCAGCGCGGCCTGAACAGCTGAGAGCCTTTAGCCCATGACCGCCCCCCACACCCCTGCCGGCCTGCGGCTCGCCTTTTACGGCGACGATTTCACCGGCTCGACCGATGCGCTGGAAGTACTCGCCTTCGCCGGCCTGCGCTGTGCACTGTTTCTTAAGGTGCCGAGCGCCGAGACGCTGCGCGAGCTGGGGCCGTTCGATGCGATCGGCATCGCCGGCGACAGTCGCGCCATGTCACCGGCCGAGATGGACGCGCAACTGCCCGCGGTGCTGGCGGCGATGGCGCGCCTGCCGACCTC
>JANMWG010000215.1:0-5247 GCA_031393885.1 Betaproteobacteria bacterium | reverse complement strand
CCGTCGCCGTTCACATCGCCCATGCGCTCGGCGGCGCGACCGACGTCGGCGGAGATCAGCACATCGGCTTCGTCGGCGATGCCGGTCACGCCGTCGAGCTTGACCGGCCCGAACAGCAGATAGCTGCCGAGATCGCCGTGGACCAGCAGGTCGGCTTCGCGATCGCCGTTGAAGTCGGTGAGCCGCACGCCCGTGGACAGGGCCTCGGACTCCGAGCCCCCGGCGACGGCGAACGCATCGCGCAGCTGCGGCGTGGCCTGGGTCGCAATGTCGATGCCCGGCACGGTGCGCCCGGCACCGGGAACGGTCGGCCTGGCGAGATCGAACACGTACGGCTGGATCGGCACCCGGGTGCCTGGCGTGACGACATCCCGCGGTTGCACCGGGCCGAGGCCGCTGCCGTCGTAGAAGCGCAGCCCGTCGCCGGACGGGCCGGCCACCGCAAGCCGGTTGTAGGTCTTGCCGCCGATGGTGAATTCGTTGCCGCCACCGAACAACATGGCCTGGGGCAGGACGGCACCGGGCGCGGCAAAGGTGGCGCGCGCCGGCTCGAACACGAGATCGGGCACGGCAAAGGCGCCGCCCAGCTGGGTGCGATCGGCGCCGAAGTAGACGTTGGTGACCTGGTGCTCGAGCCTGCCGACTTCGTTCAGCTTCTGCGTCGTGGTCATGACCGCCGCGCCCAGATCGCCGAACCCGTCGCCGTTGAAGTCGCCGATGCCGTGGAACTCGAGGTTGGGCATCGCCACCGCGCGGGCGGGATCCGCCAGCAGGGTCGAGAGCGAGACGTCGCCGCTGAACGCCGCGCCGAACACCAGCACGTTGTCGCCGCTCGGCGTATCGATGAACAGATCGGTCCTGCCGTCGCCGTCGACGTCGCCGACGGTCCAGGCGCGCGTGCCCTGGTCCAGGTCCGTGATGCTGCCGAAGATCGACGGCGCCCCGGCACCTGCCTGACCGGCGAGGAACACCAGGCGCGAACCCGTCAGCATCGCGAAATCGTCGATCGCGTCGCCGCCGTTCATGGCGCCGATGCCGAAGCCGGCACTGCCGCCAGTGGCGCCGCTGAAGGTGAAGCTCGGATCGGACGACGCCTGCCACTGTTCGCGGCTGCGCCCGCCGTAGAGGCGTTGCTCGCTGTCGCCGAACGACACGAGCATGTCGCCGGCCTGCCGGCCCGGGCCCTGGGTGGCATCGCTGCGCACCAGGTTCGCAAGCGGGATGTTCTGCTCTTCCTGGGGACCGTCGGCATCGACATCCCAGTCGAGCACCGCGATCTTCATCGTGTCGACCGAGCCGCTGTTCACGCCGAACAGTTCGTAGCGCAGGTCGTGCAGTCCGGGCGTGAGGGCGATGTCACCCTGGAATGCGCCGACGGTGCCCGGGTAGGCATGCACGCCGTCGTTGTCGACCACCAGTTGCCCATCGATTGTCAGGCGCGCGCCGTCGGAGGACGGGGTGATGAAGCGGTAGGTGGAAGCGGTGTCGATGGACAGCTGGCCGGTCCACTGGACCACCCAGTTCGCGCCCAGCTCGGCATGCCCGCCGATCCCGGCGCCCGTCTCGGACACGATGGGGAAGTTGTTGTTGCCGTTCGACGCGTCGATCTGGGTGTACTTCGCGCCGAAGCCCCCGACCCGCACGAGCGCGCCGGCGCCGTCGACATTCTCGGGCACGCCGTCGTTGAAATCGGTGCTGAAGGTCTTCACCGGCGTGCCGGCCTTGCGGAACGTGATCTGCGGGTTGTCGATCGCGAAGGATTCGGCGGTGCCGGCGCGATAGCCGGAACCGTCGGCGAAGATGTCGATCGTCAGGGTGGAAGCGGTGTGGGCGATCCCCTTGAGGGTGGGTTCGCGACCCATGTCGAGCAAACGATCGGCGCCGGCGCCGAAGCCGAGTGCGCCGGCTTCGAGCAGCACGCCAGGACCTTCGACATAGCCCGGATGGTTGCCGTCCGTGGCCAGCGCCTGGGAGAAGACCGACACGCCGTCGACCAGAATGTTGAAGCGATCGGCCTGGCCGCCGCTGCCCCAGTTGTCGATCAGCGCCAGCAGGAACGACAGGTCGATCGAGTCGTGGTCGGGCAGGGCGGAGAACGTGAAGGTGGTATGGCCGGCGCTGCCGGTGCCGGTGTTCTGCAGGAAATCGCCGGTCGGCAGGCTGGACGGCAGTGCCGTCAGCGTGGCGTTTTCGGCGATGTCGAAGTAGCGGCCCAGCAGCCCGCTGCCCGCGACCGGCGTCACATTGCCGGCGGCGGCAACCGTCACCGGCCCGGTGAAGACGCCGGTGTACGGAATGAACAGGTCGCGATCGGTGGCAACGTTCAGCACGTCCCGCGCATCGCGGAACAACACCGACGAGGGCACCACTTGTCTGCCCGTGGCGCCCGCCGGATCCCAGGAGAGCGTGACGCCGGCCGCGCCGGCGAACTCGAACATCTCGACGCGGATGTTGTGGTAGCCGGCGGCGAGATCGACGCTGCCGGACCGTTCCTCGAAACCGTGCAGGCCGTCGTTGTCGACCACCAGCTTGCCGTCGATGAACAGGCGCGACCCGTCGTCGGACCCGAGGAAGAAGTTGTGCACTCCCGGGGTGTCGATGCGGATCTGGCCGCTCCAGCGCACGGCGAAGAAATCGTTGAACTCGGCGAAGCCGTTGAAGCCCGGCCCGAGAGTGTTGGTCACGTCGACCTGCGCATCGACGCGCGTGCGCGCCGGCGTCAGGGCATCGAAGTTGACGTCGGCCACGCGCGGGTTGTTGCTCAGGTAGACGTTGAGCGGCAGGTTGAAGTACTCGCCCAGGAGCCCGGCGTCGGCCTCGACGTTCTGCTGCGCCCAGTTGGCGCGCCCGTAGACGACGTAGACCCCCTGCTTGTCGGTGCCGATCGGAAACCCGAAGAAGCTGGGCTGGGTCTGCGTCACTGCGATCGCGATGTCGCCGAACCCGTCGCCGTCGATGTCGCCGACGCCATGGATGTCGGAGACATTGGCCGTGCTGCCCGCGAGCACCGGCGCCGGCAGCGACAGCGTGATCGGCGGCAACAGTTGGTTGCGGTCCAGGCCGAGCGGCGACCCGAACGCCAGGCGCGCCAGGCTCTGCGACCCGCCACTGCCGACGCCGTCGCGCACCGAGACGATCGCGTCGTCGAAGCCGTCGCCGTTGACATCGCCGACCGGGATGTACACCGGCTGGCCGAGCAGTTCGATCGACGAGAAGCTCGACGCCGCCTGCTGCGCGCCGATTTCCAGGGTGTCGCCAAGCGGGGCCTTGAAGCGGATCTCGTAGGTGCCGACGCCGAAATCGGTCACCAGCGGCTTGCCGGCACCGGCCAGGCCGAACGTGAAGCTCGCGTTGTTGTCGGCGGCCTGGTTGTTGAGCGTCCCGTTGTTGTGGTTCGCGGTGAGATCGAGCACCTGGTTACCCGTGGCGAGCGGATCGCCGTCGCTCGCCTCCTCGAATTGCCAGTAGCCCTGGAGGCCGGCCTCGGTGCCGGCGATCTCACGGTCGAAGTTACGCTCGATGTCGTCGGCGGCGCGCGCGACGTTCCAGACCCGGACCTCGTCGATCTGGCCGGCGAAATTCTGCCCGTTGGGGCTTGCCTGGCGGCCGCCGATCGAAAAGTCGTGCTGGCCGCCGACGCTGCCAATGTTGCCGCTGCCCTGGAAGGTATGGACCAGCACGCCGTTGGCATAGGTGTCGACCCGGCCGCGATCGAACACCACGGCGATCTGGGTCCAGACATCCTGCTGCGCGACGTAAGCGGTGTTGATCCAGGTCCAGCCCGGATTCCCGTTCGCGAAAGCCCACCGGATCGTGCCGTCGGCGAAGCGGGCAATCTCGTATTGCCCTTCCTTGTTCAGGATGATGCCGCCACCGCTGCCGCCGGTTCCCGTGCCGGTCGGACGGATCCACGCTTCCATGGTCATCTGGCTGGTCATGGTCAGGCTGGCCGGATTGCCCATCTTCACGACGTCCGCGGCGTTGCCCGGCGAGTTCTGGCCGTCGAACGTGAGCGCCCGCCCGGCAAGCGCGGCGTCGGGCTTGACCGCCGGCAGGACGTGCAGCAGGTAGTAGTCGGGCACGCCGGAGAAGCGCTCGCGCGGCACCAGCTGCCGGCCCGGACCCGGATCGGTGTCTTCCGCCGGGAACAGATAGGCGTTGAGCTTGACGTTCTCGACCGGCTGGAACAGCACGCCGGTATCGACCGTCTTCACCACCTCGATCATGTCGTTGGTGAGCTGCCCGTTGGCGGCGGCGCCGAACTGGCGGATGGCCTCGGGCGCGCGCAGCACGTACCAGTCGCCGGTGTCCCCGAGATGGAAGTTCAGGCCGCCGATGACGGTTCCCTGGCGGATCTCGGGCAGTTGCCCGGCATACAGCGGCGCATCGTTGCGCGACGACACGCCGTCGCGCGTCTGAAATTCGTAGGCATCGGGCTGCAGCACGTGATCGCCGGCCAGCAAGTCGCCCGCCGCGCCGCCGCTGATCGAGTCGTCGCCGCCGAATCCCATGATCACGTCGGCGCCGGCGCCGCCGTCGATGCGATCGCCGTAAGCGCCGCCGAACAGGCGGTCATTGCCGTCGCCGCCGCGGATGTCGAGCGCCGCCAGGGACGCCCCGGCCTGCAGGTTGCCTTCCTTGATGCCCCACTCGGACTCGGTGTTCGGGAACTTGAACTCCGGGTCCGCGTGCACGACGTCATCGCCGCCGCGCGTGTCGATGACGGTGTGCTCGACGTTCACCGTCTGGTAGTTCGAGGTGAGCAGCCGGTAGATCGGCGAGCCATCGGTGAGCGGCGCGAAGCCGAGTTCGGTGACCGCGGTGCTGGACGCATCGGCGCGGAAATCGAGTCCGGTGCCGTCGGCGCGGAACCGCAGCACGCCATCGGGAAACTCCACCACCACCTTGCCCGGGCCGATCGCCGGCGTGCCGTCGATGAGCGCCTGCAGGTCGGCTGCCAGATCGGTGAGCGTGCTGTTGTCGTCGGTGACCGCCTTGGCGAGCGTCAGCGCGACGAACTCGCCACCACCGGGCACCTTCAGGCGGAAGGTGGCGTCGGCGCTGAGCCTGCCCGTCAGCGGCCCGGTCTTGGCGGCGCCGACGACTTCCTTGTCGACCACGAAGTCCTGGTTGGCGGTATCCCATTGCAAGGCACCGAACTCGTAGCGGTGCAGGAAGATGTCGTAGCGCAGGGACACGAAGTCGGGCACGCCACGGCCGAGACTGTCGACGTCGCCACCCTGGAAC
>JANMWG010000207.1:0-7743 GCA_031393885.1 Betaproteobacteria bacterium | reverse complement strand
CACGATCTGGTCGGTGGTCAGGGCAGCCACCTGGCTGGTGGTCAGCGCGGCGGCTTGCGCGCTGCTCAGCGCGGCGATCTGCGAGGTGGTCAGGCCTGCGGCCACCTGGCTCGTGGTCAGCGCGGCAATGGCCGTGGTCTTCAACGCCGCCAGATCAGCAGTCTCCAGCGCCGCCACCTGCGTGGTGGTCAGGGCTGCGGTCTGCGTGCTGCTCAGGACATTGGCTTGGGCCGTGGTCAGCGCCACCACCTGGTCGGTGGTCAGCGCCGCTACCTGGCTCGTGGTCAGCGATGCCACTTGCGCGGTGGTCAGCGCCGCAACCTGGCTGGTGGTCAAACCGCTGGCCACCTGGCTCGTGGTCAGCGCGGCAATCGCCGTGGTCTTCAATGCCGCTACGTCGGCGGTCTGCAGTGCGGCAACCTGCGTAGTGGTCAGAGCCGCGGCTTGCGTACCGCTCAACGAATTGATCTGCGTCGTCGTCAGCGCCACCACCTGATCGGTCGTCAGGGCGGCAACTTGCGCGGTCGTCAGCGCGCCGACCTGGGAGGTTTTGAGCGCGGCAACGTCGCCGGTTTCGAGGGCGGCGATCTGGGTCGTGGTCAGTGCGGCGGTCTGCGCCGTGGTTAGCGACCCCACCTGGGTGGTGGTCAGCGCCACGATCTGATCGGTGGTCAAGGCTGCCACCTGCGAGGTGGTCAGTGCGGCAATTTGCGCCGTTCGCAGCGCGGCCAGATCACTGGTCTCGAGCGCCGTGAGCTGGGTTGTGCTCAACGCAGCGGTCTGCGCCGTGGTGAGCGCGCTCGCCTGAGAGGTGGTGAGGGCGACGACCTGGTCGGTGGTCAGCGCGCCCAGTTGGGTGGTGGTCAGCACCACCAGGTCACGCGTCTCGATCGCAGGAATCTGCGTCGTGGTCAACGCCGCGATCTGGGTGGTGGACAGCGCGGCAAAGTCGGAAGTGGTCAGCGAAACAATCTGGGAGGTCGTCAGTGAAGCGATCTGCGACGTGGTCATTCCAACGACGGGGGAAGGCATATCGAACTCTCCTAGATTTCACTTGCACGCCAACGAAAGAAACTCGACTTGCTACGCATTCATGCCCAGGACGGCATCGCCATCGGTGGCGGTATCCGGCCCGTCGACCGACCCGCGGGGCAACGGTGCCGACCGCGGGAAACCGGGAAAGATGCCCGACGCCAATGGCCACAAGGGCTGTCTCTTCCCCTTAACGTCGGTTGGTCTTCGAACTTGAGGCATCGGAACCGGGTGGGTCCGATCGGCCACGCGGGGACAGGACAATCACCCGGGGACGGGCACCGCGCATGACGCCGACATTGCTCGAACGGACGCCCCGGATCAGGGGGCGGATTGTGATTTCGGCGAGGGTGGCGTCATCGCCGGAAAAGACGGGGGAAAGGCGCCCAGATCAGCGCGCACGGCGCGTTCGCGCACGACGTCGATAGCGGGGATCGCCTGACAGGCGGGCGGCCCGCAGCGGCCGCCCGCAGGGGAAAAGGCCTACCGGGCCGATGTCGGTGGCCCTGACTGATTGCGACCAGCGAAGGCCGGTCGCCGCGGCATCAGTCCGGTCGTTTTTGCGGGTACTCGACCACCCGCTGGTCGATCGCCCCGAAGATGCTGGCACCGGCCGCGTCGCACATGTCGATCCGCACGCGATCGCCGAAGCTCATATATGACGTGACGGGCCGACCATTCGCGATCTGTTCCAGCATGCGTTTCTCCGCCAGACAGGCCGGCCCGCGGGACCGATCCACATTCGACACCGTGCCGGAACCGACGATGGTGCCCGCCGCGAGGTAGCGCGTCTTCGCCGCGTGCGCGATCAGTTGCGGAAAGTCGAACGTCATGTCGACACCCGCCTCGGGCTGGCCGAACAGATCACCGTTGTAATGGACCCTGAGCGGCAGGTGCACCCGATGGCCGTCCCAGGCGCTGCCCAGTTCGCCGGGCGTCACCGCCACCGGCGAAAACGCCGTGGCCGGCTTGCCCTGGAGAAAACCGAAGCCCTTGGCCAGTTCATCCGGAATCAGGTTGCGCAGGCTCACGTCGTTGACGAGCATCAACAGGCGGATATGTTCCCCGGCGGCGGCGGCGTTCACCCCCATGGCGACATCGTCGGTGATGATCGCCACCTCGCCCTCGAAGTCGATGCCCCAGGCTTCCGAACCGGCCAGGATGTCGTCTTCCGGACCGAGCAGGGAGTCGGAGCCGCCCTGATACATGAGGGGGTCGGTCCAGAACGCCGGCGGCATGTCGACGCCGCGCGCCTTGCGCACCAGCTCGACGTGATTCACATAGGCGGAGCCATCGACCCACTGGTAGGCGCGGGGCAGCGGCGCCGCGCAGTGCGCGGCGATGAACGGGAAGGCGGCATCGAGCACCCCGTCGTTCAGGCGCCGGTACACCGCTTCGAGCATGGGCTCGCAGCCGGCCCAGTCGTCGAGCGCCTGCTGCATGGTGCGTGCGAACTCGGGCACCCGAATCGCGACACCGAGATCACGGCTGACGACCACCAGGGTGCCGTCGCGGCCACCTTCCTCGAGCGATGCGAGTTTCATGCAGCCATTTCTCCCAGTGGTCGATGTCCAACGCGCAGACGACTCACGGTGTACCGGAATCGCCCCCCAGAACGCCATGCAGGAACACCTCTGACACGACGTCGGCCATGTCTTCGTACTTCACCGGTCCGTCGGCATCGAGCCAGGTGAACATCCAGTTGATCATGCCGAACAGCACCATCGCGAGCGGCACCCGCAACGCCGCCCGTGACAGCCGGGGCTTCAGCGCCGAGATCGCCGCCACGAAGGCATCGACCACCTGTCGCTGATCGGCCACGACGCGCGCACGCGCCTCGGCACCGAGAAACTTCACGTCCTGCACCAGGATCATGTGCCGGGCCTGCGAATGCCGGTACTCGTGCATGAAGCACTTCACCAGCGTGCGGAAATGCGTCTCCGGGTCGAGACGCTGTTGCCGCACCTCGTCGACGATCGCGAGCAGCCGGCGGATATAGCCATCGGCGATGTCGAACAGCAACTGGTCCTTGTCGCGATAGTAGTGATAAACGAGCGGCTTCGACACCCCGCACGCCCTGGCGACCTGGGCCATCGACGCCGCCGCGAAACCGTGATCGGCGAACACCTGCGTCGCTGCATCGCGGATGGCGGCCTGCTGAACCTCGAACGTCGCCGCTCTTGGTCGCGCCATCAGTATCGTCCGCCTGCCCCGAGGACCCTGAGCGAAGGGACGCTCGCAAGCGAAGGGGCAACATCCGCAGGGTTCCCCGAGGAATGTTGCGCCCCCTCGAGGGGGAAGGCGAAGCGCGGCGTAGCCTGGGGGCGGGCGTCACCTCCCCGAGGAATGTTGCGCCCCCTGGGGGAAGGCGGAGCGCAGCGCAGCCTGGGGGTGGGCCTCATCTACCGGTCGTCGAAGCTGACGGTCACGCGGTCCGTCAGCGGATGCGACTGGCAGGTGAGCACGAACCCGGCGGCGAGATCGCGCGCGTCGAGGCTGAAGTTGCGATCCATGCGCACTTCGCCCTCGAGTTTGCGGGCACGGCAGGTGCAGCACATGCCACCCTTGCACGAAAAAGGCAGATCGAGGCCTGCGCGCAAGGCGGCATCGAGGATAGACCGGTCGGTATCGTGAAAATCGATGTCGCGGCGCACGCCATCGAGTACCACCGTGATGGTCGCGCGCGGCGCATCGCCGGCTTGCGCGCTCACCGGCGCGGCCACCTGTGCCCCGGCAACGCCGAAACGCTCGGCATGGATGCGATCACGCGGCACGCCGGCGTCGATCAGCGCCGCCTCCACCTCGTCGATCATCGCCCCCGGACCGCAGACGAACGCGTGATCGATGGTGTCCGGCGGGATCAGCGCATCGAGCAGCGCCCGGGTACGGCCGCCATCGATGCGGCCATTGAACAGGTCGACATCGGTGGCCTCGCGACTGAACAGGTGATAGAGCCGGAACCGGGTGAGATAGCGGTCCTTCAGGTCTTCGAGCGCCTCGTGGAACATCATGTCGGCCTGTTGTCGGTTGCCGTACACCAGCGTGAAGCGGCTGCGTGGCTCCTGCCGCAACGTGGCGCGGATGATCGACAGCACCGGGGTGATGCCGCTGCCGGCGACGAACGCGACATAGTTCCGCGCCTGCAACGGATCGAGGGCGACGTGAAAGTGCCCGTCGGGCGTCATCACCGAAAGATCATCGCCGACCTTGATCCCGCCATGCGCGAACCCGGAGAACACGCCGCCCCGAACGCGCTTGATCGCCACGCGCAGTTCGTCGTCCTGCGGCCCGGCGCAGATCGAATAGCTGCGTCTCACCTCGACGCCATCGATACTGGCCTTCAGGGTGAGGTGCTGGCCCTGCACGAACACATAGGCGGCACGCAGGTGTGCCGGCACATCGAACCGCAGGCTGATCGCGTCCGGCGTCTCGGGCCGGATCTCCGCCACCCGCAGCACGTGAAACTGCGGCGTCATGGGGCTCGAGTCATAGCGGCTTGAAGTACTCGAACGGCTCGCCGCAGTCGAGGCAGCGATGCAATGACTTGCGGACCGCCTCGGCCGTGATCATGGCTTCACCACGTTGCCCCCGGATAGGTGCGCTGCAAAACCTGCATCTCGCTCAACAGCGGACCCAGATGCTCGCCATGCACGCCCAGGCGACCGGTGGAACGGAACGCGGTGCCCGCGGGAATGACGAGCGTTGCCTCCTCCAGCACTGGCGTGACCGCGTCGGTCCAGGCACCTCGGGTGTTGCTCCAGCACACCGCAATGCCGGCACCGGCTAGCGCCTCGTCGCCGGTATCGGGCGCGAACCACTCCTCGGTGTAAGGCCACAGTTCATCGACGGCACGCTGGATGCGGGCATGCGACTCGTCGGTGCCGTCGCCCAGGCGCACGACCCAGCCGGCCGCATGCTCGAGGTGGTAGCGCGTCTCCTTCAGGCTCTTGACGGCGATCGCTGCCAGCGCGGCATCGGCCGACCCTTGCAGCCCGGACATCACTTCGCGCTGGAACGCCGCGAACAGGAAATTGCGCAACACGGTGCGCGCGAAGTCGCCATTGGGCAACTCGACCATCGTGACATTGCGAAACTCGCGCTCGGTGCGCAGGAAGGCAAGCTGGTCTTCGTCGCGTCCGCGCCCTTCGAGCGCGCCGGCATGCGACAGCAGCAGCCGCGCCTGCCCGATCAGGTCGAGCGCCACGTTCGCGAGCGCGAGATCCTCCTCCAACACCGGCGCGTGCCCGCACCATTCGGACAGGCGCTGACCGAGGATGAGCGCGCTGTCGCCCAGACGCAGCACGAAGCCGACGTGCGCGGCGCGCAGGTCATCGGCAATGGCAACGGACATGGCGGCGATCACATGTGGTCCACGTCGTCGGGCAGCACATAGAACGTGGGGTGCCGGTAGATCTTGTCGGCGGCCGGATCGAACAGCTCGGCCTTCGCGTCCGGGTCGGACGCGACGATATGCTCGGCGCGCACCACCCAGATGCTGGTGCCTTCCTGCCGGCGGGTGTAGACATCGCGTGCGTTCTGCAACGCGAGCCGCGCGTCCGGCGCATGCAGGCTGCCGCAGTGCTTGTGGTCGAGCCCGTTGCGGCTGCGGATGAACACCTCCCACAAGGGCCATTCGCGACGTTCCATGGCGCCCCCTTACGCAGCGCGCCGGGCGGCGCGGGCGTCGATCTTCGCAGCGTGCGCCATCGCGGCCTCGCGCACCCAGGCGCCTTGCTCCCAGGCGCTAACGCGGGCGGCCAGCCGTTCGCGATTGCAGGGACCATTGCCGTTCACCACCGACCAGAATTCGTCCCAGTCGATGGCGCCGAAGTCGTGGGCGCCGCGCGTCTCGTTCCATTTCAGATCGGGGTCCGGGACCGTGACGCCCAGCACCTTCGCCTGGGGGACGGTCGCATCGACGAACTTCTGCCGCAGTTCGTCGTTGGTGATGCGCTTGATGCCCCAGCGCGTGCTGTCGCCACTGTTGACCGACTGCGCGTCGTGCGGCCCGAACATCATCAGCGCAGGCCACCACCAGCGGTTCACCGCGTCCTGCACCATGTCGCGTTGCGCGGCGGTACCGCTCATCATGGCGAGCAGCAGGTCGTAGCCCTGGCGCTGGTGGAAGCTCTCTTCGCGGCACACGCGGATCATGGCGCGCGCATATGGTCCGTACGAGCAGCGGCACAGCGGAATCTGGTTCATGATCGCCGCGCCATCGACCAGCCAGCCGATCACGCCGACGTCGGCCCAGGTGAGCGTCGGGTAATTGAAGATCGACGAATACTTGGCCCGGCCGGCATGCAGCGCTTCCACCAGCGTGTCGCGCGACACGCCCAGCGTTTCGGCCGCGGCATACAGATAGAGCCCGTGACCGCCCTCGTCCTGCACCTTGGCGAGCAGGATGACCTTGCGCTCGAGCGTCGGCGCGCGCCCGATCCAGTTGCCCTCCGGCAGCATGCCCACGATCTCTGAATGCGCGTGCTGGGAAATCTGGCGTACCAGCGTGCGGCGATAGGCTGCCGGCATCCAGTCTTTCGGTTCGATGAAGTCGCCGCGATCGATCTTCGCGTCGAATTCTGCCTGGTAGCCCGCGTCCGCCACCTGGCCGGGCGCCGGTTCTTCCCCGCTTGCCGCTGCGATATCCATTGCCTGCGTATACATCTCCGCTCTCCCTCGTTGGTCGCTTGCCGCTACACCGCCGGGCGCCGGTCCAGCACCCGTTTCGCCTTGCCCACGCTCACCCGTTCGAGCGCGAACGGCGGCATGACTTCCACGCTCGCCGACACCCCGATCAGACTCTTGATCAGGCCCCGGAGCTCTTCGCCCAGCCGCCGGTGCGCCTCGTTGCCGCCATCGGTGGTTGCCGCGATCTCCACCTTCACGGTGAGCGCGTCGAGGTGCCCGTCCTTGTCCAGCACCAGCAGGTAGTGCGGCGCCAGCGCGGGCATGCCGCAGATCAACTCCTCGATCTGCGACGGAAACACGTTGACCCCGCGGATGATGAGCAGGTCGTCGGACCGGCCGGTGATCTTGCCGATGCGGCGCATCGCCCGGGAGGTGGGCGGCAGCAGGCGCGTGAGATCGCGCGTGCGGTAGCGGACGATCGGCAGCGCTTCTTTGGTGAGCGACGTGAACACGAGCTCGCCCTGCTGTCCGTCTTCGAGCACCGCGCCGGTGACCGGGTCGACGATCTCGGGATAGAAGTGGTCTTCCCACACCACCGGGCCATCCTTGCTCTCGACGCATTCGCTGGCCACGCCCGGCCCCATCACTTCCGACAGCCCGTAGATGTCGACCGCGTCCAGCCCCGCGCGCTGCTCGATGCTCGCGCGCATCGCCTCGGTCCAGGGCTCGGCGCCGAAGATGCCGATAGCCAGCGACGTGGCGGCCGGGTCCATGCCCTGGCGTGCCATCTCGTCGATCAGGGTCAGCATGTAGGACGGCGTGACCATGATGATGTCGGGCGCGAAATCGCGGATCAACCGGACCTGCTTTTCGGTCTGGCCACCGGACATGGGGATCACCGTGCAACCGAGCCGTTCCGCGCCGTAGTGCGCGCCGAGACCGCCGGTGAAGAGGCCATAGCCATAGGCCACGTGCACCATGTCGCCGGCACGCCCACCTGCCGCGCGGATCGAGCGCGCGACGAGATCGGCCCAGACATCGAGATCACGACGCGTGTAGCCGACGACGGTAGGCCTGCCGGTG
>JANMWG010000156.1:0-2258 GCA_031393885.1 Betaproteobacteria bacterium | reverse complement strand
TGCCTGCCGAACGACGGCGGCCTCCGGCCGCTGGCACCCTGTGGGCGCGCTGCCCCTCCGCTCCAAAGAAAACGGGCCTTCGTGAGGCCCGTTTTCGGTTTGCTGCTGTCCGCAGCGTCAGGCTTTGCGGCGTCGCGCCAGCGCGCCGATCCCGATCAGGCCGACAGCGAACAGGGCGTAGGTCGAGGGTTCCGGCACCGGACGCGAGGTCAGGCTGAAGTTGTCGAAACCGGCAAGCGAGTTCTTGTCGGTGTCCAGCCGCAGTTCAGTGGTCACCACGTTCGTCATTGTCTGCTGCCAGCTCACGCTGCCGAAACCGCCGGGCAGGTCGGTCTTCCAGCCGTTGGCCACGGCGTCGGCATCGGACCATCTCGGGTCGAACGCCACGCTGTAGTTCTTCCAGCCGGATGAGTCGGGCAGGTCGGCAAAGTCGTAGCGCCAGCCATTGTGAGAGGAGTCCTGGAACCGGAAGCGCAGCGCCAGGGCGGTGGGCTTGCCCAGGAACTGGTCGGCGTCGAAAGAAGCCGTCCAGAGGAAGCCGCTGAAATCGCCCGTGGCGGCAGGGAGGCTGGTCAGGGCGCCGATCGGGAATGTGCCCGGCGATGGCCCGCGAGTGGCGAGATACCCGTCCGGGTTGCCGCCGCCGCCGATCTGGACCACGGTGCTGTCGATGGTGTTGGCTGACCAGCCGGCGGTACTGCCGACGTTCCAGCCTTCGGCGTAGTCGGTGGCGGCGGATGCGCCGCCGGCCAGTGAAGCAAAAGCCAGGGTCGCAGCGACCCTGGTCAGCGATGGCGAATGCAGATGCATGCGTAAGCTCCTCGACGTAAAGAATGATTGCGGTTGCACATTGGATGCCGGCTACTTCGGAATCTGCGCCGACCGGCTCGATTCGCTGGCGTGCAGCGATCAAGCCCGGTCGCGCAAGGGTGTCCCAAAATTTCCACAACACCAGTATCCGGGGCAACGCACACCTACCGTTCTCGCCAGCCCAGTCGCGCGCTTTGCCAAAACCTGACAACGTAAAAATTTTGCGCCGCTGGATGGAGCGTGTCAACGCTTTTACCCTATCGGCATGAGCCTCCCGTGGAAAACACCAGACTCAACCCGCCTTCGCGGCCAGCGCGGCGCGGACCCCGGCCCCGTAGGCCGGATCCGCCTTGTCGAAGTGCCCAAGCTGGCGCTGCTGGATCTCGGCCGATACCTGCGACAGCGGCCCCGCGATGTTGTCGAACAGGTGCTGTTTCTCCTGCGGCGGCAGCAGCCGGAACAGGTTGCCGGCCTGGGTGTAGTCATCTTCGACGCTGCGACCATCGTAACGGGCGGCGATGCCCTCGATGCCCCAACCGGGGTCACCATGACCGAACCCCTGCGGCTTGGTCCCGGAAGACTCGACGGCCGCGTAGTTCGGCGCCGATCCGCCATTGTCGAGCGTCATCGATCCGTCGCGCTGCTGGTGGTGGAACGGACACTTCGGGGCGTTCACCGGCAACTGCTGGTGATTGGTGCCCACCCGGTAGAGCTGGGCATCGTGATAGGCGAACAGGCGCCCCTGCAGCATCTTGTCGGGGCTGTAACCCAGGCCTGGCACGACATTGGACGGACTGAACGCCACCTGCTCGACCTCGGCGTGATAGTTGGCCGGATTGCGGTTCAGTTCGAGCGTGCCCACCGGCAGGCGCGGAAAGTCGCTGTGCGGCCAGACCTTGGTCAGGTCGAACGGATTCCAGCCAGTCTTCTTCTCCCAGGCGAGGAGTTCGGCATCGGTGGCGATCTGGATCAATACGTTCCAGCGCGGGAAGTCGCCACGGGCGATCGCTCCGAACAGGTCGCGCTGCGCGTAGTCGGGGTCGGCGCCCGCGAGGCGAACGGCTTCGGCGGCGGGGAGGTTCCTGATGCTTTGCTGCGTCTTCAGGGGCCACTTCACCCATACGCGTTTGCCGCCGGCGTCGATGAGGCTGAAAGTGTGGCTGCCGAAGCCGTCCATGTGGCGATAACCGTCGGGCGTGCCGCGGTCGGAGAACAGCATCGTCACCTGGTGCAGGCTTTCCGGGGCGCGGCTCCAGAAGTCCCACATCATCGTGGGCGACTCGAGGTTGGTCTGCGGATCGCGCTTTTGCGTGTGCACGAAGTCTGGAAACTTGATCGGGTCCTTGATGAAGAACATTGGCGTGTTGTTGCCGACGAGGTCCCAGTTGCCTTCCTCCGTGTAGAAGCCTGACCCTCTATCGTGCTGGACACGGGAAACTTGTTTCGCT
>JANMWG010000068.1:0-4157 GCA_031393885.1 Betaproteobacteria bacterium | reverse complement strand
TGGCCAAGGATATCGGTGTGCCGGCGCAGCGCATTGGCGGCATCGTGGCCGGCAAGCGCGCGGTCACCGCCGACACCGATCTGCGGCTCTGTCGGTATTTCGGACTCAGCGATGGCTGGTGGCTGCGTGGTCAGGCCAACTACGACACCGCGATTGCCCGGGAATCCATGGGCGAAGTGCTGGCGCGAATCTCTCGCTGCGAACTGCTCGCTCGCTGACGGGATGTCTCGCCCCGTCCAAGTGAGTGGACCGAAGAACCCGGAGAGAGTGTCGCTGCAAGACCTCTGAGTCGTGACCTCGGAGCGGGCGGCGCCGGCTGGTGCTAGATTAGGGCTCGAGTTCAGCGGCGGAGGCGACATGACGCGAGAGTTCCATGTGGTTGTCGAGCGGGATGCAGATGGCTATTTTGTCGGCTCGGTCCCTTCGATCCCGGGGTGTCACACCCAGGCAACGTCCATGGACGAGTTGATGGTCCGGATCAAGGAGGCGATAGCGCTTAACCTGGAGGTCGACGGCGATGACATCGACCGCCTCGAGTTCATCGGAGTCGAGCGCGTCACGATCGACGCATGACACGGTTGCCCGGACTTACCGGGCGAGAACTTGTCGCCGCCTTGTCGAGAGCGGGTTTCCAGGTTGCCAGAATCAAAGGTAGCCACCACCTCTTGCGCCATGCCGATGGGCGGACGACGACGGTTCCGGTTCATGTCGGCGAAACGACCGGGCCCGGGCTATTGGCGAAGATCTTGCGCGATTGCGAGCTGACCCGAGAGCAATTGCGCCAATACCTGTAGTCGGCGGTTTCGCCTGTCGAAGTCCAAGGGCCAGGTCTTGCCCCATGCAGGTGAGTCGCCCGACGACCCCGTAGAGAGTGTTGCTGCAAGACACCACGTTCCCATGTGGGGCGATCGGCATGCCGTTGCGTGTCCGGTTGACCAAGGGGAGAGCAGGGCGGCGTCCGCTGATGCTAAACTAGTCAGACATCTAGTCATTGGGAGAGAAGCCATGCAGACGTGGCCGATTCAGGACGCCAAGGCGCGGTTCAGTGAGTTGATCGAGACCTGCCTTGCGGAAGGCCCTCAGATGGTGACCAAGCGCGGCTCGGAAGCCGCCGTTCTGGTGCCTGTGGACGAGTGGCGTCGCCTCCAGGCCGCTGCGCGGCCCTCGCTGAAGCAACTGCTGCTCTCGGATCAAGGTCGTGCCGAGCTGGTGCTTCCGGCCCGCCGCAATGCCCGGCGTCGCGCGCCCACTGCCGCGAGGTGACCAGGATGTACTTGCTCGATACCAACGTGGTGTCGGAACTTCGCAAGCCCAAGCCGCATGGCGCGGTGGTGGCATGGCTGCGAGACCTCGACGATACGCAACTGCACCTCTCGGCAGTGACGATCGGCGAGATTCAGGCCGGCATCGAACTCACGCGGGAGCAAGACCAGGTGAAAGCGCAGGGCATCGAAGCCTGGCTCGAGCTTGTGGCTTCCTCGTACAACGTGCTGCCGATGGACGCAGCAGCCTTCCGGGCATGGGCACAACTCATGCACCGCAAGTCCGACACGGTCTACGAAGACGCCATGATCGCCGCGACAGCCAAGAGCCATGGTCTGACGGTGGCGACGCGCAACGTCGCGGACTTCAAGATTTTCGGCGTCTCGCTGGTGAACCCGTTCAAGACGTAGCGGGTCAGGAAGTACCCCCAAGAACGTCGTTCAGACGTCGATCATCGTAAGAATGTGTTCGTGCAAGACCTGACGCAATTCGGTTTAACTATTCGAGGCGCTGAGCCTCACCCATCGCTTGCGCCGTTCGGGCGCTTGCCACCCGGAACCCCCCGATGCTCCGACAACTGCTGATCGTCCTCCATCTGCTTGGCGCATTCGCGTGGATCGGCGGGATGTTCTTCGCCTACTTCTGCCTCAGGCCGGCCGCTGCCGAGGTACTCCAGCCACCCCAACGCCTGCCGCTCTGGGTAGCCACATTCGCACGCTTCCTCCCCTACGCGGGCATCGCGGTGCTGGCTATCCTCGCCAGCGGCATGGTCATGTTGACTCAAACCGGCTTCAGCCAGGCACCCGTCGGATGGCATGTCATGTTCGCCCTGGGGGTGGTCATGGCGGTGGTGTTCGCCTACATCTATCTGGTGCTGTTCCCGCGGTTGCGCACCAGTTGCGACGCCGCGGCCTGGCCGCAGGCGGCTCAGACTCTCAACAGCATCCGCCGGCTGGTCGCGCTCAATCTCGCGCTCGGCATTTGCACGGTCGTCGCGGCAATTTCGGCTCGCTGAGCGGCGCGGGCGCAGCGCCTATGCTTGTGGGCCAGGGCCTGGTTTCGTGGGGTCAGGCCTGCATAGCTGGCTATTGGGGCCGCTGAGTGCCACCAATTTCCCCGAACTTCCGAAGCTTGCCTGTCGCCTGAGGTCCCTGCTCGAGCAACTTGTCGAGTCCTGCTTTCCAGCACCCCAAGGAGGTTTGAGCGCGAGATCGGGAAACGTCTGCCGGTGGCGCGTACCGATCTACGAGGGACTGTCCCCCGCCTTTCCAACCAGCCCATGCAGAAGTATGTTTCTGACGGTATGAATACATACCTCAAGCCACTACTGTCCGGTTGAATGATCGATGCCGAGACGTGGATCAAGCATTGGCGTCGCCTGTAGGGCGATTTTGTTTGGTGCCGACTTGAACTTGGTTGCCCAAGAACAGCGTACTTTCCCCGGTTCGACCGCCTCGGGGAGCCCACGTGTACGCTGGCAAGACCTTGTTCGCTCAAGTCATGGAGTTCGTGCCATGGACGAGTTTCGCGCGAATCGTGCAACGCTATGGTGGCAATGCCGGGGTGCGCACGTTGTCGTGCGTAGTCGTGGGTCTTGCGCCGGGGGGGATGCTGCCGTAGAGGGGTGAGAGTGGAGCTGGCGGTTGCCGGTGAGCGGATGGGGCGATTCGGGAGTCGGCGACAGCGTGGACGACCGCGTCAATCCGCAATACGCCCAAGTCCACCTCGTGCCGGGGGACGAGATGCGCGATCGCTTCGACCGCGCCTATGCAGCGCGCAAGAAGGCGGGGTACACGTCGCCGGTGGGGCGGGGGATCTGGCTATCCCTGTACGACAAGGAGGCAACAACGCCGGTGACCCTGGTTGGTGCCGGCATTGGCCTGGCGCACCCGCCGATTGCGAAGGTGCCGTTGTCGGGACAGCCGATGGAGGCCGAGGCCGCGGATTCCGAGCCGGCGCCGTCGGTAGCCGCAGGTGTGCCGCTGACGATTGCCGAAGCCAAACGCGGCCTGGCGCGCAGCTTCGGCGTCTCCGAGGACGCCATTGAAATCACGATTCGGGGCTAGGTCGCCAGCTCACTTGGCGGCCGGCACAGAAACATACTTTGTTCTTTAATTTGTTGGTATTCACAAAAAGGTATCTCATTATCAGAATTCGTCCGTGTCCTTGTTTACCCGGATGAACCGCCATGACAAAGCCCGTGAAGAAGAAGATTCTTGTGAGCGTTTGGACGCACTTGATCGCGCTCCTGAACAAGAAGGTCGACAAGGCCTGCCTGAACCGCGATGCGTATCTCGATCACGTGCTAAGGCACGAAGCTAACAAGCTGATCCCGGAAATCGAGATCCCAAACTCACCGGAGGCGCGCGCCCACCTCTCGCAACACCTGGCGCTGCTCGAGCGCAAACCGGTGAGCTTCACACTCTCGCCGGAGACCATCGCCGCCATCGATACGAACTGCCAAGCGAAGAACATCCCGCGTGACTGCTTCATTAATCGCGTGCTGTTCATGCTGGTGGTCGATCAGATCAGCGCACGTTCTTCATCCGCTTGGCGCAATTCGCGCCCGCCGAAGTGTGGTCGAACGTACTCGACAGCTACGGGCGCATTTTCGATAACCATCTGCTGGATGGCAGCCTCAACCTCATCCACGAGATGGTGACCGACGATCCGTTCTTCGCCGTGCGCGCCTGTATCGACATCGCCCGCCAGGACGATGACGGGTTTCTGCCGCACCTACACAGCATCCCCATGCACAAAGATTTGTTGAAGGACCAGGTGCCCAGCATGCTGGGGCTGAACTGCTACCTACCCGACAACATGATCGAAGGCCATCCGGCACAGATCGAAGCCGCGAAGAAGATGGAGGACCTCCTCATCCTGCTCGGTGAACT
>JANMWG010000050.1:0-6157 GCA_031393885.1 Betaproteobacteria bacterium | reverse complement strand
GGCCGCGATGTATTCGCGCCGATGGCCGCGGCAGTGGTGACCGGTGAATTTCCCAACGAGAACGTGCAGTCGATCAGCGCGCCGCAGTCGTTGTTGCCCGCCGCTGACCTGGCCGAGATCATCTACGTCGATCACTACGGCAATGCCGTCACCGGTTTGCGCGGCGAAGGGCTGCCGATCGACCGCAGCCTGCGCATCCGCCGCATGGACTTCCGGCACGCGCGGGTGTTTGCCGATGCCGACCCTGGACGCGGCTTCTGGTATGTGAACAGCCTCGGCCTGGTCGAGGCCGCCATTCCCGCCAACAGCGCCGCGAAGATGCTCGGCCTGCGCGTCGGTCAACCGGTCGAATGGATCGATTGATCGAATAGTGGTCGAGACTGCTGCGGGATTTGCTGCGAATTGTTGCAAGCTCGAAAAAATGGCGATGAATCCCGATGAGCGGAATGCATCAGAAACGCGCGTCGCGAATGACCTTGTCGATGCGTCATCGGCGCGTCGCCATTCGCTAAAGCCGCGCTTCACGGCCACTGCCAGCGCCCGGCAGGTTGCGTCTTTCGTATCCCGCCCCCGCCTGGGGCGGGTTGGTTTCGGGGGGGCCTCTTCAGTGCCGAACGAGCGTGGGGCTGTTGAGCCCCATCGGTGAGCGCATCGGCCGGAAATAGCTGCGGATGTGCGACAGGCCGAGCGTCATGTCGGTGAGCAGTTCGGCGCGCCGCTCATTCGACACCTGCACCGTATGCCGGCTCTCCTGTTCATGGGCGAGCATGAAGGTGGGTGTCAGCACGGCATTGTTGTCGTCGTCGTCGAGCAGCGTGAGCCAGTCCACCCGGTGCAACTGCACCCCGCGCAGGAAACCCGCCGCCCAGTCGTTGCCGCGAACCGCGCCGTCGCGGTCTTCGAGCAGCAGGGGTCCGAGCAGGCCACCGCGCTCGAGCGTCTCCGTCATCGAGTTCCAGTGTTGGGTGAGCAGCGTGAGAATGGCGTCGAGTTCGGTGTGCGCCGGATGCATGAGGTAACGCAGTTCGCAGCCGAACACCTCCGGCCAGTATTCGGCCGGCCCGACCGACACCGGCCCCGCGATCAGCGCGGCAAAAAAACCGTCGACCTTTTCCATGCGCATCGCGCCCAGGCTCGGACACTGCGCCAGAAAACGGTCGAGCAACACCAGCTCGGCCTCTGACAGCGGCTCGATCCGGTTTGGCGGAATCGTGTATGCGGACATGGTGCTCTCCCTGTGTAACCGTGCGTGTGCGATCGGCTCCGATCATGTCGCCCGACCAAGCTCGGTGAAACTCAAGTCTGTGAGTGTCGTCCGGTTCTGTTGTAGCCTCATCGTGTTGCGAATTCGCGATGCCGTGCAGGCCGTTGCGGTAGTCCGAATGCCTCAATGCGTGCGACTGGCAAGATCGAGGCCAACCGCGCCGGCGATGATGATGAGCGCGAGGCTGCCGATCCGGACGGTGCTCTCCGGCTCCCTGCGGCATGCCAAGCCGACGGTGGCGGCGCAGCGGTGCGCGGTTCTACGCCGGCGAAACCGGCTCGATCATGCGTTCGTCCACGGCGCCGTTGTCGCGGGTCAGGTGCCAGCCCTTTGCCTTGGGGCGCGATGCCACCGCCTGGTGAAACCGACCGTCGACGAAGTGCAGCCCGCAACCGTCGTCGGCGGCGTAGCCGTCCTTCACCGTGCCGGCGGTGACCATGGCCTGGAAGGTGGGCCGGCGGTCGGTTTCGCTGTCGTAATGTGGACAGTTGCTGCCGGGAACGAGGCCCAGGCATGGCAGCAGGGTGAGGGGCCCGGCGATCGAATCGGTGATGCCGTCCTCGAACCAGCAGATCGAGCCGGCGCTGGAGCCGCCGAGCACGACCCCGCGTTCGTAGGCGCCACGCAGGATCGCGTCGAAGCCCCAGTCGCGCCAGACGGCGAGCATGGTGCGGGTGTTGCCGCCGCCGACCGCAATCGCATCGAAATCGCCCACGAAGGCTTCGAGCTGCTGCGGTGTGCGCTTGAAGAACGGCAGTACCGCCGGCTTGCAGCCCAGCCGCGTGAACGCCTGGAAGAAGCGCAACTGGTACGGCTCGTTGTCGCCGCTGGCGGTGGGCACGAACAGCACCCGTGGCGACTCGCGCCCGGTGATCTCCTTGAAATAGCGCTCGAGGTGAAGGTTGTTGTCGGGGTCGGCGAGGAACCCGCCGCCCATGGCGAAGACGTGTCTGGTGTTGGGCATGTGCCGGTTCTTTTTTCTGGGGAACGGATGGGTTGGCTCCGGTCTGGTGCCGGTTCCGGAAACGATACCTGTTTGCCGATTGACCATCAATCAAGAAGGCTTGCAAGTTGGAATCTGTCATTCCATTATGCAAGGGTGTTTCCTCGATCGATCGTCCCGACACTGCAAGCCGCCGCGGCGAATTTCCCGGTGGTCATCTTGCTCGGCGCGCGCCAGGTCGGCAAGACGACGCTCGCCCGCGCGGCATTCGAGCAACATCGTTACGTCGACCTCGAAGATCCGACAACCGCTGAGCGGTTCAGCCAGGATGCGCGGTTCGAGCTCGACGCCGGCACCCACGCCGGGCTGATCCTCGACGAGGCTCAGGCGGTACCGTCGGTCTTCGGGGCGCTGCGTGGCGCCGTCGACGCACAGAGGTCATGGTTAGGAAGGTTCATCGTGCTCGGCTCGGCACAGCCCGCGTTGATACGCGGCGTGTCCGAGTCACTGGCTGGGCGTGCGGCGGTGATCGCGCTCGACCCGCTCACCGCGCACGAGGCGGGCCAGGGGCCCGACGCTGTTTCCTGGGCCAGGGTGTGGCTCGCGGGCGGATTTCCGGATGCGCTGCGCGGCGATTCGCGCATCTGGTGGGAGTCGTACCTGCGCCTGGTGCTGGAGCGAGACCTGCCGCAGTACGGTGTGCGCGCCGACCCGCTGTTCATGCGCCGGCTGCTCACCATGCTGGCGCATCAGCATGGAGGCCTGTTGAATGCCTCGGCCCTGGGCGCGTCGCTCGGCGTATCGCATCACACGCTGCTGCGCCACCTCGACGTGCTGGAGGCAATCTACCTGCTGCGCCGATTGCCACCGTACTTTCGCAATGTCGGCAAGCGGCTGACGAAGGCGCCCAAGGCCTATCTTCGCGACACGGGGCTGCTACACCATCTGCTCAACATTTCGACCGCCGAAGAACTGGCCAACCACCCGTCGCGCGGTGCGAGCTGGGAGGGGTTCGTCATCGAAGATGTGCTGCGCCGCGAGCGGCTGTCGCACCCGGGCACACAAGCTTTCTTCTGGCGCACTGCTGCGGGCGCCGAAATCGACCTCGTACTCGATCGCGGTGTCGAGCGCATTGCGCTGGAGATCAAGGCCGGCCGTGGCAACGATGCGCGCACCGTGCGCACCTTGCGCGAAGCGATGCCCGACGTGGAGGCGACTCGCGGCTGGATCGTCGATCAGGCTGCGGGAGTGGAGCTTGTCGGGGAGCGCATCGCGCGAGCCGGATTCGCCGCTCTCGTGCAGGGAACGCCGTAGGGCTCGCCACGCCCGGGCAGGCATGCACTTACGCCGACTCGGTGCTCGCGTCCGAGGCGGCGCCGGCGCGCGCCGCGCCGTCAATGGCAACCCACGCCCGAAGTTCGCCGAAGAACGTCTCGAAGTCGGTTTCGAATGCCGGCAACTGCGCCTCCAGTTCGGCGGCGCTGCCCAGCAGCGGATTGCCCGGGCGCACGCGCTGCGACATCCGGTCGAGTGCCAGGTGGATGCCGTCCAGATCTCGATAGGACGTCAGCCAATCGCCGGTGACAAGGTGCGGCAGCATGTGCGCCAGCCGGTCGGGCAACACCTGGGTCGTGCCGAGCAGCGCCTGGTAGGTCGACGCTGCAAAGCGATCCAGCGGTTCCGGATGAAACCGGTGCCAGTCGCGCGCCAGGAAATGGTCGTAGAACACATCGACCAGGATGCCGGCATAGCGCCGCCGCGCCGGGCTGATGCGGGCCTTGCTGGCGAGTACGATCGGATGCGAATCGGTGAAGGTGTCGATGGCGCGATGCAGCCGGATCGCCGCGGTGATCTCGGGGTTGTAGCCGGCGTGTTCCACCGGCCCCTTCACGAAGTCGCCGAGCAGGCTGCCGAGCAGGGCGTCCGGCGTGGGCGGCGACAAATACAGGTGCGCCAGGAAATTCATCGTCGGCGGCTCGCCATCCGATGCGATGGGCGCTCAGCGTCTTTCGAGATAATCGATCGTCAGGTTCAGCAGGGTGCGCACGCCGAGCTTCATGGCCGACTCCTCGATGCGGAAGCGCGGCGAATGGTTGAAGCCTATCTGTTTCATGTCGCTGCCCCTGGGCGTGCCGCCGAGAAACACGAACAAGCCGGGCGCGCGCTGCGCGAAGAACGAGAAGTCTTCGCTGCCGGTGACCTTGCTGTTGAGGATCACGTTGGCCTCGCCGGCCACGCGTTTCAGCGTCGGCAGCATGCGTTCGGTGAGTTCGGGGTTGTTGATGGTGACGGGGTAGGTCTTCTCGAAGCTCACCTCGGCGCTCGCGCCGCTGGCCATGGCAATGCTCTCCGCCATCAGCTTGACCCGCCGGTGGATGTCGTCGCGCATGCCCTCGTCGAAGGTGCGGATGGTGCCGATCATCTCCACCTTGTCGGGGATGATGTTGAAGCGGATGCCACCGTCGATGCCGCCGATGGTGAGCACCACCGGTTCGCGGGTGATGTTCATCTGGCGGCTGACCACGGTCTGTAGCGACATCACGATCTGCGAGGCCACCACGATCGGATCGACGCCGTTCCACGGCGAGGCGCCGTGCGTCTGCCGGCCTTTCACGGTGATGCGCAGCACGTCGGTGGCCGCCATCAGCGGGCCGGGTCGATAGCCGAGCTGGCCGGTTTCGAGCGCCGCACCGATGTGGATGCCGAACACCGCGTCCGGCACCGGATCGTCGAACGCGCCTTCCTTCAGCATCAGTGCTGCGCCGCCTTCCTCGCCCGGCGGCGGGCCTTCCTCGGCCGGCTGGAACAGCAGCTTGACCGTGCCCGGCAGGCGGTCGCGCACCGCGGCCAGCGCCTCGGCCGCGCCCATCAACATCGCCACATGGGTGTCGTGTCCGCAGGCGTGCATCACGCCGGTTTCCTTGCCAGCGTAAGTTGCCCTTACCTTGGAAGCGAACGGCACGTCGACTTCCTCGGTCACCGGAAGGGCATCCATGTCGGCCCGCAACGCGACCACCCGACCCGGCAGGCCACCGCGCAAGACACCGATGACACCGGTGTGCGCAACCCCGGTACGCACCTCGTAGCCGAGCGCCTTCAGATGCGCGGCGACCAGCGCCGAGGTCCGGAATTCGCGATTGCCCAGTTCCGGGTGCTCATGAATATCGCGCCGCCAGTCGATGACCTTCGGCTCCAGGGTGTCCGCGAGTCGGTCGAGGTCGGTGCGGAGGTCCTGGGCGTGCAAGGGGGAGACGGCGAGCAGGAAAAGGGCAAGCGGGGCAAGGCGGCGCATGACGGACTCCGGAAGGGTGTGATGCCGAGTGTCGGGGGCATCGGCGGGCGCGTCAATGCGTGTGCTCTCGGTAGACACCAAGGAAGGTGGTGGCTCGCCAGAATCATCCAAGCGAACAGTATTGAGAACTGACCCTGGGGTTACTCCTGCTCACGAATTCGCCCAGGTGGGAAATCGCCTGCCTGGTCGGGACCGCCACGTTGTCGGCTGCGCTGGCGACATCACGCCCAACAGGTGCCCGCATAGGGAAAAACCGAACACGGTAAGGAGGTCTCCGATTTCGATGTGATCTGGACCGTGAGCGATGGGCCGCCGTTTGACATTGCTCCGAAACGGAACCAATATGGTTTCTGTGGAAATGACCCCATAAGACCGGAAAACGCGATGCCCACCACCCTCACGCTGAAGAATATTCCCGACGAAGTTTACGTTCGCCTGAAGGCGTCTGCCGAGAGCCATCGCCGCAGCCTGAACAGCGAGGCGATCGTGTGTCTCGAGTCGGTGCTTCTTCCCGGGCGTGCCACGGCCGAGGAGGTGATCGCGAGGGCTCGTGCCATTCGCGAGTCGCTCCCGAAAGGCAAGTTCACCGCCAAGAACATCGATGCCCTCAAGCGCGAGGGCCGCCCTTGATCGCTGTCGACACGAACGTGGTCGCCTA
>JANMWG010000036.1:0-2366 GCA_031393885.1 Betaproteobacteria bacterium | reverse complement strand
AACTCGCGCCGATGCTCCGCACCCTTGTCGTCTCTGAACGTCAGGATCAGGGTGCCGCTGGGGATAGCGGCAAGCGAGCCGTTCAGCTCGAACGGAGCCGTGAAGTCCACGAGTCGCAGGAAGTCCATCGCATCCTGTGCGCTCGCCAACAGTACTCGTTGGCCGCGGCGGCTGATGATCTCCACCGAAATCACGCTTTGCATCGGTAGCATGTGCGGTCGTCCCTGAGTTGACAACTCCAGGTTCGGGTAGTCGAGTACGAAGTGAGGGGTAGGCGCAGCGATCGGCGCGGGTTTCGGCTGACCTGGCGTCGCCACCTGCCAAGTCGAGTTGGCCTCCAGTTCGAGGCCGTTGGAGCCGCATGTCAGAAATCCGGTTGGACCCATGCAGATGGCGTTTGTCTCTTGCATCAGATCGAACAGAAGGTCTGCCCCGTCTTGCGCCGTCCCAGGGTGACACGCCCAGAGCTTG
This sequence comes from Betaproteobacteria bacterium, assembly GCA_031393885.1. Taxonomy (GTDB): domain Bacteria; phylum Pseudomonadota; class Gammaproteobacteria; order Burkholderiales. The sequence goes on along the minus strand of JANMWG010000036.1, from coordinate 1,895 downwards.
ATGATCTGCGCGCTCCCATTCAGACGGCGCATCTCCGGACCCCAGGTGGAGCGGTTGAACCAAGAGACGTACTTGGTGATGTCGTTCACGTCTTGGCCGGTGCCAGTCACGATGATGCCGTCGTTGCCATGACCGACGAAGTTCGCCCACTTCTTGACACTTGCGGAACCGGCTTTGGCCACACCAGCTGAAAAGCAGTTCAGGATGTTGGTGACCGCCGACGCCGTTGAGTCATGCGAGCCAGCGGTCGGGAATCTTGCGCGAGCGCAGTCGAGGAAGCCGTTGTCGCCCGCTCCACTTGTGTGGTCGATGGTCCAACAACCTTCGAGACTGCCGAGAGCCTCGACTGGGATCCAGATGACTTTTTTCATAGGCTTGTCGTCTCCTTGAGAATGAACCTCTTGCCGCCGAACGACCAAGCTCACCTGCCGGGGCCGCCGGTGAGACGTTGACCCGCGCGAAACCAGTAATGCGGCCCCGGTCAGGTGCAGCGCCTGGTTCGGCGATGAATGCTGCAACTGCCCGACACCACGCCAAGATGCTAATGCCCCGACGACGCCCACGCAAGAACATTTCGATTGATATTTTCGACGCCGTGATGACCACGCCGCGATGCCCACTCTTGGATGCCGAAGCCGTGGTGCCGAACGACCCAGCTCAGCCGCGGCGGGGCACCGGTGAGCTTGAAGTCCAAGAAACGATTCATGCCCCGCCGTCTGCTGCAGCGCCTGGTTCGGCCGTCTCCGACCCGCGACCACGTCGGGCACCGAGCCAGCGCATCGCCGCGATCACCACCCCGATACCGCCTCCCACCAGCCCGCCGGCCGCGCCGGCGAGCAGGCCGAAGTATGCCAGCACCTGTAAGCCCGCTGCGGCCGGCCGCGGGAGCGCCGGGAACAGGCCCGGCGGGTATCCTTCCGGGTTGGAGTAACCGTCCACGACCCCGAAGACGGCGACAGCGAAGACACAGGCCGCCGCGCCGGCGATAAAGCCGGTGAGAATCGGTCGCATGGCAAACCTCCCCACGCACTCCGGGCGAACCTGGCTACGAGGGGAACCGCAGCCCGGAAGAACCGATAACCGGCTAGACGCACATAGAAGAACTTCTGCCGCCGAACGACCCAGCTCAGCCGCGGCGGGGGCCGGGTGAGCTACGAACCCCGGAAAGCCTACATGCCCCCGCCGTCTGCTGCAGCGCCTGGTTCGGCCCGCTTGCGCCGCGGCTTGGGGCCGGGCGGATCATACTCGAAGTCGGCCGTGTATCGCCACGAGTCGGGAAGCAACTCGACCCGGTAGAGGGCCCGGCGGAACGCGGAACCATGCCGCTGGAACAGTTCGTCTAGCCGGTACGTCGCCTCGTACAGCGTGTCGTCGGGCACCGCCGGCCGGTTGTGGTCCGGGCTGTTGATCGAGTGCGACAGCTCACCGACGGCGACGGCACCTTCCGACCGCTCGATGGTCAGAACGACGACGCTCCAGTCCTCAGGCGCGCTGGCCACCATCGCGTCGCATACCGCGCGGTCGAACGGCGGTTGCTCGTCTTGCAGCTTCCCCATGAGCTAGACCCTCCGCCGCCGAACGACCCAGCTCAGCCGCGGCGGGGGCCGAGACACCAGTGACGCCTGCGGAACCTTCCTGCCCACGCCGTCGGCTGCAGCGCCTGGTTCGGCGTCGGGTGCTACTGCCCACGACCCGCCCACGAAGACCGATCATCGCGCCGCGCGGACCGCGAGTCAAGCGCTGGCCGCGCGTTTTGCTTCGCCTGCTGCCGCCGAACGACCCAGCTCAGCAGCGGCGGGGCACCGGCGACCTGGAACTCCCAGAAACGAATCAGGCCCCGCCGTCTGCTGCAGCGCCTGGTTCGGCATCTGTGGCACCCCGCAGAGAAGCCACCG
>JANMWG010000034.1:0-26013 GCA_031393885.1 Betaproteobacteria bacterium | reverse complement strand
TGGTGGCTTGAAGATTGGTGGCGCCGGTCCCGATGCCCTGGCTGATCTGCTGCTGGATGGTGAAGTAGACGACGTTGCGTACCACCTTGAGGATCGCGGTCTGGTTGTTGAGTGCCATTACCTTCGGGCTCGACAGGACGCGCGTGTTGCCGAACGACTCGAGCAGCTTGATGGTCGCGAAGATGTTCCCGGGCGTGATCGACCCATAACTCACGGTCACGTTCGGGGCGGCGCTCAGCGTCGCCCCGAGCAGGTTCTGGCCGAAGCTGATGCCGGCCCCCGGGCTGCTCGCGACCCGGCCCCAATCGATGCCGGCCTGGTACGCACGCGACAACTCGACCTCTACGATCGTGGCCTCGATCAGCACCTGGCGCTGGGTCGCCGCGGATACCGCGTCGAGATACTGCTGGACCAGCACGTGCTGCTTGTCGGTGGCGAGGATCGTCACCGTCCCGGCAACGGCGTTCACCGCGACCTCATTGGTGACGTCGCCGGGGATCGCCGCCGCGGTCTGTCCGTCGAAGGCACTGTTGAACAGGTCTTTCGCGTTCTGTCCCGCGCGCGCGACGGCTTCCGCCTGCGCGATCCGCTCCTCCCGTCGGGCCCGGATACCTTCGGCCCGGGCTGCCCGTTCGTCGGAAGACATCGTCTGGGCGCGGGTGGCCGCGAGGATGCTCTTGAGGTTGTCCTCGAGCGTCTTCCAGAAATCGTTCTTCGATTTGGTGTTGACGGTCGTATTCGACGAGTTCGAACCGCCGGTGCCGCCGGTGCCGCTGCTGGTACCGCCGACGGTGCCGATCTGTCCGGAGACCGATACCGTCGAATCGGTCTCACGGCTGACGTTCACGTAGTTGACCTTGTAAGTGCGCACGTGCGGCGTGTCGGGCGACACGTAGATGAGGCGTCCGTCCTGGCGCCAGCGCAGATTGGCCTGGCGCGCGATCCGGTCGAGAATCGCCGGCAGGGTTTCGTCGATGGCGTTGAGGCTGACCAGTCCCTGCAATGCCGGGTTGATGTCGATGTTCTGCCGGGTGTCGCGAGACAGGGCGAACAACAGTTCCTTCACCGGGACTTCATTCACGACCACGCTGTAGGTGGGCAGCTTCTGCCGCGGTCGCGGCGGCGGCGGCGATGGCACCGATACGGCGGCAGGGATATCGCCCGGCGTCGTCGGCGCCATCCGTTCCGCCCCGAGATGGGCGTCGGAAACCGGGATCGACGGCGCGCGGTAGACGCACGCAGACAACATGCTCGCCAGCACCAGCACGAACACGTTTGCGGCGGTCACGGCCCTGCCGCGAAGCCAAGGTCCCGACCCGGTCATCATCGCTGCCTTCGGCCCAATGCTGTGGCTTCCCTCGTTGCGCGACGCCGCCGACGGCGCGGTCGCTCCACCACGATCACGGGCCGGCCGCGCCGACTCCCGCCATCACTTCGGCACGCAGGCCGCGGATGGTCCGCTCATAGGGGCGGAATCGCTGCAAATCCGAAGGGAACTGGTCGATGGCGTCCCTGGCCGAGCGGAAGGATGGATATGTTCCATACACCACGGTCATGGAAAGCTTCGGATTTGCTCGAGTACGGTACACATAAACATTATCCGTATCAATAGACTTCGAGAGTGTCTTCAAATATTGCTTGAGGTATTTTGCGTCGCTGGCCCCGATGAGCTGAACCGTATAGGCATCGTCCGGCAGGGTTCGCAGCCAGGAAGGCGTCGCGGCGAGACGGCGCTCGAGCAGGGATTCGCCGGTGCCACCCGTTGCGGATGCCTCGTTGCCCGTTGGCGTCGGTGGCGGGGGCGGTGTGCCAATGCTTGGTGAAATCCGCAGACGCCGCGGGCCGGCGAGATCGGCGCTTTCGGTGCCGGCGGGCTGCTGATCGACCGACACCAAGACAGGCTCGGGTTGTGGTTGCCGGGGGGGCGTACCGACTGCCGGGGCAGTCGGTGCAATCGCCGACGTTGGATCGTACCGTGCGGCACCCACGGGAGCGGCGTTCGCCGACCACCGCCACCAGGCGGCGCCACCGGCCAGAATCGCGGCGCAGGCAATACCCGCGGCCCACGGCATCCATGCGCGCTGCCCGCGCCGCGACTGCCCACGGCTGAATTCGCTGTCATCGACAGCCTGCCGCACGTGCGCAAGCGTGACCGTATGGGTGTTGCCGGCATAGGCTGCCAGCAGTGCCTTGTCGGCGATGATGTTGACCCTTCGAGTGAGGCCGCCGCTGGCCCGCGCGATGAACTGGATCACCCGGCGCGAGAACAGGTCGGGACCGCGATAGCCCGCGGCCTGCAGGCGGAAGCGAAGATAGTCTTCGATCTCCGCCGCCGACAATGGCGACAGGTAGAAGCTGTGGGTGATGCGTTCCCGCAGTTGGCGGATGTGGTTCTGGCGCAGGTTCTCGTCCAGTTCGGGTTGGCCGAACAGCACGATCTGCAGCAGTTTGTGCCGGTCGGTTTCGAGGTTGGACAACAGGCGGATCTCCTCCAGGGTGGCGATCGGCATCCCCTGGGATTCTTCGACGAACGCCACCACCTGCCGGCGTTGCGCATGCCGTTCCACCAGATACGCCTGCAGGGCATGCATCACCTCGAGGCGGGACGCCTCGCGTGCGACCGGCAACTGCAGCTCGAACGCGATCGCATGCAGGATTTGTTCGGGGGGCACGTTCGGATTGGCGAGATAGACGATGTCCACGGTCGGCGCCAACCGCTGCTGCAGGACGCGGCACAGCATGGTCTTGCCGCTGCCGACCTCGCCGGTCACCTTGACGATCCCCTCGCCCGAGACGATGGCGTAGGTCAGCGCCTCCAGTACCGCGCCGCGATTGGCACCATCGAAGAAGAACTCGGTGTCCGGCGTGATGCGAAACGGCGGCAGCTTCAGTCCGTAGAAGGCGTAGTACATGAGTCGGGGGGCGTTCGGCCGTGAGGTATCGGGAACGGTTCAGGGAGCCGGTCGCGGTGATCCCGATGCGACCGCTTCCGCTTCCGTCCGATAGCTCTGCATGCGGCTGTAGAGCGTGGTGCGATGCATGCCCAGGACACGCGCTGCCTGGCTCAGATTGCCGTGCGAAAGATCGAGTGCCGCCTCGACGAAACAGCGTTCCCATTGGCGCAGCTCGGCGTCGAGGTCCAGGGTTCGACGCTGTTCGAGAATGCGCCGCGCATCGGCCTGGGTCGGTTCGAACATGGCACCGGGCGATTCGGTGCTTCGGGATGCGCCGCCGTCGGTATCGAGTTCGGCAGCGAGCAGCGATCGGTCCACCGTCGTTCCCGGGTGCTTGGTGACCAGCCGGATCACGATGTTGCGCAGTTCGCGCACGTTGCCGGGAAACGGATACGCCATCCACAGGGCGCGCGCATCGGCGTCGAGCCGGAATGGCGCCGTGGCGCCCTGGGCGGCGTACAGGCGCGTGAAGTGCTCCAGCAATCGCAGGCGGTCATCGCCCAGATCACGCAGGGGCGGGACCGGGATCGAGAACACCGACAGCCGATGGAACAGGTCGACGCGGAACCTGCCGCTGCGGATCTCGTGCCGCAGATCACGATTGGTGGCGGCGATCACCCGCGCATTGCTGTTGCGGGTCTGGGTTTCACCCACGCGCTGGAATTCGCCATTCTCGAGCACACGCAGCAGTTTCGACTGCAGCTCGAGCGGCAATTCACCGATCTCGTCCAGGAACAGGGTGCCATCGCGCGCCTCCTCGAAGTAGCCCGCGCGCGCCGTGCCGGCACCGGTGAATGCGCCTTTGGCGTAGCCGAACAGCGTCGGTTCGACCAGGCCGGGGGCAATCGCCGCGCAATTGAGCGCGAGGTAGGGGCGCGCGGCGCGTGGGCTGCTATCGTGCAGCGCCTGCGCCACCCGCTCCTTGCCGCTACCGGATTCGCCTTCGATCAGGACCGGGAATGGCGACGCGGCGTACTGGGCAATCTGCTGGCGCAGCTTGGCGATGGCGAAGCTCGTCCCGACGATGCCGTCGGCGGCCACCGGGGCCGTGCGCTCGGCGCAGGACACTTCGCGGGCGTGCAGCAGCAGCGTTTTCAGCGTTTCCGGATCGCATGGCTTGGCCACGAATTCGAAAGCGCCCAGCGCCCGGGCATGACGGCCATTGGCGTCGTCGTTCTGCCCGGAGAGCACGATGATTTTGATCGCCGGGGCCGCGGCCAGTAGTTCCGAGATCAGCCGGAACCCCTCGTCGGGGCGATGCGGCAATGGCGGCAGGCCAAGATCCACGAGTGCCAGCCCGGGAACCCGGCCGAGTTGGGCGAGCAGACTGCGCGCCTGGGGGCGTGACTCGGCGGCGTATACGTTGAAATCGCGCCCGAGGAAGAAGTCGAGCGTATCGGTGATGAGCGGATCGTCGTCGACGATCAGCAGATCGGGCAGGGCTGGTGGCTGGCTGTCGGGAGCCGTGGCGTTCACTTAGGGGCGGTGTGCACTTATCTATCGTCGAGGTGAGCCGAGCACATTCTGCCAGATGGGGCCGGGCAAAGCGGTGCCCACAGGTAACGGCCGATCCCGGACGGTGCGCCTCAACCCGTGGCGGGGCCCGGCTCCGCGGCAACAGCGATGCAATCGAGAAATGCCTGCTCGAGCGTGGGCGCGGCATGGCGCTCGCGCAACTGTGCCGGCGTGCCGACGAACCGCAGCCGGCCCTGGTGCAGCACGGCCAGGCGATCGCACATCTCGTCCACGTCGGCGAGCGCATGCGAGGTGAAGAACACGGTGCCACCGTCGCGATGGCGTTCGCGCAGGGCCGCTTTCAGCCGCGCCCGCGCCACCGGATCGAGCCCGCTGGTCGGTTCGTCCAGTACCAGCAGCGGGCGCGCGGCCAGCAGGCAGGCGGCCAGGCCGAGCTTCTGCGTCATGCCCTTCGATAGCCCGCGGACCGGGCGTCCGAGGACCGTGGGGTCGAGGTCGAGCAGGGCGACCTGGCGGCTGGCCTCGGCTTCCGACCAGGGGTGGCGGTACAGGCGCGCCATGAGCCGCAGGAAATCCGCGCCGGTGGCGTAGTACGGCGCATTGAACCGCTCCGGCAGGAAGGCGAGCCGGCCGCGGGCGGCGGTCTGGCGGCTGTCGGTGCCGAAAATGGTGATGCTGCCCGCATCCGCCCGGTTGGCGTCGAGCAGACACCGGATCAGCGTGGTCTTGCCGGCGCCGTTCATGCCCACCAGCCCGAAGCATTCCCCACTCCTGACCTGCAGGTCGATGGCATCGAGCGCGTGCGCGGCCCCGAACCGCTTCGACACGGCTTCGCAGGTCAGGGCGGAAGCGGACACGGGCAGCATGGATTGGCGGGATCGGTCGGGAAACGCGGATCGCGGGTCGGAACACGCCGCGGAACCTAGCCGAATCGGCCAGCGCCGACAAGGACGAGTCGGGCCCGCGGGCCCGACAGGTTGCTGGAACCCGGAGCAACTTGGTAGCGCCGCCCGCAATGCACTTACAATCCGGTTTCGTGTCTCCCGAACATTCCGTGTCTCCCGAATCCATCGTCACCCTCGACCAGGTCGCGTTCGGCTACGACTCGCGTGCCGTCCTGAGCCGCATCAGCATGCACGTCCCCCGTGGCAAGATCGTGGCGGTGATGGGCGGCAGCGGCTGCGGCAAGACCACCATCCTGCGTCTCATCGGTGGCCAGATCAAGGCAAGCGCCGGGCAGGTGAGCGTGAATGGCCGCGATGTCGCGGCGCTCGGCCACGGTGATCTCTACAGGATGCGCCGACGGATGGGCATGATGTTCCAGTTCGGGGCACTGTTCACCGATCTGTCGGTCTACGAGAACGTGGCGTTTCCCCTGAGAGAACATACGCGGCTGCCGGAGTCGCTGATCCGGGATCTGGTCCTGATGAAACTGCACGCGGTCGGGTTGCGCGGTGCCGCCGAGTTGATGCCGGCCTCGCTGTCGGGCGGCATGGCGCGGCGCGTGGCGCTCGCCCGTGCCATCGCGATCGACCCGATGCTGATGCTCTACGACGAGCCGTTCACCGGCCTCGACCCGATATCGCTGCGCATCATCGCCGACCTGATACGGGAACTGAACGATGCTCTCGGCGCCGCGTCGGTGCTGGTCACGCACGATGTCGAGGCATCGTTTCGCATCGTCGACCACGTCTATATCATCGCCGCCGGCCGTGTGATCGCCGACGGCACCCCCGACCAGATTCGCAATTCCACCGATCCGCAGGTGCATCAGTTCGTGCACGGCGAGTCGGACGGCCCGGTCCGGTTCCACTACGGCGAAGGGTCGTACGCGGCCGACCTGGGCCTGGGACCCCGGTCATGATCGCAGCACTCGACGCCGGGCTGCGCCACGTCGGCTCTCGCGTGATCGGCGGCATGTGGAAACTCGGCTGTGCAACGCGTTTCTCCGGCACCGTCCTGCGCCGCTCCGGCGAAACCTGGCGCCGCCCCCGCCTGCTGCTCGACCAGATCCATTTCGCCGGCGTGCTGTCGCTGATCATCATCATCGTGTCCGGCCTGTTCGTCGGACTGGTCCTGGGATTGCAGGGTTACGAGACGCTCGAGCGCTATGGCTCGGCGGAAGCGCTCGGCACGCTCGTTGCCCTGTCGCTGGTGCGCGAACTCGGTCCGGTGGTGGCGGCGCTGCTGTTCGCCAGCCGCGCCGGGTCCGCGATCACGGCCCGTATCGGCATCATGAAATCCACCGAACAGTTGTCGGCGATGGAGATGATGGCCGTGGACCCCTTCGCCAGGGTGCTGGCCCCGGTGTTCTGGGGCGGCGCGATTTCGATGCCCTTGCTGGCCGCCATCTTCAGCGCGTTCGGCGTGTTCGGGGGCTACCTGATCGGGGTCGTGCTGATCGGCGTCGATGCCGGTGCGTTCTGGTCGCAGATGCAGGGCAATGTGGATTTCCGGGGCGATGTCGTGAACGGCCTGATCAAGAGTGCCGTCTTCGGCGTGGCTGTTACCCTGATCGCCCTGTTCGAGGGTTACGACGCCCCACCCACTGCCGAAGGCGTGTCCTATGCGGTCACCCGGACCGTGGTGACGTCGGCGCTCGCGATTCTCGCGCTCGATTTCGTGCTCACGGCATTCATGTTCACTGGGGTTTGACAGATGAAGAGAACCACCACCGACCTGTGGGTCGGCATCTTCGTGACCAGCGGCCTGGTCGCCTTGCTGGTGCTGGCGCTGAAGGTCGGCAACGCGACCACCGTGAGTGCGAGCGACGGCTACCGGGTCACGGCCGAGTTCGAGAACATCGGCGGCCTCAAGCCGCGGGCACCGGTGAAAAGTGCCGGCGTCGTCGTCGGCCGGGTCGATGCGATTGCGTTCGACAACAAGAAGTTCGTGGCACGCGTTACGTTGCGGCTCGACCGGCAATTCGAGTTTCCAGTCGATACCATGGCGTCGATTCTCACTTCGGGTCTGCTCGGTGAGCAGTACGTCGGGCTGGACGGTGGCGGCGACGACAAGTTGCTCAAAGAGGGTGATCGCCTGACCATGACGCAATCGGCGATGGTGCTGGAGCGCATGATCGGACGCTTCCTGTACGGCAAGGCCGCCGAGGGGCCCGCCGCCGCGAAGGCGCCGGCCGGCAAGTGACGATGAGGGTACCACCACGGCAACCTGAGTCGTTCGCTGCAACCCCCGATCTCACCACCTGCATCGCTTGCTCACCTCGCTTCGGCCGCTATCCCTCGAGGTGGCAATCCTCCCCCCTTTCCGAAAGGTCGACCCGATGCCGAATCCGATGAATCGTCTTGACTCCTGCCGTGCGCAGGCCCTGCTCTTTCTGGCCTTGTGCCTGCCGCTGTCGGCGATCGCCGACAATGCCGCCCCTGATGTGCTGGTGCGCACCACCACCGATGAGGTGATGCGGTTGCTCCAGGAAGACAAGGAATTCAAGGCGGGCAACGTGGCGCACGTTGTCGGCCTGATCGAGGAAAAGATCGTTCCCCACTTCGACTTCGCGCGGATGACCAAGCTCGCGGTCGGTCGCAGTTGGCGCGAGGCCACCCCCGAACAACAGAAGACCCTGGTGCACGAGTTCCAGACCCTGCTGGTGCGGTCCTACGCAACCGCCTACACGGCCTACCGCCAGATCAAGGTCGAGGTGAAGCCGCTCAAGCTGGCGGGTGGCGAAGACGACGTGACCGTGAAATCGCAGATCCTGCTGCCGGGCGGCGCGCCGCCGGTCGGCGTCGACTACTCGATGGGCGCGTCGCCCGCGGGCTGGAAGGTCTACAACATCGCGGTCGATGGCGTGAGCCTGGTGACGACCTATCGCAACGACTTCGGCGCGCAGATCCAGCAAGGCGGACTCGACGCCTTGATTCGCAGTCTGCAGGAGCGCAACAGCAAGCCGGTGGGCCAGGTTCGCAAATGATCCGCAGGGCTGGCGAACACCTGCGTCTCGAGGGGGAGGTCAGCTTCGATACGGTCGAGGCACTGCTGCCGGCCGGCATCGCGTTGTTCGATGTGCCGGCGGTCGTGATCGACCTGAGCGGCGTCGAGTCGGTCGATTCTTCCGCCATCGCGCTGCTGCTCGCGTGGATCCGGGCGGCGCGCAGCGCGGGCCAGGAGTTGCGTTTCACGGCCCCGGTCGCGCCCCTCCTCGAGCTGGCGCGTCTCTACGAGGTGACGGAGATGCTCCGGTTTCCTGCATGAAACTCGCGATCGAGGTGCGTGGCGTGACCAAGCGCTTCGGCACCGTGCAAGCCCTCGATCGCGTCGACCTGGCCATCGCCGAAGGTGAATTCTTCGCCTTGCTCGGCCCGAACGGTGCCGGCAAGACCACTCTCATCAGCATTCTGGCCGGCCTGTCGCGGGCGGATGAGGGTGAGGCGCGCGTCATGGGGTACGACGTGGCCGTCGATTATCGCGAAGCGCGCCGTTCCCTCGGGGTCGTGCCGCAGGAACTGGTGTTCGACCCGTTTTTCACCGTGCGCGAGACGCTGCGCATCCAGTCGGGCTACTTCGGCCTGCGCCGCAACGATGCCTGGATCGACGAGATCATCGACAATCTCGATCTGGGCGCAAAAGCCGACACCAACATGCGCTCGCTTTCGGGCGGTATGAAGCGCCGCGTGCTGGTGGCGCAGGCGCTGGTGCACCGGCCGCCGGTCATCATTCTCGATGAGCCGACCGCCGGTGTGGACGTGGAATTGCGGCAGGGGCTGTGGGATTTCGTCCGCCGGCTCAACCGCGACGGTCACACCATCGTGCTGACAACCCATTATCTTCAGGAAGCGGAAACGTTGTGCAACCGGGTGGCCATGCTCAAGCAGGGCCGCGTCGTGGCGCTCGATACCACGCGCAACCTGCTCGCGGGCGTGTCGGGCACGCACTTGCGCCTGCGCCTGTCACCGGATCGCCTTCCCGACACGCTGCTGCCGATGCTGGTCCGGCAGGACGGCGTCGAGTGGGTCCTGGCGATCCATCGGCACGCCCAGATCACCGAGGTGCTGCTGGCGTTGCGCGATGACGGTATCGAGGTGGTCGAACTGCAATTGCAGCAGCCGGATCTCGAAGAGGCGTTCGTCAGCATCGTGGGTGGCGGATGACCGGCTTCCGCACGCTGCTCTACAAGGAACTGTTGCGCTTCTGGAAAGTGGCGTTCCAGACCATCGGCGCGCCGATCCTGACGGCGCTGCTCTACCTGCTGGTGTTCTCGCACGTGCTGGAGGACCGGGTGCAGGTCTATCCGGGCGTGCCTTACACGGCGTTCCTGATTCCCGGCCTGGCGATGATGTCCCTGTTGCAGAACGCCTTCGCCAACTCGTCGTCGAGCCTCATCCAGTCGAAGATCACCGGCAACATCATCTTCATCCTGCTGCCGCCCTTGTCGCACGGCGAGTTCTACTGGGCGTACGTGGTGGCGGCCGTGGTGCGCGGATTGGTGGTCGGGTTCGGGGTGTACTGCATCAATTTCGTGACCGTCGCCCTGCCGGTGCTGCATCCTTTCTGGGCGCTCGCATTCGCGCTGTTCGGCGGCGCCATCCTGGGGGCCATGGGGCTGATCGCCGGTATCTGGGCGGAGAAATTCGACCAGATCGCCGGTTTCCAGAATTTCGTGATCGTGCCGCTCACCTTCCTGTCGGGAGTGTTCTATTCGATCCACTCGCTGCCACCGTTCTGGCAGGCGGTATCGCACCTGAACCCGTTCTTCTACATGATCGACGGGTTCCGCTTCGGCTTCTTCGGCGAGTCGGATGTAGCACCGGTCGTGAGTCTCGGCGTTGTCGCCGCCTGCTTCGCTGCTTTATCATTGTTGGCCCTGCAAATGATCCGGAGCGGTTACAAGCTCCGCCACTGACCGGCGCCCGCTTGCGGCCGTCGCCGGCACCGCCACCCCAGGAATAGACAATGCTGAGTCCCGACCAGGTGAGAACCTACATCTGCGACAACCTGAGCTGCGACCATGTCGAGGTGACCGGCGATGGCCAGCATTTCGAGGCGGTCATCGTCAGCGCCGAGTTTCACGGCAAGAATCGCGTCCAGCAGCACCAGGTGGTCTATCGGGCGCTGGGCGAGCGCATGCGCGAGGAAATCCATGCGCTTTCGATGAAGACCCTGACGCCGGAGGAGTGGACGGCGCGTTGAGTCGGCGGCGCCTCGGCGCCGCCACCGTCGGATCTTCATGGACAAGTTGCGGATCGAGGGCGGCGTGCCGCTCGAAGGCGAGGTGCGAATCTCCGGTGCCAAGAACGCGGCGCTGCCGATCCTGTGCGCCTCGATCCTGTGCGCAGGTACGTTGCGGGTACAGAACGTCCCACACCTGCGTGACGTCACGACCACCCTGAATCTGCTGGCCCAGATGGGCGTGTCGCTGTCGCTCGACGATCGTCTTGGCGTCGGCCTCGATGCCCGGACCATGGCCAACTTCGTTGCGCCATATGATCTGGTCAAGACCATGCGCGCCTCGATCCTGGTGCTCGGCCCGCTGCTTGCGCGCTTCGGCCGGGCGCGGGTGTCGCTGCCCGGCGGCTGCGCGATCGGCATGCGGCCGGTCGACCAGCACATCAAGGGGCTGCAGGCACTCGGGGCCGAGATCTCGATCGAACACGGCTATGTCGAGGCTCGCGCCAGCCGTCTGCGCGGCGCTCGGCTGGTCCTGGACGTGGTCACGGTCACCGGCACCGAGAACCTGATGATGGCGGCGTGCCTGGCAAGCGGCACCACCGTCATCGAAAACGCAGCGCGAGAGCCGGAGATCGTCGATCTGGCCGGCTGTCTGGTTGCGATGGGCGCCCGCATCACCGGCGCCGGCACCGACGTGATCACCGTCGAAGGCGTCGAAGAGCTCTCGACCGCTTCCTATGCGGTCATGCCCGATCGGATCGAGACCGGAACGTTCCTCACTGCCGTTGCCAGTGCCGGTGGCCGGGTCACGCTTCGCGGCACGCGCCCCGACACGCTCGATGCGGTGCTGGCCAAGCTTCGCGAAGCCGGGGCCGGCATCGCCACCGGCGACGACTGGATCGAGATCACGATGAATGGCAGGCCTCGGGCCGTCGGTCTGCGGACGGCTCCCTATCCGGCGTTTCCCACCGACATGCAGGCGCAGTTCATGGCGATGAACTGCATCGCCGACGGTACCGCGATCATCACCGAGACCATCTTCGAAAACCGGTTCATGCACGTCCAGGAGCTGCGCCGGCTCGGCGCGGAGATCGAGGTCGAGGGCAACACCGCCGTCGTTCGCGGTGTCCGCTCCCTGCAGGGAGCAACCGTCATGGCGACCGACCTGCGGGCGTCGGCGAGCCTCGTGATCGCCGGTCTGGTCGCGGGTGGCGCGACCATCGTCGATCGCATCTACCATCTCGACCGGGGCTACGAGCGGATCGAGGAAAAGTTGTCGCTGCTCGGCGCCCGCGTCCAGCGCACCGGTCACTGACATGACGCCCACCCCCAGCCTGCGCTGTGCTACGGCTTCCCCCAGGGGGCCAGTGCCCTTGCGGAGTGAGGCCGGGCACGGACAGTCCCTGCGGACTGTCCGTGCCTGCCGAACGCCAGCGGACTCCGGTCGCTGGCCGGCCCGCCGGCACTGACAACGTGAGCGGCATCACCATCGCGCTCTCCAAGGGGCGAATCTTCGAGGAAACGGTGCCGCTGCTGGCGGCCGCCGGCATCGTCGCGGGCGACCACCCCGAGACCTCGCGCAAGCTCATTCTCGCGACCAACCGGCCGGACGTCCGCATCGTGATCGTGCGGGCTTCGGACGTGCCGACCTACGTTCAGTATGGCGCGGCCGACCTGGGCATCGCCGGCAAGGATGTCCTGCTCGAGCATGGCGGCGCCGGGCTGTATCAGCCGCTCGACCTTCAGATCGCCAAGTGCCGCATGATGGTCGCGGTGCGCGCCGACTTCGACTACGCGCTCGCGGTTCGGCAGGGTGCGCGTCTGCGCGTCGCCACCAAATACCTCCAGACCGCGCGCGAGCATTTCGCCGCCAAGGGGGTGCATGTCGACCTGATCAAGCTCTACGGGTCGATGGAGCTGGCGCCGCTCGTGGGTCTGGCGGATGCAATTGTCGATCTGGTTTCCAGCGGCAACACATTGCGTGCCAACCAGCTGGTCGCGGTCGAGGAGATCGCACCGATCTCGGCCCGGCTGGTGGTCAATCAGGCGGCGCTAAAGCTCAAGCGCCGCACGCTGCAACCGGTCATCGATGCCTTCGGCGTCGCGGCAGTGCGGGGGCACGCGTAAACATGAAAGTCACCCGCCTCGATTCGCGACAGCCCGACTTCGAGCAAAGGCTCGGCAGCCTGCTCGCCTTCGAGAATACGCAGGACGCCTCGATCGATGCCACGGTCCGCGAGATTCTCGACGACGTGCGCCAACGCGGTGATCCCGCCGTGCTCGACTACTCGCGCCGCTTCGACCATGTCGATGTCGGTACCGTGGCGGATCTCGAGATCACCCTCGATGCTTGTCACCGTGCCCTGGCCGCCTTGTCGCCAACCCGTCGCGACGCGCTGGAGCAGGCTGCCCAACGCATCCGCCGGTATCATGAGCATCAGTCGATCACATCGTGGCAGTACACCGAGGCCGACGGCACGACGCTTGGCCAGCAGGTCACCGCGCTCGACCGGGTCGGCGTCTACGTTCCCGGTGGCAAGGCGGCGTATCCCTCCACCGTGCTGATGAACACCCTGCCAGCAAGGATTGCCGGCGTCGGCGAGATCGTCATGGTCGTGCCCACCCCCGGTGGCGAGCGCAATCCGCTGGTCCTCGCGGCGGCGGCGGTGGCCGGCGTGGACCGCATATTCGCGGTCGGCGGCGCGCAGGCCGTCGGTGCGCTGGCCTACGGGACCGCCACGATTCCGGCCGTGGACAAGATCGTCGGCCCAGGCAATGCGTATGTCGCCGCTGCCAAGCGCAGGGTGTTCGGCGTCGTCGGCATCGACATGGTGGCCGGCCCGTCCGAGATCCTGGTGGTGTGCGACGGACAGACGCCGCCCGACTGGGTCGCGATGGACCTGTTCTCGCAGGCCGAACACGACGAGATGGCGCAGGCGATCCTGTTATGCCCGGACGCCGGCTTCATCGATGCCGTCGTCGCCAGCATGCAGCGGCTCCTGCATGACATGCCGCGACGCGCCGTGATCGAGCGCTCGATCGAGGGTCGTGGCGCGCTCGTGCTGGTGCGCGATCTCGCCGAGGCCTGCGCCATCGCCAACCGCATCGCCCCCGAGCATCTCGAGCTGTCGGTCGCCGACCCGCAGGCACTGTTGGGCCGGCTGCGCCATGCCGGGGCCATTTTCATGGGGCGCTACGCTTCCGAGGCACTGGGCGATTACTGCGCCGGCCCGAATCACGTACTGCCCACCGCGCGCACCGCGCGTTTCTCGTCACCGCTCGGGGTGTACGATTTCCAGAAGCGGTCGAGCCTGATCCAGACGTCCAGGGCCGGCGCCGCCACGCTCGGCCACATCGCCGGCGAACTCGCCGACGGTGAAGGCCTTCCCGCACATGCCGCTGCCGCGCGCTATCGCATCCACGCCTGAATGCCGTTGGCCATGAAGCCCGCCGAAATGAACGCCCACCCCCAGGCTGCGCTGTGCTTCGCCTTCCCGCCGGCGGCCCCGGCGGGCACTGAAATGCCCCATCTCGCTGCCACGAGCGCACCTGCTCCCGAGACCGTCCTGCGGCCCGATGTGCTGGCGCTGTCGGCCTATGCCGTGGCCGACGCCACCGGCATGGTGAAGCTGGATGCGATGGAGAATCCCTATTCGCTGCCACAGGTGGTGCGCGATGAGGTCGCCAGGGCCGTCGCGACCGCGCCGGTCAACCGCTACCCGGACCCGACGGCCCCGGGCCTGAAGCGGCAACTGCGCGCGACCATGCGGGTGCCCGCCGGCATCGAGCTGCTCCTGGGCAACGGCTCCGACGAGATCATCCAGTTGCTGGCACTCGCGGTTGCCCGGCCCGGCAGTGTCATCGTCGGGGTCGAGCCATCGTTCGTGATGTTCCGGTTGCTCGCGATGTTCGCCGGTGTCACCTTCGTCGGCGTCCCGCTGAAACCGGATTTCTCTCTCGACGAGGCTGCCCTGATGGCGGCGATCCGCGAACATCGGCCGGCATTGATGCTCATCGCCTACCCGAACAACCCGACCGGCAACCTGTTCGACCGGTCGGTGATCGAGCGCATCGTCGCTGCCGCTCCGGGGCTGGTCGTGCTGGATGAGGCGTATCACGCCTTCGCGGGCGAGAGCTTCATCGGTGACCTGGAACGTCTGCCGAACCTCGTGGTGATGCGCACGCTGTCGAAACTGGGTCTGGCCGGCCTCCGGCTCGGTTTCCTGATGGGCCGGGCGCAGTGGCTCGACCAGCTCGACAAGGTGCGGATGCCCTACAACATCAACGTGCTCACCCAGCTCGCGGCGGAAGTGGTGCTTGCCCATGCCGACGTGCTCGAGGACCAGACCCGCGCCATCCTGAAGGGGCGCGGTGCACTGGCGGGCGCGTTGTCGGCGGTTCGCGGCGTGACGGTGTTCCCGAGCGCTGCCAACTTTCTGCTGTTCCGCGTTGCCGGGGCAACGCGGGTGTACGAGGCGCTGAAGGCCCGGCGGATACTCATCAAGAACCTGTCCGCCGGCCATCCGCTGCTTGCCGACTGCCTGCGGGTGACCGTGGGCACGCCGGCGGAGAACCAGCAGTTTCTCGCCGCACTCGAAACCATCGTCGCTTCCTAGCCTGAACTTCTCGACACGATGAACGACAACGTGGTGCCGGGCGCGAACCGGATCGGCGAAGCCAGCCGTACGACCCTCGAGACCCGGATCCGGGTTCGCCTGGACCTCGACGGGACCGGTGTCTCCAGGTTGGCAACCGGGATCGGGTTCTTCGATCATATGCTCGACCAGATTGCCCGCCACGGCCTGTTCGATCTCGAGGTCGATGCAGCCGGCGACCTGCACATCGACGGTCATCACACGGTGGAGGATGTCGGCATCACGCTTGGCCAGGCGTTCCTGCGGGCGATTGGCGACCGCAAGGGCATCCGGCGCTACGGGCACGCCTACGTACCGCTCGACGAGGCGCTCTCGCGCGTGGTCATCGACCTGTCGGGTCGTCCGGGGCTCGAGCTCGACATCGCCTTCACCCGTGCCATGATCGGCGGGCTGGAGACCGAACTGGTGCACGAGTTCTTCCAGGGGTTCGTGAACCATGCGCTGGTCACGTTGCATATCGATTGCCTGAAGGGACAGAACGCCCACCATCAGGCAGAAACCGCGTTCAAGGCGTTCGGACGGGCCTTGCGGATGGCCGTGGAGTTCGATGCCCGAGCCCAGGGCTCGACGCCGTCCACCAAAGGCGTGCTCTGACCGGGTCCTGCCGATGCACATTGCGGTCGTCGATTACGGAATGGGCAATCTGCGATCGGTCGCCAAGGCGATCGAACACGTGGCCCCCGGTGCCGAGGTCGAGGTCACCAGCGATCCGGCGCGCGTGGCGGTGGCGGAGCGGGTCGTGTTTCCGGGGCAGGGTGCGATGCCCGATTGCATGCGCGAACTCGATGCGCGCGGCCTGCGCGGCGCGGTGATCGACGCTGCGCGCTTGAAGCCGTTCCTGGGCATCTGCATCGGTCTGCAGATGTTGTTCGAGCGCAGCGAGGAAGGCGATACCCCTGGGCTGGGCATCCTCGCCGGACGGGTGCGTCGTTTTTCGGCTGCCGGTCTGCGCGATCCGGACGGGCGCAAGCTGAAGGTGCCGCACATGGGCTGGAACCGGGTGCGGCAGGTCATCGGGCACCCGCTCTGGCGCGGTATCCCGTCGGAGGCGCGTTTCTATTTCGTTCACAGCTATTTCGTCGAACCGGTGGATACCACCATCACCGCGGGCAGCACGGCCTATCCGACCGACTTCACCAGCGCAGTGGCCAAGGCCAGTCTGTTCGCGGTACAGTTTCATCCGGAGAAGAGTCATGCAGCCGGACTTGGGCTGCTGGCCAATTTTGTGGACTGGAATGGTCAGTTCACCGCACCGGACGAGGCGGTAGTCACCGGCTTGATCGCAATGCCCAGCAAGTAACGATTCTCCATCCTGCGCCCGGCGGCGTTACTGCGCATGCCGAGCCGCCGCTACTACCATGATCATCATTCCCGCGATCGACCTAAAAGACGGCCACTGCGTCCGTCTCGAGCAGGGCGCCATGGACCGGGCAACCGTGTTCTCGGAAGACCCGGGTGCGATGGCCGCGTACTGGCTGGAGCAGGGAGCGCGACGCTTGCATCTTGTCGACCTGAACGGAGCGTTTGCCGGAAGACCCCGCAATGAACCGGCAATCAAGGCCATCATCGGTGCCCTGGGCGACCGGATTCCGGTCCAGCTCGGTGGCGGTATTCGCGATCTCGATACCATCGAACGCTATCTGGACGATGGCATTTCCTACGTGATCATCGGTACTGCGGCGGTCAAGACCCCCGGCTTCCTGCATGACGCCTGCTACGCCTTTCCCGGACACATCATGGTCGGGCTCGATGCGCGCGACGGCAAGGTCGCGGTGGACGGCTGGTCCAAGATGACCGGCCACGACGTCCTCGATCTCGCGCTCAAGTTCCAGGATTACGGGGTCGAGGCGATCATCCATACCGATATCGGTCGCGACGGCATGCTGTCCGGGGTCAATATCGAGGCCACTCTCGCGCTCGCGAAAGCGCTGTCGGTGCCGGTGATCGCCAGCGGTGGTGTCACCAACCTGGACGATGTGCGGCGTCTCTGCGAAGTCGAACCCGAAGGCGTTACCGGCGTCATCTCCGGTCGTGCCCTGTACGAGGGCACTCTCGACTTCCGTGCCGCCCAACAACTCGCCGACCAACTCCGCCCTGCCGGTTGAGATGAGAGAGCTACCCCCCCCAGGCTGCGCTGCGCTTCGCCTTCCCCCCGAGGGGGCGCTGCCCCTTCGCTTCAGAGGTTCCCTTGGTTCAGCATCGCTGCGCCGTGCCTTCCCCTTCGAGGGGGCGCAGCATCCTCGGGGAACCCTGCGGATGTTGCCCCTTCGCTCCCGAGCGCTGTCGGGGTTGCGCGGCGGGCGCTGAGCCAGCGGCGCCGGCACCGGCATCTTTCATGGGCCTCGCCACACGCATCATTCCCTGTCTCGATGTCACCAACGGGCGGGTGGTGAAGGGGATCAACTTCGGCGGGTTGCGCGATGCCGGAGACCCGGTCGAGATCGCGCGTCGCTACGACGACCAGGGTGCCGATGAGCTGACCTTTCTCGACATCACGGCCAGTTCGGATGGGCGCGCGACCATGATCCAGGTCGTCGAAGCGGTTGCGACCCAGGTCTTCATCCCGCTCACGGTGGGTGGCGGCGTGCGGTCGGTGGCCGATATCCGGCGATTGCTCAATGCCGGCGCCGACAAGGCCAGCATCAATACCGCCGCCGTCCAGAACCCCGCGTTGGTCGAGGAGGCCGCCGCGCACTTCGGCTCCCAGTGCATCGTGGTGGCGGTGGATGCCAAGCGCGTTCCCGGCTCATCACCTCCCGCATGGGAGGTCCATACGCACGGCGGCCGCAAGGCGACCGGACTTGATGCAATCGAATGGGGCGTGCGGATGCAGGCCGCGGGCGCGGGCGAAATCCTGCTGACCAGCATGGACCGTGACGGAACCCGCGAAGGCTTCGATCTGGAGTTGACGCGGGCCTATTCGAGCGCGCTCGAGATTCCCGTGATCGCGAGCGGTGGCGTCGGCAACCTGCAGCACCTCGTGGACGGCGTCCGCCTCGGTCTGGCCGACGCAGTCCTCGCCGCGAGCATCTTCCACTATGGAGAACACACGGTGGGAGAGGCCAAGCGCTATCTCGCCGAGCATCACGTCGAGGTTCGGCTGTGAGTGGCTGGATCGATGCGATCCGCTGGTCTGCCGACGGGCTGGTTGGGACGATTACGCAGGACGCCGGTTCCGGCCGTGTGCTGATGTTCGCCTTCATGAACGCCGAAGCCCTCGAGCTTACCGTGGCGACCGGCGAGGCGCACTACTGGTCGCGGTCGCGCGGCCGTCTTTGGCACAAGGGCGAAGAATCGGGCAACGTGCAGCTGGTGCGTGAGATCCGGCTCGATTGCGATGGCGACGTGGTTCTGCTCTCGGTCGAGCAAGGCGGTGGCATCGCCTGCCATACCGGGCGGGAAAGCTGTTTCTTCCGGCGTCTCGAAGACGGTGAATGGCATGTGACCGATGCGGTCGTGACCGATCCGGAACTGCTTTATTCCCGCTGAGCATGGATCCTGACGATCCCCCGGAACAGGCCATGGCGATACTCGCCCGGCTGGCCGATACCCTCGAAGCGCGGAAGGCCGCAGACCCTTCCAGTTCGTATACGGCCATGTTGTTTGCCAGGGGCGCCGACGCGATCCTCAAGAAGATCGGCGAGGAAGCCACCGAGACCATTCTGGCTGCCAAGGGTGGTGATAAACTCCAGACGGTCAGGGAAACCGCCGACCTCTGGTTTCATTGTGTGGTCATGCTGGTTCACCTCGGGCTGCGTCCCGAGGACGTGCTGGCCGAACTGAGTCGGCGCGAAGGGCTCTCCGGCCATGACGAGAAGGCTTCCCGAACCGCCTCCCGCCCATAGCGCAGCTGTTGTCATCGATTCACATGAATGCCGAGAACTGCATTTTCTGCCGCATTGTCACAGGAGAGATTCCGAGCCGGAAGGTGCACGAGGATGATGACCTGTTGGCGTTTCACGACATCAACCCGCTAGCGCCGGTCCACTTTCTCGTGATCCCGAAGCAGCACATCCCGTCGATGGCAGGTCTCGAGCCACGGCACGAAAAGTTGATGGGGCGGCTGATGGGCATCGTGGGCTCGCTGGCGGCGCGTGAAGGTTCGGTCGACGGCTTTCGCGTGATCTGCAACACCGGGCGCATCGGAAGGCAGGACGTCCATCATCTGCATGTTCATGTGCTCGGTGGGCAAAGTCCGTTGCCGGGCATGATCGCGCGCCCCGAGTAGGGCGCTCTTGCAACACTTCAGGAGAACAAAACATGGGTAGCTTCAGCATCTGGCACTGGCTGATCGTATTGCTGGTGGTGGTCCTGATCTTCGGTACCAAGAAACTGCGGAACATGGGGCAGGACCTCGGCGGGGCAGTCAAGGGTTTCAAGGACGGCATGAAGACCGATGAAACCGCTGCCGGCAAGCTCGAGGCTGCCACCGGTGGTCAGACCATCGACGCCGAAGTCAAGGACAAGGCCAAGTCCTGACACCGCAAGCCGCGTCGCAGCGTCGATCACCGTGTTCGATATCGGTTTCTCCGAGATGGTCGTGATCGGCGTGGTCGCGCTCGTCGTCATCGGGCCTGAACGCCTGCCCAAAGTGGCGCGAACCGCCGGGCTCCTGTTCGGGCGCATGCAGCGCTACGTGAATGACGTCAAGGCCGACATCAACCGCGAAATGGATGCTTCGGAGCTACGCGACCTCAAGAACTCGGTCCAGGATGCAGCCAGCTCGATGCAGCAGGCGATGAACGCTCACACCAGCGATATCCAGGACGAGATCCGCAAGACCGAAGAGGAGTTCAATCGCCTGTCGAACCCGATGGTGCACTTCGGTTCGACCGCAGCTGCGGCGGAAGGCGCCACACCCGTGGAATTGCCTGCACCCGTCGAGACCGACGCTGTGGAACCATCCCCACAACTCGAGCTGGGCCTAGCCAACGCCGGCGATCCGGTGGCGGCTGCGGGTCGAGAGACCGCGGCGCCGCACGTTGGCTGAGCGGCCGCGGCCGCGCGCTGCGCTGAACGTCCGCCGAATCTCCGCATGAGCGAACCGGACTCGTTCCTCTCCCATCTGGTCGAACTGCGTGACCGCCTGGTGAGGATGCTGATCGTCGTGATCATCATCTTCGTCTGCCTGTTTCCGTGGGCCTCGAACCTGTTCGATCTGTTCGCCCACCCGATGATGCGCGCACTGCCGGAGGGCACCCGGATGCTGGCGACCGGCGTGACGACGCCGTTCCTGATTCCGGTGAAGGTCGCGATGCTCGCGGCGGTTGCGATCGCGCTGCCGTATCTGCTCTACCAGGTGTGGTCGTTTGTCGCGCCCGGCCTGTATCTGCATGAAAAGCGGTTCATCCTGCCGCTGGTGGCCGCGAGCACGCTGCTGTTCTTCGCCGGTGTCGCGTTCTGCTACTTCTTCGTGTTCGGCGTCGTGTTCAAGTTCATCTACGGCATCGCGCCGGCCAGCATCACGGTCGCGCCCGACATCGAGAACTACTTCAACTTCGTGATCGGGATGTTTCTCGCCTTCGGC
Source organism: Betaproteobacteria bacterium (assembly GCA_031393885.1). GTDB lineage: Bacteria > Pseudomonadota > Gammaproteobacteria > Burkholderiales. The sequence goes on along the minus strand of JANMWG010000034.1, from coordinate 5,275 downwards.
GTGACGTTCGAGGTGCCGATCGTGGTGATCCTCCTGGTGCGCATGGGCTTCGTGACCGTAGCGAAACTGCGCGAGATACGACCCTACGTAATTGTCGGTGCGTTTATCGTGGCGGCGGTGGTGACCCCGCCGGACGTGCTTTCGCAGGTGATGCTGGCAGTGCCGATTCTGGTGCTGTACGAAAGCGGCATCATCGTCGCGGCGATGATCGGCAAACGGAAACCGGACGAGTCATCGGCGAGTTCGGACGCCTGACCCGGGGTCCTTGGTCGGGATCCTTGTCCTGGCCGTTGGCGCCGATCGCTCGGCCATGGCATCACTCGTTGGCTTCGCGCTTGGGCAAGCGTGGGCGCTTGCCTACGTTCACTCGCACCTCGATACGCTTGCCGCCCCGGATCATCGTCAGCGATGCGGGTTTGCCTGGCTGAAGGGCCGCGATCAGGTTCAGCATCGACGACGAGTCGGCCACGGGCTTGTTGTCGACCCCGACCAGGATGTCGCCAACCCTGACACCCCCACGGTTCGCCGGGGAGTCGCGCTGCACATCGGCGATGAGCGTTCCCTTGGTGTCGGGCAGCTTGAAGGAGTCGGCCAGGTCGGGCGTCAGGTCCTGTACCTCGACCCCGATCCAGCCACGGGTGACCGACCCGGTGGCGATGATCTGATCGAGTACCTGACGGGAAATGCTCACCGGAATCGCGAAGCCGATGCCCAGGCTGCCGCCGGACGGGGAAAAGATGGCGCTGTTGATGCCCACCAGATTGCCATTGGAGTCAACCAACGCACCCCCCGAGTTGCCGGGATTGATGGCCGCGTCGGTCTGGATGAAATTCTCGAACGTGTTGATGTTCAGGTGGCTGCGCCCGAGCGCGCTGACGATCCCCATCGTCACCGTCTGGCCAACGCCGAACGGGTTGCCGATCGCAAGCACGACGTCACCGACCGTGAGGCTGTCCGGCCGGCTGAAAGTGATGGCCGGAAGGTCGTGGGCATCCACCTTGAGCACCGCGATGTCGGTGTCGGGGTCGGTCCCGACCACCTTCGCCCGCAACTGGCGTCCATCGGCAATCGATACCTCGATCTGATCGGCGTTCTCGATCACATGATGATTGGTGACGATAAAGCCTTCCGCGCCGACGATGACGCCGGATCCCAGGCTGGATGTGCGCTGGGGTTCACCGTCGGGTTGTTCGCCGAAGAAGCGCCGGAACAGGGGATCCGACATGAAGGGAGTCTTCGGCGTCCGGATCTCGCCGCTGGTGAAGATGTTGACCACCGACGCCATCGCCTTCCGCGACGCGACACTGAAGGAAGCGATGCCATCGTTATGCGGGGCCGCCTGGGTTGCCCGCGACACTTCGCGGACAGTCACGGTGTTCCCGGCCCGTCCCATGAAGGACAGCAGATCCGGCCGCAGGGTGGAGACGACGAAGACGACGCCCAGCGACACGGTGACCGTCTGAGCAAAGACCAACCAGAGCTTGCGCATTGGAATCGGAAACATGCAGGCGTTTCGTGCCTGCTGAAGGACCTCTAGGGTAGCCTCTGAAGCCAGGGCCGGTAAAGAGCTTCAGGCAGCGAAGATCATTGAGTTTGACACCGGCTTCTGGTTTCACCTACCATTTGTGGCTTGCTCTAACTCATCTGCGGTTTTGCAACCGCGCCATCATGAAGACTTTTTCCGCCAAGCCGCTCGAGATCACCCGGGCCTGGTACCTCGTTGATGCGTCCGACCGGGTACTTGGCCGTGTTGCCACCGAGGTTGCGCTTCGCCTTCGCGGCAAGCACAAGCCGATTTTCACGCCGCACGTCGATACCGGCGATTTCATCGTCGTGGTTAATGTCGACAAGCTGCGCGTGACCGGCAACAAGGCACAGCAGAAGACCTACTACCGGCACAGTGGCTACCCGGGCGGCATTTCTTCGATGACCTATGAAAAAATGCATACTCGTTTTCCCGGCCGGGCATTCGAGATCGCCGTGAAGGGAATGCTGCCGAAGGGCCCGCTGGGCTATGCGATGCTAAAGAAACTCAAGGTTTACGCTGGCGCGGAACACCCCCACGCAGCGCAACAGCCGCAACCGCTGTCCATCTGAAAGGCCATCGACTCATGGCAGTCCAATACAATTACGGCACCGGCCGACGCAAGAGCGCGGTTGCCCGCGTGTTCATGAAGCCCGGCAATGGCGGCTTCGAGGTCAATGGCAAGCCGGTCGACGTGTTTTTTTCGCGCGAAACGGGTCGGATGGTGGTCCGGCAGGCACTCGAATTGACGGGACACTCCACCACCTTCGACATCATGGTCAACGTGACCGGTGGTGGCGAGTCGGGGCAGGCCGGGGCTGTGCGTCATGGTATCGCCCGCGCGTTGGTGAATTATGATGAGTCGCTGAAGCCGGCGCTGCGCAAGGCCGGACTCATCACCCGGGACGCGCGTGAAGTCGAGCGCAAGAAGGTGGGTTTTCACAAGGCACGCCGCCGGAAGCAGTTCTCGAAGCGATAGAGGGCCGGTATCGAAAAAAAGCCGCCTTCGGGCGGCTTCTTTTTTGGTTCTTCTTCAACGGCCTTGGCGGACGGTATGCAGATCGGGAGTCGGGCATGATATCGGTCGGAATTGTCGGCGGGACGGGCTATACCGGGGTCGAATTGCTGCGGATTCTCTGCCGCCATCCGGGCGTGGAGCTGGCAGCCATCACGTCGCGAGGCGAAGCCGGGACCGCTGTCGCAGACCTGTTTCCCAGTCTTCGCGGGCGCATCGGTCTGCGGTTCTGCGATCCGGCCGACGCCGGACTGACCCATTGCGACCTGGTGTTCTTCGCTACGCCCAATGGTATCGCGATGACCCAGGCGCGCGAGCTGCTGGAGCGCGGGGTGCGCATCATCGATCTGGCCGCCGATTTTCGGTTGCGTGATCGCTCGGAGTGGGAGCGCTGGTACGGCATGCCGCATGCGTGCCCCGATCTGCTGGATATCGCGGTGTACGGGTTGCCGGAAGTCAACCGTGAACGCATTCGCATTGCCCGGATCGTCGCCAATCCCGGTTGCTACCCGACGGCTGTACAACTCGGCTTCCTGCCATTGGTGGAAGGTGGCCACGTGGAACTCTGCTCTCTCATCGCGGACGCGAAATCCGGCGTCAGCGGTGCCGGTCGCAAGGCTGAGCTGAACATCCTGCTGGCCGAAGCGGCCGATAGCTTCAAGGCTTACGGCGTATCGGGCCATCGCCACCTGCCCGAGATTCGCCAGGGTCTCGGGGTTGCTGCCGGTGGCCCGGTGGGGCTCACCTTCACCCCGCACCTGGTGCCCATGATCCGCGGGATCCACGCCACGCTCTACGCCCGGCTGACACGCAGTACCGACTTACAGGCGTTGTTCGAGGCGCGCTATGCCGCTGAACCGTTCGTTGATGTGATGCCGCCGGGCAGTCACCCGGAAACACGCTCGGTCCGGGGTGCGAACATCTGCCGCATCGCCGTGCACCAACCAGGTGGCGGGGATGTCGTCGTGGTCCTGTCGGTCATCGACAATCTCGTCAAGGGTGCGGCCGGACAGGCCGTCCAGAACATGAATCTTATGTTCGGCCTACCGGAAGCTACCGGGCTGGATCAGGTGCCACTCTCGCCGTGACGACGGTCCTGAGGGCGATGCGGCGCCGTTTCGGCATCTCGGCACCGAGGGTTGCCGTTCGTACCCAGGTTCCCGGGTACTGGCTGCTCATGGCTGCGGCAATCCTGGTCCTGGTGTTATCGCTGGCGGCATGGGCACTGCTCAATAACGGGACCGGTGCGGCCGGCGAAACCGACGCGATCACGGAATTGCGGCGGCTCCGCGCGCGTATCGAGGTGCTCGACGAAGAAAACCGGCGGTTGCGGGAAACCGTGGCCAGCGGCGAGCGGCAAATCCAGATCGAGGCGGCCACCCACGAAAGCGTCGCCCGGCAAGGTCGCGCCATCGGGGCGGAGAATGCCTCGCTGCGTGAAGATCTCGCTTTCTTCCAGTCAATGGCACCGCATCCGGGCGACGGTGGCGTCACCGTGAACCGGTTCGAGATGGAGCCAGGCTTGCTGGATGGCGACCAGCGGTTTCGACTGCTGGTGGTTCAGCCGCGTGAAAGGGGGCACGATTTCAAGGGGCGATTGCAGCTCACAGTGGAGGTGGAGCAAGATGGTGTCCGGAAGATGGTGCCGGTGCCGCCACCGGGCGAAAATCCTGCCCGGCTTGCCCTGGAGTTTCGATTCTTCCAGCGGGTCGAAGGCGGTTTCCGGATTCCCTCTGGTGCGGCCGTCAAACGGGTCGAGGTGTTGGTCATGGAGCAGGGTGTTTCCTCCGCGAGGTCTTCGCGGACCTTCGACTTCTGACAGGCTGAGGAGGCGGCAATGTTCGGAAACAAGGTGACCAAGCCTTCAGGCAGGATCGACAGTCTTATCGGGGCGGGTGCGGTGGTTGAAGGCGACGTCGGCTTTACCGGTGGGCTTCGGGTCGACGGCGTCGTCAAAGGCAATGTCACCGCTACGGGAGACCAGGCGGGCACTCTTGTGCTGTCGGAGCTGGCTTGCATCGAGGGCGAGATCCGGGTTTCACATGCCGTTCTCAACGGTACCGTCCTCGGTGCCGTCCATGCGGGTGAATACGTCGAGTTGCAGGCCAAGGCCAGGGTCACCGGGGACGTTCATTACCGGAGTCTCGAAATACACCTCGGCGCGGTGGTTCAGGGTCGTCTGGTGCATCGCGAACCGGTCGGACTGGGCAACGTGCTTGCGTTGAGGGCTGCTGTCGCCAGCGATTGACCCCGGGCGGACTGCCCCAACATAATGGACCATTGACGTATTCGAGGAGAACTGTATGAACGCAGTCGCTGAACGGCCTACCCCGATCCTGTTTACCGACAATGCCGCGGGCAAGGTAAGGCAGTTGATCGATGAGGAAGGAAACCCCGGGTTGAAACTTCGTGTGTTCGTCACCGGTGGCGGGTGTTCCGGCTTTCAGTACGGTTTCACGTTCGAAGACGAGGTTCAGCAGGACGATACCGCGATGGAGAAAAACGGTGTCACGCTGCTGGTCGATCCCATGAGCTACCAGTATCTGATCGGCGCGGAGATCGATTACCAGGACAGCGTCGAAGGCGCCCAGTTCGTCATCAAGAATCCCAATGCCACTTCCACCTGCGGGTGCGGCTCCTCGTTCTCGGCCTAGCAGCCTGTCGGGCTTAGGGGTTCGATAGCGAAACGGTGGGGGAGCGAGGCCAGATTCTGTCGATGTCGACGCGCATATCGG
>JANMWG010000540.1:0-4384 GCA_031393885.1 Betaproteobacteria bacterium | reverse complement strand
ACGCGCGGGTCCGGCGTGGCGGCGTCGACTTCCGCCACAGATACGCGCCACGCCGCAGGCGATCACCTGCTCTTGTTGCCGATGCAGGCCTTGCCCGAGGACATCACAGCGACCAGCAAGTATCAGGTGCTGACCGAAGGGGTGTCGACGCGAGCAGCATGGCTTGGCTGCGCTGGCCGGCCTCGGTCTGGCAGTCGGCGCGATGTCAAGGCGGCTGCCGCGTCGATTGAGCCAGTTGAAACTCGACGACGAATCGCCGTCCTCGGCAGCGTCGTCGCCGGTCCGGCGGCGCTAGCTCGCTTCGGCTCGACGGCGCCGGCGAATACCGACGACCATCCGGTGGTCGCGCATCGCGCGCCGTTCATCGCCTATGCGCCCGATTCCGCGCCGCGCGACCGATTGCTGCAATTGCTGCGGGCGGTCGAGGTGCGGCCGGACGAGGTGCTGGATGCCGCATCGATTGCCGGTGACCCGCGGCGAACCGATCGCCTCGACGCCTACTGGAACGCGCGCAACCGGTTCATCGAGGTCGGCATCGGCGTCGTGCCCAACGGCGACCCGCAGGCGATGCTCGCGCAGGTGCGCCGGCCATTGCTCGAGGTCGTGCGAATGAGTCCCGACTTCGGCCCTGCCCGATCGCATCGACGTCGAGGAAGCCGTCCTGATCGGTGACCGGTCGGATGCCGTCGTGACAGTCTTCGGCCTGGTGCACGGGCTTTTGGGCTTCGCCGGCGCGCTGGAGGAGATCGGGCTGCCCGCGAGCCATCTGCCGCTGGCTCTGCTCACGTTCAACGTCGGCGTGGAAATCGGCCAGCTCTTCGCGGTCGGCGTCGCGTACGGGATCTTTCGCCTGCTCAGAGGCCGGTCGTGGGCGCCGGCGTTGCGCAAGCCCATCTTGTATGCCATCGGCGTGACGGCGGCCTACTGGTCGTGGCAGCGGCTGGCGAACATCTTCCGTTGGGGATAGGGGGCGCAGGCGTCCCGTCCTGGTGCCGACCGCGGATTCGGCTTGCCACATTCGAACGGCTCACGGTTTTGCCGATGCCGCGTCACCCGATTGCAATGCCGGGTCGCTAAGGTGAAAGTTGGAGTTCCCTCCCGATCGCGGCCGCATCCATCGCAAAACAGGGGAGAACGAGATGCGCTTGCCGAATGCTTGCCGTGCTGGTCTGGGGGTGATGATCCTGGCCTCGATGTCGCAGGGCCACGCGGCGGTCGCCTACGACGAATCCATTTCCGGCGACCTTTCCGGGAGCGGTCTGGCGCCGACCCTCGCGTCGTTGGCCCTGGGTTCCAACACCGTGTCCGGGGCCACCGGCAATCCGGGTGCCGGCACCGATCGCGACTATTTCACCATCACCGTTCCGGTCGGCCTGCAGTTCTCGAAGCTCGTGCTCCTGCCGGGGACCTCGGTGAGCGGTGGCGCGTCCTTCCTCGGTTTCGAAGCCGGACCCAAGATCACGCTGCCGACCAACGCGGGTGACGCGACCGGCCTGCTCGGCTGGATCCACTATTCCGGCTCGGACATCGGCAGCGATCTCTTCGGGACCATGAGCTTCCCGTTGGGCGGGTCGAGCGGCTTCACGGTGCCGCTCGGCGCTGGCCAGTATTCGTTCCGGGTCCAGGATTTCGGCGGCGGCGTCCCCGGCTACGGCTTCGATCTACAGCTCACCGCGGCGGCGGTGCCGGAACCGGGCACCGTGTTCGGGCTGCTCGCCGGGCTTGGCGTTGTTGCCGGGTGATGTCGCGGCGGAAGCTGGCTCGCGGCTGAGGCGCTGTTCGCCGTCACCCAGGAAGTCACCGACCAAGTCGCGGGCTTCCTGGATCACTCGGGCATATCAACCGGTTCGCGTATTTGTTCCGGACTTCGTTCGGTCGCAATTACGGTTGGTAAGTCCACCCTCGCCTTCGAGCCATCTCTGCCAATCCTTGAGCCCTCGCCTTGATCCTGCCGGGGGAGCCCAAGCCGTTGAAGTCGATGACGGCATGTTCGGGAAACGGCTCCGGATCCATGCGCCAGCTCAGACCTATGCAGCTCACCTCCCCCGAGGTCACGGAGGCTGTTCCCGCGGCGCGCAGGTGCTGTACCGTCGTGTAGTGCCGGAAGCTCGCGTCCGCATCTATCTGCGCACCGTCATAGACCGACAGCAATCCAAGGTCTTTCGGGGTGGGCGAAAACGCTTGGCTCGTGATGCGGCCTTCTTGAATCCACGAGGGATGCATCTGCCGATGGAGCAATCTCAGGCCTTCCGTCATGCCAACGGCCATTACGGCGCGGCCTCGCGCAGGAAGAGGGATTCGGCCATGTCTTGCCACGCGCCAGGTACCGAGAGCGGAAACGAGGCTTCGACGAGAATTTCACCGTCTGCGGTGTGCGATACCAATACTTCGGCAGTCCGACTTGTCGTGTCAATTTCGGCCGACGCGGACCTGTCCGTCATGCTCCATTCGAGCTGTACCATTCCCTCTGGCGTGGGGTACACGTGAGGCAGCGGCAAGTCTTCGGGCCAATGTTCTACCCAAGCCTTGGAGAGCCAGGTCAAGCCGTCCAGCGGCAGGCTCGACCCCTCGCCGTCCAGCCAGCCGTCTCTCAAAAGAGCAAGGGCTTCGAGGCGCGCCGGAACGTCCAATGGGTCCAGCAACTCGATTCGTGTGACTTGCTCGATGCTCTTGCGATTGTCCGACTGGTCTCGCACAACCGCGCCTTCGACCATTACCAATGACTCCCCGTAGGAGCCCAGGGCGCTCAAGGCCGCGCCGCGCAGTTCCTCGCTGAAGTGGCCCACCACCTTGTCGCCGTTGATTAGCCGCAACACGAAGGTGAAGTTCTCGAGATTGAGTTCGGACATCGAACCGCGAACAGACTCTTCGGTGCGATAGACCGTTGCCGATTTGAGGACGAGCTTCTTGCGAACCCGATTGTTGTACACGATCGACGGCAGCGCGGCATCGGACGTGAACTCGATTCTTTCGTCATCGCGCAGCGAACGGCCGAACTGGTCGAAGTAAGCCAGTAGCGACTTGGGCAAGAGGTCGTCGAGAGGTTCACCCTTGCCGGCCGCGTCGATCGTGGCCAGGACGCGGGCACGCGCTTTGTCGAACCAGACAGCCCAGGCGTCCGGCACCAAAATACCTTCGGGGTGGGAACGCTCGAACACTGCCACGGCGCTGCCGTCCTCCACGCTCGACAGGTGGAGCGTAAAACTTTGCGCGAACCCACGCGGCGTCCGCGTGCGACGGGGGTTCTCCTGAAGGTACAGCCACCGGGCGGCTTCCACAATGAGGCCCTCGAACGCCGCCCAGTCCTTGAGGACCTCGACTGGAATCGAGTGAGCATTGAATCGCTCGCCGACGAGGCGGGGTCTGAGGAATTCAGTCTTCACAACGTGGTTTCGGGGCAGCCTCGAGAGACAGTGAGTTGGGGCAGGTATGAACGCGTCGAGATGCTAACACCCTGCTTGCGCTTGGGCCATGCGGGTAAGGCCCTGCCCAAAACGGCTTCTTCATGCGCATCACAGCAGCCCAGGCCCGCCGTGGAGCAGTTATCCTTCGGCGCTGGCGAATAAGAACCAGAAAGGCACTCTTGGCCACCCGACGCAAAGCCCCGACCCCCGCAGCCGGTCAGACCGCCGACTACCAGCACGGGCAGGAGGCCACCCAGCGGCCCGACGTGGGCGTGCAGGACCAGTTCTCCACCCGCAAGCCGGCCAAGACCTACCGCTATGACAGCAGCCTCGACCCGGCGCTGAGCTGGGACGAGAACCGCGACCGGGAGCTGGCCGAGTGGCTGATCGGCCTGGTGCAGCGCTGCGGGGCGGACGGGGAAGCGGCGGTTTTCGTGCAGCCGCAAGTGTGGGCGGGCGGCGGCGTTCAAGTGCAGTCGCTCAAGGCAGCTGCGGATCTGCTGCAGGCGTTATCGAAGCCCTTCCTCAACTGGGCCGGTAAGGCCGAGCGGCATCAGATCTCGGTGCCGACGGTGCCGCTGTTCGTCCACGAGCGCCACTCCACCAAGGCGATCCTCGACGGCATCAAGAACCGCAAGGCCAAGGGCACCACGCTCGATCTGTTCGGTGATGGTGGTCTCGATGTGACCGACAAGCTCGATGCCTACGAGCACAAGGGTCCGTGGCAGAACCGCATGATCCTCGGCGACAGCTTGCAGGTCATGAATTCCTTGCTCGAGTTCGAAGGCCTGGGCGGGCAGGTGCAGATGATCTACATCGACCCGCCCTACGGCGTGAAGTTTGGATCGAACTTTCAGCCGTTCGTGCGCAAGCGCGACGTGAAGCACGGCGGCGACGACGACGACATGACGCGCGAGCCGGAGATGGTCAAGGCATATCGCGATACGTGGGAGCTGGGGCTGCACTCGTATCTGACCTAC
>JANMWG010000538.1:0-2455 GCA_031393885.1 Betaproteobacteria bacterium | reverse complement strand
CATCATGGTCGCGGTCCTCTCCATGCTTGAGCAGGAGGACTACAGAGATATCTCGATGGAGCGGATTGCTGCAAAAGCCCGCGTCAGCAAACATTCGATTTATCGCTGGTGGAATTCCAAGGGCGAGGTGATGTTGGATGCGTTCATTGACTACGCTCTGGGGCGGGCAGCAAATGCCGAATTGTCTGACGACACTTTTGATGACCTCGAGCAGTTCGTCGCACGCGTCTATCAAACGTGGCATGATCCGCTCTATGCGAAGGGCGTTCGTGGCCTTGTCATAGAGATGTCCTTTGACCCCTCCCTGCGACGACGCTTCAATGAGGCTTATTTTGCCCCGCGCAAGAAACTCCTCGCGAGTATTGTCAGGCATGGCGTTGATCGGGGGCAATTGCGGGCCGACACCGACATCGATACCGTGGTCGACGTGCTGTTTGGCTTCGTCTGGCTTCATCTGTCGTTTGAAACGTATGTCGGCATTGACGAGCGTCACGCTGCTCAGAAGCTCATGACGATACTGCGGCCTGCATTGCAGATGCGGACGTAGCTCGGAGATTTCAGGCTGCTTCCGTGGAACAACGGGGTGACCCGAACACCACGCAAAGCCGGATTGTCCGATGGCACCATATTCTGCCCATGGCCCAGTCCCCCGATGTTCCGTCGAGCCTTGTTCGTCGACTATCGAACCTATCGCGTCGCGGTTCGTCAAGTGTTCTTTGACCAGCAGCTAGGCACGGGTGACGGGTAGACCGGCAATCGGCGTCGCGCTATGGTGACGCTCAAAGATGATCCGAAGCTGCTGTATTGCCGTTTGAACACGTGACATGGCCATATGTAGAATGTGCGTTGGTTGCGGTGACAACGATGATCATGACCACTGAGTTAGCTTCGCCAACTTCAGTCGCCAACGCGCTCTGCGGGATGCGTGTCCTTGTGATCGAGGACATCTGGATCATCGCGCAAAGCTACGTGGCACTGCTGGACGACCTGGGTGTGATCGTCTCAGGTCCTGCCAGCACCGTCGCGGAAGCGATGAGCTTGATCGAGCGCCGCATCGATCGAGGCGCCACACCGATCGATGCGGCGCTCGTCGACATGGATCTTGGCGGCGAGATGGCCTATGGCGTGGTCGATGCACTGAATGCGCGTGGCGTGCCGGTCGTGGTTGTGACCGGCTATGACGTTGCGCCCGAACTCGCACTCAAGGTCAGCGGTTTCCTGAAAAAGCCAATCCGCGCCGAAGCTCTGATCAAAGCGCTGCGCAGCATCGCAGCGACGACCTGAGTCTCAACAACTGCCGGCCTCTCGTCCGACGGTCCCGACCTTTGTCAGCCGGATCGACAACGCTCCTCCGGAGTTTTTGATATGGCGCACAAGCGAGGCAGCACAGCAAAGGCTCACCAGCCCGGCGCCAAATCGGATCGGTGCCGCGCGATCGTCGGCATCGGCGCGTCCGCCGGCGGCATCGAGAGCCTGGGGCGCCTGTTCGACGTCATGCCAGCCGACAGCGGCTGCGGCTTCGTCGTCATCCTGCATCTCGATCCGACGCACGAGAGCCAGCTGGCGTCGGTGCTCAGCCGCCACACGGCGATGCCGGTCGTCGACATCGCCGATGGTATGCCGATCGAGCCCAACCGGGTTCACGTCATCGTTCCCGACCGGACCCCGACCCTCCACGATGGCAAACTGCGTCTCACCGTCCCGGCCGAGCCGCGCGGCCAACGCCACCCGGTCGATGACCTGTTCATCTCGCTGGCGGTCGAGCAGGAACGGGCGATCGGCATGGTGCTGTCGGGCACCGGGTGCAACGGCACGCACGGCCTGATGGAGATCAAGGCGCAAGGCGGCATGACCCTGGTTCAGGACCCCACCACAGCACGGTTCCCAGGCATGCCACAAAGCGCCATCGCAGCCGGCACGGCCGACCATGTGCTCGCCCCCGAGAATATGCCGGTGGTGCTGCTGCGCTACCTCCAGCACGGCTATGTCGCCGCCCCCGCCCCGGGAACGCGGTGGCCGCCGCGCCGGACGCGTGGTCCGCGCTCGATCCCGTGTTCGCCTTGTTGAGGCACCGCTCCGATCAGGATTTTCGCGGCTACAAGCGCGCCACGCTCCAGCGCCGCATCCACCGCCGCATGGGCCTGACCAACGCGGCGACGCTGGCCGACTACACCGAGCTGTTGCAATCACACCCCGAAGAGATCGAGACGCTGGTCAAGGACCTGATGATCACCGTCACCGGCTTCTTTCGCGACACCGAGGCCTGGAAGGCACTCGACGAGATCGTGATCACGCCGCTCGTCGCGGCGCGCGCGGATGACGCGGAACTTCGGTTCTGGGTGCCGGCCTGCGCCACCGGCGAGGAGGCCTATTCCCTTGCCATGCTGACTGTCGAGCGGGCCGAGGCGGCCGGCAAGCAATTTCAGATCAAGATTTTCGCCACCGATCGCCTCGC
>JANMWG010000537.1:0-1986 GCA_031393885.1 Betaproteobacteria bacterium | reverse complement strand
AGGCCTGACCCCAAGGTTATGCAGTTATGCAGTTATGCAGGCCTGACCCCAAGGTTATGCCCTCGAGCGGGAAGGCGAAGCGCAGCCTGGGGGTGGGCTATCGCTTGCCCTTGCCCTGGTTGTTGTGGCGATGGCGCAGATATTCGACGTACATGGCGAGATAGCGGACCTGCAGTTCATCGAGCACGGGGTCGGGCACCCCTTCGGCGCGTAGCGCCGCGAAGCGGGAGCCGGCGATGCCGGCCTGCAGCCGCGTTCCGAAACTGCCCACACCGCCAATGCCGATCACGCCGTCGAGGTTGGCGTTGCGCAGCGTCTGGACGATCTCGCTCTCTGGTTTTCCCGCCTTCACGGCCTCGCGCACCTGTTCCACCGTGATGTGGCGGCCGGCGTTCACGCCGGCGGGGCGATACCAGTCGGGGAGGCCGAGAGGGCGCCCGAATCCGACCCGCAGCGGCGGCGGAAACGTGCGCGCGCTCTCGGGGGCCGCGGCCTGCCCCAGGTCGACCTGCTGCGGGTAGCACCACGGGCAGGGGCCCATTGTTTCGCCACCCACCCAGTAGCGAACCAGCAGATCGACGTCGTCGGCGAACCCTTGCTGGAGTGAATCGAGCAGCGCCGCCGACACACCCGCCGTCGCCAGCTTGCCGAAATCCGATCCGCGCAAGGCGTAGGTGGTCCGCGCTTTTTTCAGTCGTGAAATGATCGTGGTTGCGTCGTCGCCGGCACGTGCGGCCGCGATGACCCCGGCGATCGGCAGTGGTTCGGGAATCGCGGCGTGGACCAGCGTCGTGAAACCCAGCGCCATCGCCAGCAGAAACCTCGATACCCAGCGCCCACAGGATCCTCCGAGGACGCTGGCCCCCTCTGGGGGGGTGGCGAGCAACGCGAGCCTGGGGGTAGCCCCTCTCCTGGATGTCTTCATGGGTGCTGTCTCCTTTGTCGTTGGAATTCGATCCCGGTGGATGGTTCCGCCGACACTGCCTCGCCACCGTGAACGAGGCAGAATACCGGTTCCACGACCTGACCGGCCTGTTTGCATGCCCACCCGCAAGGCGCGCCCCGCCGCCGCATCTCCGAAACAGCTCGGCGTCGCCACCCCACCACCGTCGACGCCGTCCGAGGCGCTGCTCGAGCGCATTCCCAATCCGCATCCCGACAAGCGCTACCTGGCGCGCTTCGCGGTACCCGAGTTCACCTCGTTGTGCCCGATCACCGCGCAACCGGACTTCGCCCACCTGGTCATCGACTATGTGCCGGGGCGCTGGCTGGTGGAGAGCAAGTCGCTCAAGCTCTATCTGGGCGCGTTTCGCAATCACGGCGCGTTTCACGAGGACTGCACGTTGTCGATCGCCGGCCGGCTCGAGGCGCTGCTGTCGCCGCGCTGGCTGCGCATCGCCGGCTACTGGTATCCGCGCGGCGGCATCCCGATCGACGTGTTCTGGCAGACCGGCATACCGCCGCGCGGCGTGTGGATTCCGGATACCGGTGTGGCGGCGTACCGCGGGCGCGGATGAATGCCGATCGGTAACACGGTGCTGCTACCATCCATAGCGTCGACCGTCCGCTCGAAGGCAACGCGCATGCCGCGCGAGCAGCCGCCATCGATGCCTTGCCGCCAGCCGGTCGCTCGTGATCCCGGTGCTGGTGATTGGTCGCCACGTGTTTTTCGCCATCGTCGACCCTGGGGTGGACGCCGCGCGCGACGGGATCGTGGTGCGGGTCGACGGGCGCAGTTTCGTCGGGCCGGACCATGGACTGCTCTCGATCGTCTGGTCTCGCGGCACCATTAAGAGTGCCTCGCGGATCACGGCGTGGCCCGACAACGCCGTGGTGTCGTTTCACGGCCGCGATGTATTCGCGCCGATGGCCGCGGCAGTGGTGACCGGTGAATTTCCCAACGAGAACGTGCAGTCGATCAGCGCGCCGCAGTCGTTGTTGCCCGCCGCTGACCTGGCCGAGATCATCTACGTCGATCACTACGGC
>JANMWG010000536.1:0-3370 GCA_031393885.1 Betaproteobacteria bacterium | reverse complement strand
TTTTCATATATCTCAGAAAACAACGTACGACTACTCATGCCCGATCTGCAATGCCTCAAGAAACCGCGACACCAGGTTGTAGCCACCAATGGTGGCAGTAAGCTCGACGATCTGCGCCGATGGAAAGTATCGACGGACTTCCGCAAACACCTCGTCCGGCACGCGGATCGAACGAGTCATCGCCTCGGTGTAACCGAGCACAGCGCGCTCCACATCGCCGTAGCAACTGGACGAACGCCAGTCGGCAAGCGAATCGACCTGCGCCTGGGTGACGCCGGCGGCGAGCGCAAACGGCACATGCTGCTCGAACTCGTAACGAGCATCGTTCAGTACCGCCACATGCAGGATCGCCAGTTCGCGCCAGCGTGCATCCAGCTCGCACTGCTGGCGCAGCACGGTGAAGAAACCGAGCCAGGCCTCGGCCACCTTCGGGCTGTGCAGCAGCACCTGATACAGCTCGAGCAGCTTGCCACCACGCTGATCGCGAATGCGTTGCGCCAGCGCTGCCAAGGCGGGATCGATCTGTTCGTCTAGCAGCGATACGCGCGGCATGTGGTCCTTTCTTGTCAGCCTTACCGCCCTATCAGCGGCAGTTGTCCTCGGATTCCAGCTTATCGCGCAGCGCGAGTTGGCGTTACCAGGAAGTTTGTGCAAGTAGCGCTTGCACGAATTCGCCGTCCGGCTCTGTCTCGGAAGACGCGCGCTCGTACTTCGAGTCGCGCAGTGAGAAGCCCATCATTTCCGGGTCCCAACTCAAGCCGCCACCGCCACGCCCGCCGCTTCCTCAGCCTCGATCCGCTGCCACAGCCCGCGGATCATGTCCTTCATCAGCAGCGACTCCTGCCAGCGATCAGACAGTTCGTAGCCGTCCTGGCCGGTGATCGCATATTCGGGCGGCCCCAGTTCGCACAGGAAGGTGAAGGTCGCATCGGGTGGCGCACGGCGGCGCCAACTGCGGATGCCGTACTCCCACCAGTCCATGAACAGCTTCACCCAGTGCTGCAAGTGCGGAAAGCTGATCTGCACTTGTACCTGTTCGCGGCTTGCCACCCGGCCGTGAAAACCCCAGCATTGATCGAGCACGCGGTGCATGAGCTTGTGGTTTTCCTCGCCCACCGGGAACCAGAACTCGCGCCCGACCAGATAGTGCGAGAGGTCACCGGTGAGCCGCAGGTCGGGAAAGCAGTCGAGCAACCGCAACGTGAAGAACAGATCGGTGGTCATGCGGTCGCGGTGCGTCTCGATGTGCACCGGTACCTTCGCATCGCTAGCAAGCCGCCGCCAGCCGTCGATGTACGGGATGCATTCCTCGACCGTGTGCGGCCGCACGTCGGGTTGCAGATTTACGTGGTCGCAACCGAGTTCGGCCACCAGGTCGAGCACAGGCTTCAGATCGTCGACCGTCTTCGGATAGCACTGCGCCTGCCAGCTCATGCCGTTCGCGCGCAGGAAGCCGGTGACTTCCCGCGCGAATGCGGGGTCGATGAAGCGCACGCCGGCGCCATCGAAACCGGCGTCGCGGATCATGGTCAGCTTCTCGTCGAGCGACCACTCCAGGCCGTCGGGCCGGCGCCGCTCCATTGCCCACAACGACTGGTAGACCAAAAGCTTCTGCATGTCGTCTCCTCTCCGATGATGCGCCCGGCGCCACCCGCCGGGCGTGCTCAGGCTGCGAGCGCGGCGGCGTGATGCCGCAGGTGATCTTCCATGAACGTGGCGATGAAGAAATAGCCGTGGTCGTAGCCCGCGTGCCGCCGCAAGGTGAGCGGCTGGCTGGCGGCGCGACAGGCGCCTTCGAGCAACTCGGGTCGCAACTGGTCGTTGAGAAATTTGTCGCCCAGGCCCTGGTCGACCAGGATCGTGCCGGCAAAGTGGTGCCCCGCCACCAGTTCGGTCGTGTCGTACTCGCGCCACGTCGCGCGGTCGGCGCCGAGATAGCCGTCCAGGGCCTTCGTGCCCCAGGGGCAACGGATCGGCGCGCTGATTGGCGCGAATGCCGACACCGAACGATAGATCTCCGGGTTGCGCAAGGCACTCACCAGGGCGCCATGGCCGCCCATCGAATGACCGAAGATGCCGTGGCGCTGGAGATCCGCGGGGAAGTGCGCGGCGATCAACGCCGGCAGTTCCCGCGTGACGTAGCTGTACATCCGATAGTGCTTCGCCCACGGTTCGCGCGTGGCGTCGACATAGAAGCCGGCGCCCACGCCGAAATCCCACGAGTCGGCTTCACCCTTGATGCCTGCGCCGCGCGGGCTGGTGTCGGGCGCCACCAGCATCAGGCCCAGTTCGGCCGCCACGCGTTGCGCACCGGCCTTGATGGCGAAGGTTTCTTCGGTGCAGGTGAGTCCCGCGAGATAGGTCAGCACCGGCACTCGCCCCTTCGCTGCCTGGGGTGGCGCATAGACCGCGAATCGCATGTCGAGGCCGATCTCCTTCGAGGCGTGCGAGTAATAGCCCTGCACGCCGCCGAAGCACGGATGCTCGCTGATGGTCTTCATCGGCAGAGCGCCCGCCGGGCCGCTCCCAAGGGCGCTCGCCCCCCGTTGGGGGGTAGCGAACGCAGAGAGCTTGGGGGGGGCCTCATCAGTAAACGACGACACTGCGGATCGACTCACCCGCGTGCATCAGGTCGAAACCGCGGTTGATCTGGTCGAGCGGCATCACATGGGTGATGAGGTCGTCGATGTTGATGCGCCCTTCCATGTACCAGTCGACGATCTTCGGCACGTCGGTGCGGCCGCGCGCGCCGCCGAAGGCCGTGCCCTTCCAGACGCGGCCGGTCACGAGCTGGAACGGCCGCGTCGCAATCTCGGCGCCGGCCGGTGCGACACCGATGATGACCGACACGCCCCAGCCCTTGTGGCAGCACTCCAGCGCCTGGCGCATGAGCTTCACGTTGCCGATGCACTCGAAGCTGTAGTCGGCACCGCCCTTGGTGAGATTCACCAGATACGGCACCAACTCGGTCTCGGTCATGTCCTTCGGGTTCACGAAGTGGGTCATGCCGAACTTCTCGGCCAGTGCCCGACGGCCGGGGTTGATGTCGACGCCGACGATCATTGCCGCGCCCGCCATGCGCGCGCCCTGCACCACGTTCAGGCCGATGCCGCCCAGGCCGAACACGACCACATTCGCGCCCGGCTCGACCTTGGCGGTGTTGATGACTGCACCGATACCGGTGGTGACGCCGCAGCCGATGTAACAGACCTTGTCGAACGGAGCGTCTTCGCGGATCTTCGCGAGCGCGATCTCCGGCACCACCGTGTAGTTGGCGAACGTCGAGGTGCCCATGTAGTGGTGCAGCTTCTTGCCGCCGATGGAGAAGCGGCTGGTGCCGTCCGGCATCAGCCCCTGGCCCTGGGTGACG
>JANMWG010000487.1:0-3619 GCA_031393885.1 Betaproteobacteria bacterium | reverse complement strand
GCGCGCGGCCTGGCGCGTCAGGCACTGGCGAAGCCGCCCGCACAACGCCTGGACGAGGTGCGCGAGAGCTGGGACCAGCTCCTGGGCACGGTGACGGTGAGCACCCCGGACCCGTTGTTCGATGCGCTGGTGAATCGCTGGCTGCTGTACCAGACCGTGGCTTGCCGGCTGTGGGCGCGCGCCGGGTTCTACCAGGCGGGCGGTGCCTATGGATTTCGCGATCAACTGCAGGATGCGATGGCGCTGGCGATCACCGCACCGCAGATGCTGCGCTACCAGATATTGGTCGGTGCCGGCCGCCAGTTCGTGGCGGGCGATGTCCAGCACTGGTGGCATCCGCCGACCGGGGCGGGCGTGCGGACCCGGTTCTCGGACGACCTGCTGTGGCTGGTGCAGGCGTGCACGCATTACCTCGCGGTCACGCAGGACGCGACGCTGCTCGATGAAGTGGTGCCGTTTCTCGATGGACCGCCGGTGCCGCCGGACGCCGAAGACGCGTATTTCGTGCCGCAGACCTCGGTCGAATCCGCGAGCGTGTTCGAGCATTGCGCACGCGCGCTCGATCGCAGTCTCGCCGTCGGCGTTCACGGCTTGCCGCTGATGGGAACGGGCGACTGGAACGACGGCATGAACCGGGTCGGACACGAGGGCCGTGGCGAGTCGGTATGGCTCGCGTGGTTTCTGTGCCGGCTGGTGGCCGATTTCGCCCCGGTCGCGCGGACCCGCGGCGAGGCCGAGCGGGCATCCCGATGGGAACTGGCCGCCCTTGGCTGGCGCGACGCGCTACAAACCCACGGCTGGGACGGCGGCTGGTATCGCCGGGCGTTCTTCGACGACGGCCAGGCGCTCGGCGCCGACGGCAATCCAGAGTGCCGCATCGATTTGATCGCCCAGGCGTGGTCGGTGCTGGGATCGGACACGATCGACCAGCGCCAGCGCCTCGCCATGGCGGCGGTGACCGGGCACCTGATCGACCCGGACGCGAATCTGGTGCGGCTGCTCGATCCGCCGCTGCAACATGCGGTGCCGAGCGCCGGCTACATCCAGGCCTATCCGCCCGGCGTGCGCGAGAACGGCGGCCAGTATTCGCATGCCGGGGTGTGGGCGCTGATGGCCTATGCGCGCCTCGGCGATGCCGATGAGGCGTTTCGCGTGTTCCGCGGCCTGAGCCCGGCGCATCGCTCGGCCGACCCGGTGCTGGGCGCGACATACGGGTTGGAGCCTTACGTGATGGCCGGCGACATCTATTCTCAGCCCCCCTATGTCGGCCGCGGTGGCTGGAGCTGGTACACCGGGTCAGCGGCGTGGATGTACCGCGCCGCCATCGAGTCGATCTGCGGTCTGCGGGTGCAAGGCAACACGGTCAGCTTCGACCCGCGGCTGCCGTCGCACTGGCCGGCGGTGACGCTCACCCTCGTGCGCGCGGGCAAGCGACACGTATTTGTCTTGCGGCGCTTGGCGGCGGGATCGGCGCCGGTGATGGCGGCCTCGGTGGCCGCGATTGCGCTCGCGCCGGGGGCGGTGCTGGCGCTGGCCACGGTGCCGACCGACAGCGTGCATGTCGTGAGCGGGACCACGCTCGACCTGCGTTCGCCCGACCCCGAGGTTGCGGCGGCCGTGCCCGCGGTGTAAAGCGCCGCCGTCCCGGCGGAATTTCATACGAGTACCGTGTCCGCGATCCCGAATGCAGATTCCGACATCCGATCCCGGCTGTGCCGCGTACCAGCATCGGTCCGGAACAGGAGGTCGTGTGCGTCGCTGTCTGCCCTTTGTCATCGTCTTGCTGTGCTGGTGGTCGCAGGTCGCCTGGGCGCACAAGCCAAGCGACAGCTACCTCACCTTGCGGCTGGATGGTGCCACCGTGGTCGGCCAGTGGGACATCGCGCTGCGCGATCTCGATTTCGCGCTCGGTCTCGATGCCGACCAGGACGGCGCCATCACCTGGGGCGAACTGCGCGCGCGTCACGCCGAGATCGCCGCGTACGCCTTCGCGCGGCTGAAGCTGCTCGCCGATGGCGACGACTGCCCCCTGCTCGCCGGTGAGCATCTGGTGGATCAGCACAGCGATGGCGGTTACGCGGTATTGCGATTCTCCGCCGCCTGTCCGCATGTACCGGCCGGCCTCGACGCCGACTATCGGCTGTTCTTCGACCTCGACGCCCAGCACAAGGGGCTGCTCAACATCACGCTCGGCGCCGCCACCGAAAGCGGCGTGTTCGCGGCCGACGCGCCGCGCCTGCACTTCGACACCGGTGGCGGCGGTTCCTGGCGGCAGTTCCGCGACTATGTGCGCAACGGGGTGTGGCACATCTGGATCGGCTTCGACCACATCCTGTTCCTGCTGTCGCTGCTGCTCCCCGCGGTGCTGTTGCGGCGCGATGGTGCATGGGCCGGACGCGAGCGTTTCCCGGCCGCGCTGTGGGAGGTGGCGCGCGTCGTGACCGCGTTCACGCTCGCGCACTCGATCACCCTGACGCTTGCCACCCTGGGCGTGGTGGCGCTGCCGTCGCGCTGGGTCGAGTCGGCCATCGCCGCGTCGGTGGTGCTGGCGGCGCTCAACAACGTCTATCCGGTGATCGGCGAGCGGCGCTGGGCGATGGCGTTCGCGTTCGGGCTCATCCATGGGTTCGGCTTCGCGTCGGTGCTGGGCGATCTCGGTCTGCCGCGCGGGGCGCTGCTGCTGTCGCTGGTTGGCTTCAATGTGGGTGTCGAGATCGGACAACTGGCGATCGTCGCGGTGTTCCTGCCGCTCGCCTGGTGGCTGCGCGATGCATGGGTCTATCGCCGTCTGGTGTTGGTCGCCGGCTCGGTCGCGGTTGCCGCGCTGGCCCTGGCATGGCTCGCAGAGCGTGCGCTCGACATGAAGTTGATTTCGTGAGGTGGTCATGAATGCCGTTGTGGTCGCTCTCACCTTCATGCTCATCGCGAGCGTCGCGACGCTCGCGGACGCGACGCCGACCATGCCCACCGACGACAACGTGGTGCTCGAACGGTTGCCGCTGGCGGCGAATGATCCGACCGCGCGCCGTCTCGGTTCACTGCGAGCGGGGCTGGCGCGGGCACCCGGCGACTTGTCCCGCGCGACCACGCTGGCCCGCGAGTACGTCGCGATCGGACGCGCAGCCGGCGATCCGCGCTATGCCGGCTATGCGCAGGCGGCGCTCGCTCCATGGTGGAAGCTGGAACGGCCACCGACCGAGGTGCTGATGCTGCGCGCCACGCTGCGCCAGCGTCAGCACGACTTTCCGGCGGCGCTGCGCGACCTGGGCGTGGTCCTCGCCGCCACGCCGCTCGACGCGCAGGCGCATCTGATGCGCGCCACCATCCTGGCGGTGCAGGGCGAATTCGGCGCCGCCGCCAAGGCTTGCGCCGTGCTCGAGATCGCGGCGAGCGAGCTGCTGTGGTCGGCCTGCGCCGATGGTGTCGGTGCCATGACAGGACGGTTGCCGGAAAGCTACCGGCATCTGTCGGGCGTGCTGGACATCACCCCGAAAGCCGATCCGCAGACGCGCGTGTGGGTTCTCACCGGGATGGCCGAGATGGCGGAACGCGCCGGGTTGGCGACCGCGGCCGAACGGCATTTTCGCGATGCGCTTCGGATCGAACCCGATGACGTCTA
>JANMWG010000485.1:0-11323 GCA_031393885.1 Betaproteobacteria bacterium | reverse complement strand
TCCCGGCTGTCGTCCGATGCGCTCGCCGCCCGGTTGATCGCGGAAGTACCGGTGCCGTAAAGGTGACGCCCACCCCCAGCCTGCGCTGCGCTACGCCTTCCCCCTCGAGGGGGCGCCCCGTCCTCGGGGGACCCTGTGGGCGGGGCCCCTTCGCTTCAGATGTTCCCTTCGTTCTGGATTGCACAATGGGGTCCACCAATGCGCTCGGTAAAGCCTGCGGGCACTGAACGGGCGCCTGCCTGAACGCGTCGATGAACGCCTTCACCACGCCACAAAGCCTGCTGAGCGACCTGATCGCGAGCATGGAAACGGTGGTGATCGCCTGGCAACTCGCGGCGATCGCGGTTTGCCTGCTCGGTGCCTGGCTCGTGGTACGTGTGCTGAAGCCCCGCCTGCTCGCGGCGCGCGCCAACGCCGGCGCGGACGAGGACGCGCTGAAGATGGGCGTCGGCGGCGTGAGCATCGTCCTGTTTCCGCTGGCGGCCTGGGTGCTGCTCCTGGTAGCGCGCTGGACGCTGCACTTCCATCACCCCGTCCATCTGCTGAAGATCGCGATCGCGCTCGCGTCGTCGCTCGTGATCATCCGCATCGCGGTCTACGTGTTGCGGCATGCGCTGCCGCCCAGCGCCTGGCTGCGCGGATCGGAGCGGGCAATCGCGTGGGCGATGTGGATCGGCGCGATGCTTCACATCACCGGCCTGTTGCCCGAGCTGCGCGGCTGGCTGGGCGAGTTGCGGCTGCCCCTGGGCAAGCACGATATCTCGCTACTCAACGTGATCGAGGGCACGCTGGCGATCGGCATCACCATCGTTCTGGCGCTCTGGATGGGCCGACTGCTCGAGCGCCGGGTGATGGACCTGCGCGGCATGGACGCCAACCTGCGGGTGGTGTTCTCGAAACTGATCAAGATGATCTTCCTGGTGTTGGCGGTGCTCATCGCGCTGCCGCTGGCCGGGATCGACGTCACGGTGCTGTCGGTGTTCGGCGGCGCGGTCGGGGTGGGCCTGGGCTTCGGATTGCAGAAGATCGCCGCCAACTACATCAGCGGCTTCGCGATCCTGCTGGATCGGTCGATCAAGCTCGGTGACCTGGTGACCATCGACGGTCGCTACGGCGAGGTCACCCGCCTCACGGCGCGCTATGTGGTGGTGAGGGGGTTCGACGGCACCGAAGCGATCATCCCCAACGAATCGGTGATCACATCGACGGTGGTCAATCATTCCTACTCGGACACCCTGGCCCAGATCGTCATCCCGGTTCAGGTCGCCTATTCGAGCGATCTGCCGGTGGCCCTCGAAACACTGCGCGCCGCCGCCAAGGGCAACGACCGGGTGCTGAAGGAACCGGCTCCTGTGGCAGTCCTGAAGAATTTCGGCGACAGCGGCGTCGATCTCGAACTCATCGTGTGGATCGGCGACCCGGAACTGGGCCGCGCCACTTTGCGCTCGGATCTCGGGCTCGCGATCATCGCGGCGTTTCGCGAGAAGGGCATCGAGATTCCCTTCCCGCAGCGCGAAGTCCGGGTGCTGGTTCCCGAGGCATCCCGGTTCGTGGCCAACGATGTTGCATGATCAAGCCTTGCCGCTGGCCGATCGGACCCCAAATTGCTTGTTCAGGAGTCGCTGCCTGGCGACGCTCGAATCGTCATTCGATTACTCCTGTATTATCTGGCCGTAACAATTTCCCCGGAGAACTCATGATTTTCAATGGTTTGGTCGATCTGCCCTGGTGGGGGTACGTAGTGGTCGCACTGGTGTTCACCCACATCACCATCGCCGGCGTCACCATCTACCTGCATCGTCATCAGGCGCATCGCGCACTGGACCTGCATCCCATTCCCAGCCATTTCTTCCGTTTCTGGCTCTGGCTGACCACCGGCATGGTCACCAAGGAATGGGCCGCCATCCATCGCAAGCACCACGCGAAGTGCGAAACCGCCGACGATCCCCACAGCCCGCAGATATTCGGGATCAACAAGGTCTTCTGGGAAGGGTCGGAGCTGTACCGTGCCGAGAGCAAGGTCGACGAGACCTTATCGCGATATGGTCACGGCACACCCGACGACTGGATCGAGCGCAACCTCTACACACGCCATTCGGTACTGGGGGTCGCCCTGATGATGATCATCGACCTGCTTCTGTTCGGGCCCATCGGCTTGACCATCTGGGCGGTCCAGATGATCTGGATTCCGATCTTCGCGGCAGGCGTGATCAACGGCGTCGGCCACTATTGGGGCTACCGGAGTTTCGCGGCCGAAGATGCCAGCCGCAACATCGTCCCCTGGGGCATTCTCATCGGCGGCGAAGAGTTGCACAACAATCACCACGCCTACGTCACGTCGGCGAAGCTGTCGAACAAATGGTACGAGTTCGATATCGGCTGGCTCTACATCCGCGTCCTCGAGAGCTTCGGTCTCGCCAAGGTCAAGAAGCAGGCGCCGCGCGTGCGCCTGGGCACGGCCAAGTCCGCCGTCGATGCCGACACGCTGCACGCCGTGATTACGCACCGCTACGACGTTCTGGCGCGTTTCGGCCGCTCGCTCAAGACCACCTGGATGGAAGAGCTCGGCAAGCTCAGGGCGAAGCACCTCACCGGCCTGGATGCTTCGGCATTCGGTCGCTGGCTGCATGGCGGGGGCGTACCGCTGCCGGCAGACGAACGCGCGCATCTCAACGACTTCCTGTCGCGCAGCAAGGTGCTGGCAACGGTGTATTCGATGCGTGTGGAGTTGTCGCAAGTCTGGCAACGCTCGGCAGCCACCAAGGAGCAACTGGTGAAGCAGTTGGACGACTGGTGCCACCGGGCGGAATCGAGCGGCATTGCACCGCTGCAGCAGTTCTCCCGCGAACTTCGCTGCTACGCCTGACCGGTCTTCCGGTCGGCACCGCCAACAAAAAGCCCACCTGATCAGGTGGGCTTTTTGTTGGCTGCCGGATTGGCTGGCCGGATTTCCGGACCTCGCCAGCGGCGAAGAGATGACTACTTGAGCTTGGTTTCCTTGTAGATCACGTGCTTGCGCGCCTTGGGATCGAACTTCTTGATCTCCATTTTTTCGGGCTTGGTCTTCTTATTCTTGGTAGTGGTGTAGAAGTGGCCGGTGCCTGCCGTGGATTCGAGCTTTATCTTTTCACGCATGTTCGAGGCTCCTGGCTCAGATGTGCTCGCCCGCGGCCCGGAGATCTCCGAGAACCACGTCGATGCCCTTCTTGTCGATGGTGCGCAGGCCAGCATTGGTAAGACGCATGCTGACCCAGCGGTTTTCGCTCTCGACCCAGAAGCGCCGGTGCTGCAGATTAGGCAGGAAACGACGCTTGGTCTTGTTGTTGGCGTGGGAAACGTTGTTACCCACCATCGGCTTCTTGCCGGTAACGATGCAAACGCGTGCCACTGGGCTGCTCCACAAAGTAAGGGATGTAACCCAACTTTATAGCACGGGGAGGAGGTTCACTCAACCCCCTCTCGCGGACGCACCACCGGGCGGGCATTCCCCGAAACTACAGAATGCCGCGCTCCGCGAACGACATCGCGGCGCCCCGACCGATGACAACATGATCCAGGACCCGGATGTCCACCAGCGCCAGGGCCTGCTTGAGCGCCTGCGTTAGAGCCTCGTCGGCGTGGCTCGGCTCGGCGATGCCAGACGGATGGTTGTGGGCAAAGATCACGGCCGCAGCGTTGCTTGCCAGGGCACCCTTGACGACCTCACGCGGATAGACGCTGGTCTGCGTGAGAGTCCCGACGAACAGCTCATGGACGCGCAGCACACGGTTCTGGGCATCCAGGTAGATCACGACGAACACCTCGCGGTCCCGGCCCTGCAATTGCAGCCGCAGATACGACTTCACCAGTTCGGGCGACGTCAGCGCGTCACGATGTTGCATTTGCTCCAGGAGCGCCCGGCGCGCCATTTCCATCACGGCCATCAACTGCACATACTTGGCCGGGCCCAGCCCGGGGGTCTTAACCATGTCCTCGAGGCTCGCTTCCAACAACGCCGACAAGGTGCCGAAGCGCCCCAGCAGGTCGCGCGCGATCTCGAGCGCATCGCGCCCCACCATGCCGGTGCGCAGGAAGATCGCCAGCAACTCCCCATCGCTCAGAGCAGCCGCGCCCTGCGCAAGCAGTTTTTCCCGCGGCCGCTCCGCGGCCGGCCAGTCCTTGATCGCCATGGTCACGCCACCTGACGGTTTCAACCCCCGATGCGCCGAGCTTACACTTCGGGTTCACGTCTTCGCCCGTACATTCCCTCATGACAGATGGCACCCGAGATGACGCACGCCGAGGCATCGTCCTCGGCTTGACCGGCGGCATCGCTGCCTATAAATCCGCGGAACTGGTTCGTCACCTCACCAGCGCCGATATCGGGGTTCAGGTCGTGATGACCCAGGCGGCCACCCGCTTCATCTCGCCCGTGACCCTGCAGGCGCTATCCGGACAGCCGGTATTCACCGACCTCTGGGACGACCGCATCGGCAACGGCATGACCCACATCGATCTGTCGCGCTCCGCGGCACTGATCGCCGTCGCTCCCGCGAGCGCCGACTTCCTGGCAAAACTCGCGCTGGGTCTCGCGGATGACTTGTTGTCCACGCTCTGCCTCGCGCGCGACTGCCCCCTGCTGGTCGCGCCGGCGATGAATCGCCAGATGTGGGAACACCCGGCGACCCAGCGCAATATCGAGCGCCTGCGAAGCGACGGGGTGCAGGTCATCGGACCGGATGCCGGCGAGCAGGCCTGCGGCGAAACCGGGATGGGCCGCATGCTGGAAGCGGATGCGATCGCACAATCGATCGTGGTGGCACTGGCGCCGAAGCTGTTGGCCGGCCAACGAGTGCTGGTCACGGCAGGTCCGACCTTCGAGCGCATCGATGCGGTGCGCGGGATCACCAATTCGAGTTCGGGCAGGATGGGTTACTCGGTCGCGGCGGCTGCGGCGGAGGCCGGCGCCTGGGTCACGCTGGTCTCGGGGCCGGTGTCGCTGCCGATTCCACCGGGCATCGCCGACCTGGTGCGGGTCGTCAGTGCCCACGACATGTTCGAGGCTGTCGAGGCCGCCCTCCCGGCTTGCGACATCTTCATCGCGGTGGCGGCGGTTGCCGACTACACGCCGCGCACGCCGCACGAGCAGAAGATCAAGAAATCGGACGCCGCGATGACGATCGAGCTGGTGCCCACCCGCGACATTCTGGCCCACGTCGCCAGCCGCCCGAACGCACCGTTCTGCGTCGGTTTCGCCGCCGAGAGCGAGAACCTAGAGGCATTCGCCGAGGCCAAGCGCCGCCGCAAGGGCGTTCCGCTGCTGGCAGCGAACCTCGCCCAGACCACCATTGGCGCCGAAAGCAGCGAACTCCTGCTGCTCGACGACAACGGCCAGCACCGATTGCCGCAGGCGCCGAAGATCACTCAGGCCAGGCACCTCATCGCTCACCTTGCCCGATTGCTGGCCGCGCAGGCGCGATGACGGGCATGACCATCAACCGAAACGGAAAAGGCATGACCAGCGTCATCGACCTGAAGATCCTCGACGAACGCATGCGTAACTGCCTGCCTGCGTATGCCACACCGGGCTCGGCGGGGCTCGACCTGCGCGCCTGCCTCGATGCCGCGCTCACGCTTGCGCCAGGCCAGACGGCACTGGTCCCGTCGGGGCTTGCTATCCATGTCGAAGACCCCGGACTGGCCGCCATCGTGCTGCCGCGGAGCGGCCTCGGGCACCAGCACGGCATCGTGCTCGGCAACCTCGTCGGCCTGATCGACTCCGACTACCAGGGGCAGTTGATGATCTCGGTATGGAACCGCTCCGACCGTGAGTTCGTCCTGGCGCCGATGGAGCGCATCGCGCAACTGGTCATCGTGCCGGTCGTGCAGGCGTCTTTTCGGGTGGTGACGGACTTCGCATCGTCGTCGCGCGGCGCTGGGGGCTTCGGCAGCACCGGTACCGGGTAAACCATCGCGCCAGGGTGCCATGCACGTTGCAGCCCGCCAAACACAACGGCCACGCGAATCGCGTGGCCGTTGTGCTTTCCGGTTGCCGCATCAGCAGCAACCGGATGTCGTATCGAGAAAACTACTTCTTCTCGCCAGGGAACACCGGTACTTCTTCCTCTGGTGCGTAGGGATCCGCGATCTCGCCTTCCCGTGCGCGACGCTTCGTGTCGGAACGCAGGAACGCGATGATGTTGAAGATTTCTTCCTGGGTGACAGTGGTACCGAACGCCCCCATCGGGGTGCCCGGTACACCTGCCGCAATGTTCGCGTAGATGTTCGAACTCTTGCCGCCGTGCTTGAAGTGCCCGCAGGTAAGACAGGGCCCCTTCCCGCCACGTCCTCCACCACCGTGACAGAGCCCGCAACGTTGGCCGAACTTCGACTTGCCGGCCTCCACTGCGTTCGCGTCGTCTTCAGGAATGGGCAGGTCGTTCTCGAGCGCCGCGGCGCCGCCCGCATAGGCCGGCGGTGTGATGCTGGCGAACCCGATCACCAGCAATGCGACGGTTCCGATGACCGCCAGGAATCCGATGACTGCATGGCCAGCTTTGCTCATGAACATTTCCGACTCTCCCTTTCTCGATCGACGACGGTTGATTCCGTCAGAAATTGCCTACCCCATCTCACCCAGCCAGATGCGCCGTGATCCACGCTCGGGATGGACCACAGCGAGAGCATCTGCCCCTCTTGCAGATTCAAGAAAAAGGCGAGTAGAACGGCACGCCGTAGCTCTCGACGATTTCCTTGATGCGCCCATTCTCGAGCAGATCGGTGATGCCCTTGTTGATGAACTCGAGCATCGCCTTGTCGCCCTTGCGCACCACCCAGGCGCTGTTGAACCGCAGGCCCTCCATCGGCACGAACCCCGGCGCCATCCGGAAAGCCGCCTTCGGAAAATCGGTGCGGATGGTGCCGAGCGTGGTCGAGAACATCATGCCGGCATCGACTTCACCCTTGACCATGCCGTCCATCATGCGTCGCGACCCCATGTACAGCTCGCGCGGTATCTCGCGGGTGAAAAGATAGTCGTCCATCGGTGTCGACATCGACACGCCGATCTTGACCTTCGCCTCCTTGAGTTGCTCCAGCGTGGTCATTTCGGCCGCTTTGCCCTGTGTCACGAGAACATACCCGATGCCGAGGAAAGGCTTGGTGAAGGCCAGCTTGCCCATGAGCATGTCGTCGTCGCCGTTGTCGGACATGCCCAGGAACACGTCGCACTTGTTGGCAAGGATCGATTGGCGAAATGCCCGGGATGTACCGCCACGCGTGGCGGTGTTGATCCACACCATGTTCAGACGCAGACCGGCGGACTTCGCAATGGCGCGCACGATCTCCACATCGAATCCGGGCGGATCCGCGCTCTGTTCCGATTGCGGATACTGGTAGGGATCCGCGCAGACGTTGAGGAATCCTCGATCGCGCGCACGCCCCAGGGAATCCTTGCTTTCATCCGGGTCGTCACCTTCTGCAGCAATTGCCGTAAGGGACACCAGTGCCAGGGCGCATACGCCCGGCCGAAACCACTTCATATACTTCTTGAACACTGAATCCTCCTGACCGTTCATCGAACTCGTGTGAGCATCGGCGATAACCGGGGAGTCCGGCGCCTGCGCCCTGCCCCACCCGTGGAAGAACGTCATACCACCACAAAAGTTTCGTTCTACTGATCAGACAAAAAAAGGAGGGCGAATTTCTCGCCCTCCCTTGTGCCTGGTGGCACCACCCGGACTCCGGGTGGTGCTGGGCTTCAGGTCGGATTACTCGACCGCGAAGACCATCAAACCGCCACCCTTCGACTGCTTCTTGTACCACTCGGCGAAGTAGAGGGGCCAGATACCGCCGCCGCCCGAACCGTAGACGATCGCGACATACTGCTTGCCGCCGGCCGTGTAGGTGGTGGGGTTGCCGTAGACGCCCGAACCGAGCTGGAACTGGAACAGCGCTTCGCCGGTTTCGTCGTT
Source organism: Betaproteobacteria bacterium (assembly GCA_031393885.1). Lineage (GTDB taxonomy): Bacteria > Pseudomonadota > Gammaproteobacteria > Burkholderiales. Next base: position 3,371 of record JANMWG010000485.1, on the reverse strand, counting down.
GACGGCGTTGAAGTTGCCTTCCGGATCACCGTAGAACACGAGACCGCCGCCGGTGGACAGCATGCCGCCGGTGGCCGGGTAGCTCTGCGACTTGTCCCACACCAGCTTGCCCGTGGCGGCGTCGAACGCCTTCACATGGCCAGCACCGGCGTTGAAGTTCAGGACCTTGGCGCCGAGATACCATTCGCCACGCTTCCACTCCATCTTCTTGGCCTGGAGGTCCATCGCGAAGTCATAAACCGGCACGTAGACCATCTTCGTGCGCTGGCTGTACGACATCGGGTGCCACTCCTTGCCACCGTCGAGCGACGGCGCGATATCGGTGGTGACCTTGTCGTAGACCACGTCCTTTTCCGGGTAGTTATAGACCGGCTTGCAGTTGTTGGACGGGGTGATCGGCTTGGTCCAGTTCACGCGCTGGAGAGGGGTGACCCACACGCACTTGTGCTCGTTGCCGTACTTGGTCTTGACCGTGTTGATCCGGTCGATGCCGTATACGTGGCCGTTGCGCGAGCCATGCAGCCACATTTTCTTGCCGCCGAGGTCGACCAGGATGACTTCGTTCACGCCGTCGTAATCGTACGGATCGTTGGGCGTGTAGTTGAAGTAGCTCTTGATCTTGCCGGTGTCGGGATCGAGGACCAGCGTGCTGTTGGTGAACAGATTGTCACCCAGGCGCACGTGACGGTCGAAGTCGGGACCGGGGTTGCCGACGGGCCAGTACAGGGTGTTGGTTTCCTTGTCGTAGGAACCCGTGATCCAGGCGGAACCGCCGCCGTACTTCCAGGATTCACCAGCCCAGGTGTCGTTACCAGCTTCGCCAGGTCCGGGAATGGTGTAGGTCTTCCACACCGGGGCACCGGTGTCGGCGTCGATCGCCGCGATCCAGCCACGAACGCCATATTCAGCGCCGGCCGTACCGAAGATGATCTTGCCCGACAGTGCCATCGGCATGATGGTGAAGGTCTCGGCGTACGTGTAGTCGCCCATCTTCTTGTCCCAGACCACCTTGCCGGTCTGGTTGTCGAGCGCAACGATGTGCGCGTCGAGCGTGGCGAGATAGACCTTGTTCTTGTAGACGGCAACACCACGGTTCACGACGTCGCAGCACAGCTTCGGGAACACGTCGCCGGGAAGTTCGCGCTCGTACTTCCAGTTGACCTTGCCGGTGGCGCCGTCGACCGAGAACACTTTGTTGTACGAACTGGTGACGTAGATCGTGCCGTTGACCACGACCGCCTGGCTGTCCTGGCCGTCGAGAACGCCGAACGAGAGGCCCCACTTGGCCTTCATGTTCTTGACGTTGCCCTGGTTGACCTGGGTGAGCGGGCTGTAGCGGGTCGTCGCGTAATCGCGACCGTAAAGCAGCCAGTTGCTCGCGTCCTTGTCGGCGTTGAGCAGCATGTCGTCGGTGACGTAGTTCTGATAAAGCTTGGAACCTGCCTCATCCAGACCTTGTGCCCACGCGCCGCTGGAAGCGACGGCGAAGGCGGCGACGACTGCTGCGCGTTGAAAATGCAGCTTCACCATTGAAGTACCTCCCGAGAATCTGCCGGCGATTATGTGACCGCCGGGCAGTGGTTTTTGAGTGACACTACGACCCACTTTTTTCACTCTGAAAGCGCGCAATTCATGCCTTGCGGCGCGTGGCGGACACTAAGGTAACGATATGGCGTTGTCAACAAATTTGCCGGGGAGGCAATCGCCCGGAAACCCACGCCGGATATTGCGCTGCACCAAGTTGCATCGACAAAAAAAGTGTCCAACTTCAGCTCGCGGAAACCTGTCTCGGAATCCATCGGCGCGTTGCGCGTGCCGCGTCTCGCCGACAATGACCACCATATCGTGCGGTTCGACGACAACGGTGCGATCATCGCGCCGTCACGCCATCGGAGCCGCCCTCGCATGAACCGTCTTGCCGCATCGATCGTGGCCTTGCTCGCCCACTTGCGCAATCCCGGCGCCTGGCTCGCGATCGGTCTTTGCCTGGTTGCCGTCGCGCCCGCGCTCGCCGACCCCTTGCTCACGTATCCCTTGCGGATACGGGGTCACGCCGTCCGGGCCGAGGTGGCCAACACCGAGGAAAGCCGCAGGACCGGCCTGATGTTCCGACGTTCGATGCCGGACGACAACGGCATGGTGTTCACCTACGAGCACCCGGGCATCCAGAGCATGTGGATGAAGAACACGTTGATGCCGCTGTCGGTGGCGTTCATCGGCCGCGACGGTCGCATCCTGAACATCGAGGACATGCAGCCGCAAACGCTCGATGCGCATTCGTCGGATGGAGAGGCGTGGTGGTCGCTGGAGATGAACCAGGGGTGGTTCGCGAAACACGGCGTCGGCAAGAGCGACAAGGTAGAGGGTCTGGCGGCGATTCCGGCCAAGCCGTGATCGTGGTTTTGCCCCGCGTGCACAACGGGCCAGTACTCGCCCTCCCGAAATGAGGAGGACGAGCGATCTACGAAACCTTCTGCTTTAGCTGAAGTTTTTCGCGGCGAAATCCCAGTTGACCAGACTGTTGAGGTAGGTCTCGACGAACTTCGGGCGGGCGTTGCGGAAATCGATGTAGTACGCGTGCTCCCACACGTCGATGGTGATCAGCGCTTTGTCGGCCCCGGTGAGCGGACAGCCCGCGTTCGAGGTGTTGACGATGTCGACCGAGCCGTCGGCCTTGCGCACCAGCCAGGTCCAGCCCGAGCCGAAGTTGCCGACGGCACTCTTGGTGAAGGCTTCCTTGAACGCGGCGTAGCTACCCCATTTGGTGGTGATCGCCGCCGCCAGCGCACCGGTCGGTTCGCCGCCGCCGTGCGGTTTCATGCTGTTCCAGAAAAAAGTGTGGTTCCAGATCTGGGCCGAATTGTTGAACACGCCACCGGACGACTTGCGGATGATGTCTTCCAGGCCGAGGTTCTCGAACTCGGTTCCCTTGACCAGATTGTTGAGGTTGGTCACGTAGGCCTGGTGGTGCTTGCCGTAGTGAAATTCGAAGGTTTCTTTCGACAGATGGGGGGCGAGGGCATCCATCGCGTAGGGTAGTGCGGGCAGGGTGTGTTCCATCGGGATCTCCTGGAAGGGATAAAGGGATACGGAAGGCGGACCCGGATTGTATCGAAGACGGCCCGATCAGCGAACCGGGAGACGTAGGCGCGAACACCCCCCCCATGCGGCACTCCCTCCGACGCGCCTACTGCAGACCGGCAGGTGGAAGAAGGCGGGGCTAGCAGCCTGTCGGACTCAGGATGATTCGGCTGCAACGGCGGGAGAGCGGTCCATATCTCGCCGATTTCTCCTGGCATATTCCCGATATGCGCGTCGAAATCGACAAAATCTGGTCTCGCTCTCCCACCGTTTCGCTATCGAACACCTAA
>JANMWG010000484.1:0-11934 GCA_031393885.1 Betaproteobacteria bacterium | reverse complement strand
GCAATCCGATGATCCCCATGCCGCCCGGGTATCGTCGGCGCCCTTCTCCCGAGCAGGTCGAACGGGCCGATCCTGAAGTCCCCTCCGGACTGGCGCTTGTTTTGCTCTCGTAGCGTTTCGTGTTAGGTTCGAAGATCACTCAGCATCGTTCGCCCCACTCGGCCCCCATGCCGCCGACGCCCCCACTTGGCCATCGCGTCGCGCGCCTGTACGGCGCCTTGCGCTGCGTCACTTGTCACAGCCCCCTGCGCAACGCCGACGACGCCTTGTGCTGCATGGCATGCGACGCCCGCTACCCGGTGGTGCACGGTTGCCCGGTAATGATGACGGACGCGAAGCGGAAGACGTTCGCCGCGCATCTTGAATCCGACGACGGCCGCCGGATGGTCGCGAGTACGGCGCGGCCTCTGAGACGAACAGCATTTTCAGCACCGCACCAGCGATTGGCACTCGAATCGGCGGTGCCGACCCCAAGGGTCGCACCGGGCCATTTCCGGACTCGGCGCCTCGATACACGAGATCAACCGCGGCAAGCACCCGGGCTCGTGGATAATGCGACTGCTTCACTCCTGCCAAAAACGCATGTCCATACAGTGGTTTCCGGGTCACATGACCTCGGCGCGCGACAAGGCGGCGGAGACGATGGCGCGCGTGGACGTCGTCATCGAGGTCGTCGATGCCCGTCTGCCCGAGGCCAGCAGCAATCCAATGATTCGCACGCTGCGCGAACACCGCCAGCGGCCGTGTCTCAAACTGCTCAACAAGGCCGATCTTGCCGATCCGGCGGCCACTCGGGCGTGGCTCGACTTTTTCGGCAAACAGCCCGGCGTCACGGCAGTCGCCCTGTCTTGCAAGAAGGCTTCCGACGTGGCGCGCGTCGCCGGCCTGTGCCAGGCGATCGCCCCGCATCGCAACGACGGTACCAAGCCACTGCGCATGATGATCATGGGCATCCCCAACGTCGGCAAGTCGACCCTGATGAACGCGATGCTGAAGCGCCGGGTCGCCAAGGTCGGCGACGAACCCGCCGTCACCAAGTCGCAGCAGAGCCTCGACCTGGGCTCGCACATGACGCTCACCGATACGCCCGGCCTGATGTGGCCGAAGATCCGCTATCCGAGTGACGGGCTCATGCTCGCGGCCAGCCACGCCATCGGCACCAATGCCGTGATCGAGGAAGAGGTCGCCAGCTTCCTGGCCGAGGTGCTGCTGGTGCGTTACCCGGCCCTGCTCACAACACGCTACGGCTTCGCGACCGCTGGCCTGGACGGGCCGGCGGTAGTCGAGGCAGTGGCAAAACGGCGCGGCTGCACGGTACGCGGTGGCGGCCTCGACCTGGAGAAGGCGGCGCTGATCCTGCTGCAGGACTATCGCGGCGGGGTTCTCGGTCGCATCAGTCTGGAGACGCCCGAGAGCCGGGCGGAGATGATGCGTGCCCCGGTTGTGGAAACCGCGCCGGTTCCCGATTCGGCCGACTGATCGGTTCGTGCGGCATGCTCGGCACGATTACCCCTTCGCCGCGTACTTCTCCAGTTCCGCCAGCATGCGCTGCACGCGATCGGCGACCTTCTCGGTCGAGAGCTTCTCGCGAATGCGCGCGATCATCAGCGAAAAGGCGAATGGTGTCGGATGCGATGGCGCCACCATCGTGATCCGCTGACGGCCGATCCGGTCGAGCGTCTCGCGCAAGCGCGTGAGTTCCAGTTCCTGTTCCAGCACTTCGCGGCGCGACTGCTCCAGCAGGAGATTGTTCGGGTCGTACTTCTGGAACACGTCGAAGAACAGTTCGCTCGACGCCTGCAACTGCCGCGTGCTCTTCGAGTGCCCCGGGAAGCCCTGGAAGATCAGGCCCGCCACCCGCGCGATTTCCCGGAAGCGCCCGCGCGCGTCTTGATGGTCTCGATCAGCAGTTCGTCGCGACCGGGAATACGCGACCAGCGCGACTGCACCTCGAACAACGGCACCAGTGCCTGGACCTCACGCTCGGGATAGCGGCCCTGCCGGGCTTCCTCGATCAGATCTACCACCGCCCGCGCCAGCTCCGACGACTGCGGCATCTTGCCGCCGTTTCAGCGCGGAACCACACCCTTGCCGGGTTTGGCCTTGCGCACGTACGCGGTCATCTCGTGCACACGCACCAGTTCGAGCACCCGGCCGGCGAACAGGAAACAGTCGCCTTGGTCGAGCATGCCGATGAACGACTCCTCGATATGGCCGATACGGCCACCACTGAAATAGCGCACGTCCATCGCGGCGTCGCTTCCTCGAGGCATCCAGCAATGGACCGAAATACTGGAGGAACTTTGTGCCTTCGAGGTTTCTCCGTTTACCCATCAAGATGGCCTTCCGTCAAAGGGCTATCGGTCGAATGGCGTCGCGACAGGCGTCGTTTCCGCACCGGTCGAGCAACCCCACACTTCACGGGGCCTGCTGTGAGGCAGCTTTCGAATTGAACGCGCAGGCTACGCGCCGCAAACGACGCCCTACGCCACCGCCGCCAGCAGCGCCGTGTAGGCGTCGTCGAAGAGCTTGACGCCTTCGGTCTGCAACTGGTCCCCGGTTGCCTCGTGAACGATGCCGAGACGTTCGAGCGCGTCGAAGCTCACCTGCGCATCCGCCAGTCCGTCGCCGATGGTGACCGCCACCTTGCCGTGATCGCGAAAGGCATTGAGCGTCGCGTCGGGCAGCGTATTGATGGTCTGCGGTCCGATCAGCGGTTCGACGTAGAGCAGGTCGGGATAGGCGGCATTCTTGGTGCTGGTGCTGGCCCAGAGCAGGTATTGCGGCCCGGCACCGGCGTCGGCAAGCGCACGCCAGCGCGTGGTCGCGAAGAAGTCCTGGTAACGCGCGTAGGCCAGCTTGCCGATGGCGACCGCCGCCTTGCCGCGCAGGGCAAGCGCCTCGGGTGTGCCGATCGCGTCGAGGCGCTTGTCGATGAGCGAGTCGATCCGGCTCATGAAGAAGCTCGCCACCGCCTTGATCCGCCGCACGTCACCGCCGGCGGCACGCCACCGTTCGAGGCCGGACTGATAGGCCTCGAAGATGCGCATCATCTGCGCCAGCGAAAACAGCAGGGTGACGTTGACGCTGATGCCCACCGCGATGCAGTCGGCGAAAGCGGTGACACCGGCCGGCGTGCCGGGAATCTTGATGAGCACGTTGTCGCGCGCGACCTCGGCATGCAGGCGCTTCGCCGCGGCGAAGGTACCGGCCGCGTCATGCGCCAGACGCGGCGAGACTTCGAGGCTGACGCAACCGTCGTCGCCACGGGTGACGTCGAACACCGGCCGCAGGATGTCGCACGCCGTCTGGACGTCGGCAATGGCCAAGCGCTCGTAACGACGTTCGGGGTCGGGCTCGGCCTTGCGCAGGCGGGCAAGCTCCTCGGCATAGGCCGCTCCACTGACGATCGCATTGCGGAAGATGCTGGGGTTGGTAGTGATGCCGCTGATCTCGCCGGCATCGGCGAGCCGTTTCAGGTCGCCGGCCAGGAGCATGTCGCGCGACAGGTTGTCGAGCCAGAGACTCTGGCCGATCTGGCGCAGGCGGGTGAACTGGGAGAGCGGTTGCATGATTACTCCGGTACTCCGCGCAGCGGCCGGCGGCCGCAGCTCGCCAAGGGCGCCGACCCCCCATTGGGGGGTATCGAACGCAGTGAGATTGGGGGGGTTGTCATCAGACCGCGGCCTCGTCGGTTTCGCCGGTGCGGATGCGGATGACCTGGGTAACCGGAAACACGAAGATCTTGCCGTCGCCGATCTTGCCAGTGCGCGCCGCCTTGATGATGGCGTCGATCGCGGTGTCGAGGAGTTCGTCCTTGACCACCACCTCGAGCTTCACCTTGGGCAAGAAGTCGACCACATACTCCGAACCGCGATAGAGCTCGGTGTGGCCCTTCTGCCGGCCGAAGCCCTTGACTTCGGTGACCGTCAGGCCGGTGACACCGATCTCGGAAAGCGCCTCGCGCACCTCGTCGAGCTTGAACGGCTTGATGATGGCTTCGATCTTCTTCATGTGGGCCTCGCATTCAAAGAGTGGAGCTACCACCGGAGTATAGGCCCCTGCACTGCAACATGACCTGCCTGCGGTGCCTGGCAGCCTGCCGGACTCAGGATGATTCGGCTGCAACGGCGGGAGAGCGGTCCGTATCTCGCCGATTTCTCCTGGCATATTCCCGATATGCGCGTCGACATCGACAAAATCCGGCCTCGCTCCCTCACCGTTTCGCTATCGAACCCCTAAGCCCGACAGGCTGACTAGAACTTGTCCCGATAGCGGTTGGTGATGGGGTAACGCCAGTCCTTGCCGAAACCGCGCGGGGTGATGCGCACCCCCACCGGCGACTGGCGGCGCTTGTATTCGCTGAGCGTGAGCAACCTGACCACGCGCTCGACGTCGGCACGCGCGAAGCCCAGGCGCATGATCTCCACCGGGCCGACATCACGCTCCACATACAGCTCCATGATCGCGTCCAGCACCTCATAGGGCGGCAGGCTGTCCTGGTCGACCTGGCCGGGCTTGAGTTCGGCCGACGGTGGCCGCGTGATGATGCGCTCGGGAATGACATTGCCCAGTGAATTGCGGTAGCGGCACAGGCGGTAGACCAGGGTCTTGCTGATGTCCTTGAGCACGGCGAAGCCACCGGCCATGTCGCCGTAGAGGGTGGCGTAACCCGTGGCCATCTCGCTCTTGTTGCCGGTGGTGAGCACGATCGACCCGTACTTGTTCGACAGCGCCATGAGCAAAGTGCCACGGATGCGCGATTGCAGGTTTTCCTCGGTGGTGTCGCTGTCGCGGCCGGCGAACTCGTCGGCCAGTGTCTCGAGATAGCGGTCGAACACCGGCTTGATCGGCAGCACGGTGTAGCGCACGCCGAGATTGGCGGCCAGTCGTTCCGCATCATCCAGGCTCATGTTCGCCGTGTACTGCGACGGCATCATCACCGCGCGCACGCGCTCGGCGCCGAGCGCGTCGGCGGCGATGCACACCACCAGCGCCGAATCGATGCCGCCCGACAATCCGAGCAGCGTGCCGGGAAAGCCGTTCTTGCCCACATAGTCGCGCACACCCATGCACAGGGCGCGATAGACATTGGCTTCGAGCGACTGCTGCGGCACGATCCCGCCGCCAACCGGTTGGCGGCCGACGATCTCGACCACGGCGAGCGCCTCCTCGAACGCGGCAAGCTGATGGGTGACCACGCCGCCGGCATCGACCACGAACGAGGCGCCGTCGAACACCAGCTCGTCCTGGCCGCCGACGAGGTTGCAGAACACGATCGGCATGCCGGTTTCGCGGGCGCGGGTGCCGACGATGTCGTAGCGCGTGGCCAGCTTGTCGACGTGGTACGGCGAGGCGTTGAGCACCAGCAGCACCTCCGCCCCGGCCTCGCGGGCGCAACGCGGCGCGTCGGCCTGGGTGTCGGGCGCCACGACCGGATCGTCGGTGCCGGCAGCCCCGGTCGGTCGTGCGGTGCGAGGCCCCTGCGGCCCCCACACGTCCTCGCAGATGTTGATGCCGACACGCACGCCGGCCACGTCGAATACGCACGGGTCGTAGCCGGGTTCGAAATAGCGCTCCTCGTCGAACACGGTGTAATTGGGCAGATCGCGCTTGGCGTAGGTGGCCACGATGCGACCGTCGCGCAGCACCGAGGCGGCGTTGTAAAGATGCCCCCGTCTGCCGCGCGGATGGCCCACCACGACCACGATGTTGCGGATGCGCGCGGCAAGCTCGCGCAGCGCGGTGTCGCAGGCGGCCACGAAGTCGTCGCGCAGCAGCAGGTCTTCGGGCGGATAGCCGCACAAGGACAGCTCCGGCGTGATCACGATGTCGGCGCCCGACGCGAGCGCGCGATGGCTGGCGTCGAGGATTCTGGCGGCGTTGCCTGCGATGTCGCCGAGGGTGCAGTTGATCTGGGCGATCGCGATTTTCATGCGTTGCAATATACCATTGGGGCCGTTGGCTTCTCCGTCACGCTTCGCCCCTCCGACCGCCGCTGTCCGCTCCACCCATGCCTGCCGAAGTCACCCTCGACGTAACCGAGTCGCTAGCCGCCGTTGCCCCCGACGACTGGGATCGCCTCACCGCCGGCCAACCATTGTTGTCGCATGCCTTCCTGCACGCATTGCACGAGAGCGGCTCGGCGTCGCCCGATGCCGGGTGGACCCCGCAATACCTGCTGCTGCGCGAGCACGGCGAACTGGTGGGCGCGCTGCCGCTCTACCTCAAGGCACATTCGTACGGCGAGTACGTATTCGACTGGGCGTGGGCCGATGCCTGGCAGCGCGCGGGCCGGCGCTACTACCCGAAGCTGCTGAGCGCCGTGCCGTTCACGCCGGTGACCGGTCCGCGACTGCTTGCCACAACGCCCGAACGGCGCGCCGTGCTGTTGCGCGGGGCGCTGCAGTTCGCCCGCGAGGCCGGCGTGGCCACCTTCCACTGCCTGTTTCCCGACGATATCCAGGTGGAAGAGATGCGGGCCGAAGGCCTGCTGCTGCGCCAGACCGTGCAGTTCCACTGGATCAACGAGGGCTTCGCCAGTTTCGACGAGTTCCTCGCGCGCATGAGCCACGACAAGCGCAAGAAGGTGAAGCAGGAGCGGCGCAAGGTGCGCGAAGCCGGCGTGACCTTCGAATGGAAGGTGGGGCGCGATATCGGCGAAGCCGACTGGCGGTTCTTCGTGGCGTGCTACGACAACACCTATCGCCAGCACCACTCCACGCCGTATCTCAATCTCGACTTCTTCCTGCGCATCGGCGCCGCGATGCCGGACAACCTGCTGCTGGTGATCGGCAGCCGCGACGGCCGGCCGTTCTGCGCATCGCTCGATGTGTTTTCGCAGGAAGCCCTTTGGGGCCGCTACTGGGGCACCATGGGGTTCGTCTCCGGCCTGCACTTCGAGACCTGCTATTACCAGGCCATCGAGTTCTGCATCGCCCGCGGCATCGGCCGCTTCGAAGGCGGCGCGCAGGGCGAACACAAGCTCGCGCGCGGCCTGATGCCGGTGGCCACCTGGTCAGCCCACTGGATTGGCGATGCCGACTTTTCCCAGGCGGTGCAGAAGTTCCTGGCACGGGAGTCGCGCGGCATCGAGTCGTATGTGAATGAGCTCGAGGAGCACGCGCCGTTCAAGCAGATGGCTGTAGGCTGTGACGAGGAGTACAGCCCCTCCGGCCCCTCCACTATCTCCTGAGGCCGCTACCTCTTCATCGAACGGCCCACCGCGACCGCCGGCCGGCAACCGCGCCGATGCCAAACAGACCCGCGACCATCAGCGCGACCGTTCCGGGCGCCGGCACATTCGAAACCGAGATCGTGTCGATGGCGGTGTTGAGCACACCACCAGCGGTGGTCGTCCAACGGAAGGCGTCGAAAGATGTGGTGCTCACGATGCCGACATAGGTCTTGCCACCGCCCGCCGGATCGGCGAGATCGAGCGTGGCCAGCAATGTCGCGCCGTCGAACACCTTGACCGTGCCGGGGCCCAGACCGCTGAGATAGCCGTCGAAGCCCACTGTCGTCTGCGCCACCGAGAAGCTCACCTGGATGTCTTCGTCGCCGAAGGTGGTGAGCACGGTACCGTTGAACGGGTTGAGGTTGGTGCCGTAGAAGGTGACCGCTGCCGAGGCGGGCGTGACGGCTGCGGCAAGGCAGGCGGCGAGCGCGAGCGCCGAATAGTGACGGATGTTCGTGTCTTGTCCTCAAAAATCCGACAAAACGATAGCCCTCCAGTGCGGAGCCGTCGTCAACCCTCGAGTCCGACATCCTTCGCGGTGTCGCCAATCCCGCATCGGGGCACGGGCAAACCGGGAACAGGGCGCCAGCCCTGCTCCCTGACATGGGTCAGCCGATCTTTCCATCCTTGTTGAGGTCGATACCGGTCATCTTTTCGGCCCCGCTGACGACCGCACTGGCCGCCTTGCCGGCGATCTCGCTGGCACCCGCGACCGCACCGGCCCCGGCGGCCGTGACCTTGTTCAGCGTGCCCTGGGCACCTTGCTTCAAGGAAGCGCCGGCGGAGGCCGTGGCATCGGCCGCTTCGCCTGCAAGCACTTTCGCCTGATCGGCGGCGGTGCTCGCACCCTGCGCGATCGAGGTGCCTGCCTCCTGAAGAAGGGCGCCAGCCTTGCCCGCGGCTTCTTCCACGGCGTGGGCTGCAGCGTCGGCGGCTTCCTTGGTCTTGTCGAATGCAGTTCGGGCGGCTTGCTTGGCTTGGTCGATGAGGCTCATGGTTGCTCCCTGTGGTTGCGCGAAGGACGTACCGGTCAATTGTAGGCCCGCATCTGTGCACCCGACGCACAGGTCAGGAGCGGGGGCGCGCTTTCAACCACAAGCGGGCCGATGGTGCTGCCATGCCGCGACCGCCAGCGCGCCAATCAAGGCGCCCGCGACGCCGAATAGGCCGCGATGGCGACGATGTCCTCGTCGGTGAGCGGCGCCACCACCGCCTTCATCAACTCGGTCCAGGCGCCCTGCCGCAAACCACGCCGCATGTCGTGAAGCTGACGCACGATATAACTCGGTGAGCGCCCCGCCAGCGATGGCACCGGACCGAGGCCGCGCAGGTCGTTGCCGTGGCAGATGCCGCACGGCGTCGTCCTGCCCCCGTCGCCGGTCGTGATCAGCGCCTCGCCATGCGCGACGCTGCCCCTCGGCACATAGGCGACGAACCCGGACGTAGAATCCCGCCGCTCGGTGCGCTCGAGGTCTTCGGGCATCTCGATGATGCGCTGGCCGATGGGCTCGGTCGCCGCCGGTTCGGACGCCACCAGCATCCAGCCGGCGACATGCGTCCGTGGCACCGTGCCGGTCTCGACCACGCGGATCCATTGACGCATCGGCAAGGCGGCAAAGTATTCGGCGGCGGTCCGCACCTCCTCGTCGGTCGTGCCTTTGGCTACGCTGACCATGAGGTTGATCGGCAGCGATCGGGGCTCGGCGCTCTTGCGCTCGCCGCTCTTGAATGCGGCGACCTGCCGCACGATGTATTCGGCCGGCAGCCCTGCCAGACTGGCGTTCTCCGGGCGCCCGAGGCCGTTGGGCAGATGGCAGAAGCCGCACGGAAACACCCCCGGCCGCGATCCGCGCGCAACGCTGTTCGGCATCGCCGGATGATCGTCGGGATGCCAGTCGGGCACGCTGAACAGGTTGCGAAGCTGGGTCAGCGTGAAGCTCGTCGCGCTGCCGGGCACTCGCAGCGGCGTGCCGTCATCGGGAGCCGGTTTCGTGCCCGGCGGATTGACCGCATAGGCCCAGGGCGGCGGCGAGTCGGGTTCGACCGCGACGGCTTCCGCTGCAAGGGTGATAGCAGCACCGAACAGGACCGGCAGGACCAGATGTTTCATGCTGGATTCTCCGTGATCATCGTGCAGTCCCCGGGGCCGGGGGTAGGGCGTTGCGAAGGCGTGACGCGCTCGTGTTCGACTACTTCGGTATCTCCATCTTGCAGGTCGTGGGCAACGCGTTGTTCTTGCCTTCGATGCGCACATCCGTCTTCCAGCCGTAGCCGGTGCCCTCGGCGTCGTACTTCACCGCGCCGCCCGCCTTGGTGAAGGTGGCGATGTACTGGGCCACGATCAACTGGTGATCGTCAGGGCGCATCCAGGCTTCACCGGTCTCGCCCTGGAACCTCATGCCGTGCAATGCCTTCGCGACCTTGACCGGATCGGTGGATTGCGCGCTGTTGATGGCCTTCGCCAGCATGTCGATCTGCAGTTTCGGCAGGTTGAGCCAGAGATCTTCGTTGAAGCGCTTGCGGTAGTCGTTGGCGAACCGCTCCAGCTTGTTGTCGGCGATGTTCGCGTGCCAGGTGAAGACCTGACGGATCTGGTCCGCGCCGGACTTGCCGATGGCCGCGGCCATCCCGGCGTTGTGGGAATTGAGCGTGTAGTAGACGACATCGAGCCCGGTCTCCCGGCCCGCCTTGATCAGCAGCGACAGGTCGGGCCCCCAGTTGCCGGTGAGCACCACATCGGCGCCCGAGGCCTTGATCTTGGCCACATAGGTGCCGAAATCCTTCACCTTGCCCAGCGGATGCAGGTCGTCGCCCACGATTTTGATGTCCGGGCGCTTCGCCGCGAGCATCTCCTTCGCGGCGCGGCTGATCGCCTGGCCAAAGGAGTAGTCCTGATTGATCAGGTACACCTTGGGCACGCCCTTCTGCCGCGCGATGAAGTCGGTGAGCGCCTTGACCCGCATGTCGGCATGCGCCTCCCAGCGGAAGTGCCAGAAGCTGCACTTCTCGTTGGTGAGCGACGGGTCCTGCGCGCCGATGTTGAGCAGCAGCACCGCCTGTTCCGGGTTGCGGCCGTTGTGCTTGTTGATCGATTCGATCAGCGCATGCGCGATGTGCGAGCCGGAATAGATCGAGACGAAGCGGATGCCGGCATCGATGATCTGCTTGAGGATCAGGATCGCATCCTGCGGACTGCCCTTGCTGTCGAAGTTGACCAGTTCGAACCGGCTGCCGCCGAGCACGCCGCCCTTCGCGTTGACCTCGTCGATCGAGGCCTGGATCATCCGGCTCGCGCTCTCGCCGATCAGCGCGAACGGCCCGCTGAGCGGATCGATGTGGGCGATCTTGATGGTATCGGCCGCGGCCGCGGACGCGACTACAACCGCGAACAGCGCGAGGAAACAATTGATGCAACGCAAGGTACGATTCATGGAATGGACTCTCCGACCGCTTCTGAATGATGGATGATGGATGATGGATGGCAGTGACTGTAGCCGTTTGCCCGGTCCACGAGGAGCCGGAAACGCGCTCGTTCATGCCGTGACGGTGATGACGCGATCATTCGAGACAGCCACCCGAGGTTGACGCACGCGGCATCGGCCCTTACGATTTTTGTTTCGGCGAGTCGCGGCGACCAGGATCGCGACCGCCAGCCCTTGGGAGAGTCACACTTGAGCACCATCACACCATTGCACCCGGTCTTCGCCGCGGAAATGACCGGCGTCGACCTGCGCACGCCGCCCGATGCGGCACTGGTGCGCCAGATCGACGACGCCATGGACCGCTTCTCCGTACTCGTGGTGCGCGACCAGCGCCTCGACGATGACCAGCAAATGGCGTTCGCGAAAGCCATGGGCCCGCTCGAAACGACGCGCGGCGTGATTGATGGCCACTTGCATCGGCTCAAGCACGCCGAGATGATCGACATCTCCAATCTCGATACCGACGATTCGATCATGCGCACCGACGACCGGCGCCGGATGTTCAACCTCGGCAACCACCTCTGGCACAGCGACAGCAGTTTCAAGGCAACGCCGGCGAAGCATTCGATGCTGCACGCGCGCGTCATCCCGCCCGAGGGTGGCAACACCGAGTTCGCCGACATGCGCGCCGCGTGGGACGCCCTGCCCGAGGCCACGCAGAAACTGATCGAACCGATGGTCTGCGATCACTCGCTGATCTACTCACGTGGCCTGCTGGGGTTCGACGAGTTCACCGAGCAGGAGCGAGAGACCTTCGCGCCGGTACCGCAGCGACTGGTGCGGCGTCACGCCGGCTCCGGACGCCGCAGCATCTATCTGTCGGCGCATATCGGCACCGTGCACGGCTGGCAACGGCCCGAGGGGCTGTGCCTGATCCGCGATCTCACGGAGCACGCGACGCAGCGCGAATTCGTATACAGCCATCCATGGCGCCTGCACGATCTGGTGATCTGGGACAACCGCTGCACCATGCACCGGGCACGCCCGTTCGACGACCGCCGGTACCAGCGCGACATGCGGCGGCTCACGCTCGAAGACACGGCGCCGACGCTGGCGCAGCCTGCCTAGCAGCCGGTCGGACTCAGGATGATTCGGCTGCAACGGCGGGAGAGCGGTCCATATCTCGCCGATTTCTCCTGGCATATTCCCGATATGCGCGTCGAAATCGACAAAATCTGGTCTCGCTCTCCCACCGTTTCGCTATCGAACACCTAA
>JANMWG010000477.1:0-2267 GCA_031393885.1 Betaproteobacteria bacterium | reverse complement strand
TCGACGGTCTTGCCTTCGGGACGCTCGCGGCCGCGTCATTCCGGGCTGGCCCGGATCTGCAAGCCGGCGTTGCCACGACCGATCGCGTCTTCTTCGATACGACCACCGGCACGTTGTCGTTCGATGCCGATGGCAGCGGGGCAGGTGCGGCGGTCGTGTTCGCGACGATTGCGGTGGGGCATGCGGTCGTGGCGAGCGACATCATCGTGATCTGATCGCTGCAATTCCGGGTCGGCGGTCGTTCGCGCTCACCGCTCAAAGCCGAACACCATCGGCGTTGCCGGCCACACGCCACGCTCCACCACCTTGCCGTTCTCGAACACGAGCCAGCTCTGGCCGCCGTAGTGCGGCAGCCCGCGCATCAGCGATTGCAACGTGGCCGTGTCGGCGGCTTCGATGAACGCGATGCTCGCCGCGCGTCCGCGGGCGAGCCAGACGCGGGCGTTGCCTCGCTGCGGGAGCGTTGCGCCGATCGGTGGCAAGGCGTGCTGTTCGATCCAGGCCGCGATCCGCGCGGTGGTGCCGATCACGATCAGCGGTGATGCCGGCACGTCGTCGTCGGGGCGGATCGGTTTCGGTGGCTGATCGGCGATGGCGTCGGCGAGCTGCCGCGCGGCCTCGTCATACGCCGGATCCGGGGCGAGCACGGCAAGTGCGGTGGCGGCGTTCACCATGACATCGCGCAGGATCGGCGGGGCCTCGCCGGGGGCGAGCCGGCGCATGACGCGGGTGTCTGGATCGAGCGCGATCTCCAACGGCCGGGCGTCCACGGTCAGGGTCGCAGTGGTGGCGAGGCCGCCCACGTCGACGCTCTGCATCTGTTCGCCAAGCTCGGTGCGGATGCGCAACGGCACGCTCACGGCAAACGATGGCAAGGGTTGGACGATGCGCACCTGCACCCGCCACCCCTTCCCGGTGGGCTCGCGTCGCGCCTCGGCGATGTGCAGCGTCGGCGCGCCGGGTCGCTTGATCCATTGGGCGAAGAACGGCGCGAGATCGCGGTTCGATGCCTGCTCGAACGCTTGCCGCAGGTCGTCCCAGGACGCCACGCGAAATCGCTGCGTTGCCCAGAAGGTGCGCAGCCCCTGATCGAACACGGCCTCGCCGATGAGGTCGCGCAGCATCGAGAACACCATCGCGGCCTTGTTGTAGCCGACGATCTGCGAGGTGCCATGGGTGCGCGACGTGAACGCGGCGAGCGGCGTGTCGCCCGTGGCGGGCAACGCGGAGAAATCGCGCAGCCACGCCAGTCGCATGGCACGTGCCGGCGCCTCGCCTTCGCGGCGCTTGTATTCGTAGTCGGCCATGAAGGTGGTGAGCCCCTCCGACCAGTTGCCACTGGCGTAGTCCGGAAACACGCCGTTGCCCCACCAGTTGTGCAGGACTTCGTGGCCGAGCGAGGTGGTGCGGATGAACGGCAGGCGCAGCACGTCGGCGCCGAGGTAGGTGAGCGTGGGCATGCCGAAGCCGGTGGGCGTCGGGCTCGAGACCACGCTGAACTCGGTGTAGGGGTAGGCGCCGATCCGATCGTCGTACTGTGCGAGATAGCCGGCGACCGAATCGAGATAGCCCGGCGCCAGATCGGCCAGGGCCTGGGTGAAGTAGGTGCGCAGCCGGACGCTGCGGTCGCCGGCCAGCGTGATCACGCGCTCGTCGCTGCGATACGGCCCGGCCATGAGGTCGATGCCGTCGATCGCCTGCGCGAACTCGAATGCGGCCCGATAGCCGCTGGTGTCGTCGGTTTCCGCGAGCAGTCGTCCTGGCACCAGACCGCGTTGACCCGGCGGCAGCAGCAGCGTCACGCGATAGCTGGCAGGCATCCCATCGACCACGGGATGCCAGTTGGCGGAGGCCGGCAGGAAAGTCCCGCCGGCACTGCTCGCCGGCCGCAGGTCACCCAGGGTGTCGCGATGTTGCATGGTCGCGTCGAGCGCCGCGAGCGTACCGGACCATCGCACGCTCACCACGCGGGCGTCGGTGCCGGCGTCGATGCGCCAGGTCTGGCGGTCGGCCGCGGTGCCGAGTGGCAGGGTGCGCCCCTCGAGTTGCATCGACTCGGCGACGAATCCGCTGGCGAGCGACAGCGTCGCGGCTTTCCCTGGCGGTAGCGTGATCGACCCCTCACCGAGCAACGTGCGGGCGACCGGATCGATCGTGATCGTGAAGTCGAACTGCGCTGTGGCGGCGACGGCAAAACCCGTCGCCATCAGGGCAGCCGTCGCAAAAGTCGCCAGCCACAGCCGACGCGTGATTTGGCGGGCGCGGCC
>JANMWG010000468.1:0-4249 GCA_031393885.1 Betaproteobacteria bacterium | reverse complement strand
ACGCGGAAGAAATACGAGGCCATGCGCCGACCGTCGCGCTTGTCGGGTTGCCTTGCAATCTCGATGTGCCAATGGTGCTTCGGCTCGTCGTACGGCGAGTTGATGATCGGCGCTTCGACGGCGTTGATCTGGCTCATGCTTCAGTCCGTGCCGAGTTCGCGGGCAAGGCCGGAGATCAGTTTTCGCATGCTGGGCGAGCGCGGGTAGTCGAGATCGAGATGCGGCGAGATGCTTTCCGCCCATTCGTACTTTGCGGCTCCGCTGACTTGCGATCCCGGATCACCCAACGCATTCGCCAGCATCTCCCACGCGCCGACCACTGCATCCGGCGAAATCCGCCGCAGCTTGCCGGTCTTGGCCCTCGGGTACGCGCTCTTCACGGCGTTCGTATCGGCGATGAACCAGCTTTCGGTTTCCTCGATGGCAAGGCGAAAGAGCACGCGCTTCGGACGCTTGTGCAGTCGCGCCAGAAGGGCATTCAGGCGAGCGAGCAGGTCGATGCACGACTCATCGTCGGCATCCACGAGCACTACGACACAAGCCTCGTCACCGAGGTACGACCAACCGCGAAGCTTGGCGGGCAATTGATCGAGCAAGCCCTGACGATGAGGTTCAGGCGGCGACAACACGTCATGCGGCAGCTTGCCTTTGCCTTTGTGCGGATGGATGCGGAAATCCAGACCTTCGACCAGTTTGAACCGCCGGGTTAGCACTTCGCGGACAACGGGCGTATCCGCAGCGCCCTCCACCAGCACCTCCAGCCGCATCATGGATTGCCGATCCCGAAGTGGTTGCTGTACCACAGGCTCCCCATCGGCAGCCCTTCATCGAAGAGCTCGGTAACCCCCTTGATGTCACCGGCCAGCGTGAGCCGACTGAACCCGTCGGACTGTTTGTCCAGAATCCAGACCTCCTGGGGCGTCAATGCGTCGACGAAGTTGGGCGAATGCGTCGTGATGAGCACCTGAGGCCCTTTCGGCTTGCCTGCGAATGCCTTGAACTCCCTCGCCAGCACTGCCAGCAGTTGATGATGCAAGCCATTTTCGGGCTCTTCGATACCGACCAGCGGCGCCGGATCAGGATCCTGCAGCAGCAGCATGTAAGCCAGCATCTTCAGGGTGCCGTCCGACATGTCTTCCTGGAAGAACGGCTCTGCATAGCCTTCCACCTCGAACTTCAACAGCAGTCGCTGATCCGGCGCCTTGACCGCGCCGATGCTCTTGATGCCGGGAATCTTCTTCGCGATCCGCCCCAGCATCGCCTTGAATGCGGCAGGCTGGTCGCGCGCAATGAACTGCAGGTATTTCGCCAGATTCTCCCCGGTGCGGTCCAGGTGCGGATCGGCACCCGCCATCGGCTGGGTGCGCGCCAACTGCGGCACGAAGTAGGACAGGTACCAGCCAGACAGAAACTCCCGAAATGCCGCGATCCGCGGGTGATCGCTGAGTGTTCCCAGTGTCGAGATACCCAACACCTGCCGATCGCTCATGCGCACGTCAGTGCGGGCGTTACCTTCCGCGTCCTCCGATGACTCACCCGACCATACCGGACCGCGGCCGTTCTTGAGCTCGAGAAAGGAGTAGAGCCGACCGATGCTCTTCTGCCCCTTACGACTTTGCCGGAGGCGCTCGAACACCACCTGTGGACGTCCATGCCTGTCGGCATCCACATGCAACGAGTAGCTGATCGGGCGTGCCTGCACCGTCTGCCGATAGCGGATCTCGAACTTGATCGGCTCATCGACACCTCGGGTTCGCAATCGCTCGAAGCCGCCGCGGTGCGGTTTGTCGCAGGCAGCCTCGACACCATCGGCAAGACAGTCACCGAGAAAACCGAGCGCATCGAGCAGGGTCGACTTGCCCGAGCCATTTGCCCCGATGACCGCCATCAGCCGCGGTAGTCGCTGACCCTCCGTGCTGGTCAATTGCCCGAGCGACACGTTGCGCAGCGCCCGGTAGTTCTCGATCTGGATGCCTTCGAGTATCGCCATCAATGCCCCTCGATCATTCGTATCATTTCCGACTCCATTGAACGCGTCAGCGCATCAACAGCAACGTGGAAAGCGGCATCGACACGATGCGAGGGTCGTCGCTGCCGGGTTCGTCCAGCAGTGTCACCAGAATCCCGAAGGGGGCGTTGTAGACCGACTTCTCGATGAACGCCCGCAGTCCGCGGGTATCGCCATGATCGATCCGGCACTGGTACTTGACCTCGACCGGAATGCGCTGGTCACCGATGGTCAGCACGAAATCGACCGCCGGCTCGCTGCCGCGTTCGGGAAAATGATGTACCCCGAGGTCGATCACCGACTTGAACGACTGCCCGGCGGCACTTTCCGCAATGCGCCCGGCAAGGTCGCTCAGATGCGGCGCTGCCTGCAGGCCGGCGACGCTCAGCGGCACCTGTTCCTGCAGCCATGCGGCCCGCAAGGCGTGATCGGAAAGGATCAGTTTCGATGCGCCCTTGCGCTGCTTGAGTCGCAACTCCAGCGGTTCGACAAGCCGCATCAGCAGCGTGGCGTCGAGAAACCGCAGATAGGCGAAGATGCGCTGCCAGCCGATGTGCGCATTCAGGCTGCGGCGCACTTCGTCGAGATAGATCGCCTGCGAAGGCGATTGCCCCACGTAGCGGCACGCGAGGCGAAACACTTCCTCCAGCAACGGCTCGTCGCGGCGCTGGCCGCGTTCGCCAATCCGAAGATCGTGCTGGATCGCGCGCCTGACCACCGTTTCCACCAGTTGCGCCGCGACTTCGCTCCACGTCGCGTCCAGTCTGGTGTGCGCCAGCGGATAGGCGCCGAACTCCGAGAAGACCGCGAAGGCCTGCTCGCGCAACTCGCCATGGGTCTCGCCGAAAGCACGCAGCCCCCGCCAGAAAGCGATCTCCTTGAGTGGGGCAAGGCCATTGAACGGCAGATACGGATCTATCTGTCCGATGCCTCGCAACTGGGCAATCTCCCGCAACAGCAACGGCCCCATCTCGATCGTGGACAGGCGACCGGCGAGGCTGTCGCGACCAGCCTCGATGCGCAAAGCCGAACTGCCCGTGACAATCGCCCGCACTGGCTGCAAGTCCACCACATGCTTCACCTGTGTCGCCCAGTCCGAGAGGTTCTGGACTTCGTCGAGCAGCAGGTACACCGGGCCGCCCTGAGCGTGCGCAAACGCGTTGATGGACTGGCCCAGCACCTGATCGGCGTACCACGCGACCAGGTCGAGCACTGGCGTTTCCAGCCGCTTCAGTTGGGGAATGTCATCGAACTGCACCCTGAAGATGCGTCTGGGCTCGACGCCATCATCGAGCAGCGTATCGACGATCTGGTTCAGGGTGGTGGTCTTGCCCACCTGGCGCGGACCGCGCAGCACCGTCACCGGTGCGAGCCCGTTGCGCAGCCCCTTGATCGTCGGCGCAAAAGCCCAGCGGCGCACCGGCGGCACGCCGAACAGCCTCTCGCCGCGCCACCACGGGTTGCTGTCGCGCAGAATCCGTTCGGCACCGGACGCCAGCAGTCCGGGCAAGGTCGACGGAGAGGCCCTGATGGTCACGGCCCGACCTCCAGGACCCGCACCAATTCATTCCCCCGCTCGTCGATGACCTTTACCGCCACGCGACGCTTCGGTCCGGGTACGAACGCCTCGCTGACCGTGCCGGCGAGGTGCGCCCACACCGACGGATCGAACTCGGCCTTCAGCGACTTCTGCAGGTTGTCCCAGGCCGCGGTCTTCGGAAAGAACACCTGCGTCGCGTAGAAGCACATGCCGTCGTAGTCGGTGTCGAGCATCCACGCGGGCAGGTTCTGCCCTTCGATGGCTTCCTGGTCCATGGTCGCGGGGTTGAAGATGTCCAGACCGCGCAGTTCCACTTCGTAGAGTGCGGTGCCATCGTCGTTCTTCTTGCCGGTCTTGCGGACCACCGCGTCGGGCAGGCCGGTGATGGAGAAGATCTCGCTCGCGCGGCTGGTCTTGAGCAGATCGCTCATCGCCACGTCCGGCGTCACGGTGACGTAGGTGGACGAGACACGCAGCTTGGCACGGTCTTCCACCAGTTCGCGGGCCTTGGCCTGGATGGCGAACCCGAAGAAATAGAGGTGCGAGTACTTCAGGAAGTAAGCCTCGCGCGCGGCCTCGAACACCACGTCCGACGAGATCGCGCCGTCTTCCGGACCGAACACGAAGGCGAGCTTCTGCCCTTCGGCATCCAACCCCTCGGCGTGCAGCACATCGCTGTCCGACAGGCGCCGGATATCGGC
>JANMWG010000276.1:0-13846 GCA_031393885.1 Betaproteobacteria bacterium | reverse complement strand
GGCGGCCCCGGGCGGAGACGCCGCCGCCATGACCTACGACAAGACCGCGATTGCGAACGTGGAAGTCACCGTCCAGGACGACGACCTGGGCGCTCTTCTGGTGTCCGAGACCGGCGGCGGCACGCGTGTGCTCGAAGGCGGTAGCGTCGTCAGCGGTGGCACGGTCATCGGCAACAGCGCCATCGACGACACCTACTCGGTGCGCCTGAGCGTGGCCCCGACGAGCAACGTCACCGTCAATCTGGCGTACGACAACCAGATCCAGGTGTTCGACGGCGCGAGCCAGGTGACGTCGCTGACCTTCACGCCGACGAACTGGTCGACCTCGCGCGTGCTAACCGTGAAGGCGGTGAACGATACCGTGCGCGAGAATTCGCTGGCATCGCGCATCACGCACACCTTCACCAGCACCGACGTGCGGTACGCCAATGCGCCTGCCGCCCTGGTGGATGTCCAGGTGCTCGACGACGACACGCCGCGGGTCATCGTGACCGAATCCGATGGAGGGACGCGGGTCGTCAAGGGCGTGTCCGGCGACGACTACACCATGCGCCTTTCCAGCGCCCCGACTGCGCCGGTGACGGTCAACCTGTACGGCGACGGACAGACCCGCTACACCGCCAGCGCGCCAGCAAACCGCATCGTCTGGGCAAACGTCGGCACCACGCTCGCACGCACCGTCAACGTGGCCGCCGGCAACAGCATCGTGCGCAGCGATGGCGGTAGCTGGCTGGCCGACGGCTTCACCTCGGGCAGCTGGTTCGACATCCTGGGCGGGGCCGATGCGGGGCGGTACAAGATCAACACGGTCACCGCGTCGACGCTCACGCTGACCGCGGCGCCGTTGCTGCCGGTGGCGGCGAACGGCATGTCTGTCAGCATGCAGCGCGTGGCACAGGCCGTGGTCTTCGACAGCACCAACTGGTTCCAGGAAGTGAAGGTGTCGATCGAGGCGGATCCGACCTTCACGCCGGATCCCGCCAAGGCCAACCTGCGTCAGGAGCCCGTGCGTGACCACGTGGTGTCCGCGATTGCGGGGCCGCTGATCATCGAAGGTGGCGTGGCCGAAGGCAAGGACCGGTCGTTGCGCGCGGCGGTGGTGTTGCCCACGGAGGTCACCGCGGTCCCGATCGCCATTGCGAACCAGATCGACGAGACCAGGCAGGCCGATCGTCTCACGGTGTTCAACGATTCCAGCCGGTCCGACGACAAGGGCTGGATGACCGGGGTGGAACTGCGCAACGACATCGTCAAGCTCGGCGACGCGGACCTGACCAACAATGTCAGGCCGATCAACCTGTCGGGTCTGGGCATGCGCGCGGACGCCGTCACCGGTCAGAGCCGGTCGCTCACCGTCGACACCAGCGTGGCCCAGGATGGCTCGGTAAACTTGGTGATTCCGGGTGGCATCACGTTCGACGACATCGAGGTCACCGAAGTGTTGCTGGGCCAGGGCAACGACCAGTTCAACATCGCCGCCACGAGCACGGGCACACCAGGGGCGAGCAACAATGTCGTGACCGTGGTCCATGGCGGTGGCAACACGGTGCTCGGCAACGGCACGATGGGCGGGGACGCCATCACCGTCACCGGCGGTGGCGGCACCGGCTCGCCGCTGGTGATCTATGGCGACACGTCGCAGGACGGTTCGCGCTACGACTCCCGGCCCGACACCGGGGCATTCACCGGCAACGGCGTGGTGTTCGCCAACGCCGGCAACGACGTCATCGACGCTCGTGCGGCCGGCGGCGGGGTCACCATCTACGGCGGCGGCGGCAAGGACTCGATCTACGGCAGCCAGTTCGACGACCAGATTGCCGGCGGTTCCGGCGACGACCGGGTCAGCGGGCAGGGCGGCAACGACCACATCTACGGTGATTCGGGCTTCAACCTCGACCTGACCGTGACCGGTCTGGTGGACAAGCCGCACACGGTGGCGCGCTTGTTGACCGTGCCGACCGTCAACGCGAGTCTGATCGTCACCCGCGACGACCTGGTGGCAGGTATGGACACCCTCTTCGGCGATGCCGGGGCAGACATCGTGTTCGGCGACCATGGCGTTATCGATCAGCTTGCAGGCACGCTGCGGCTGTCGAGCACCGGCGCGGTGACCCGCGTGTCGACGGCGCAGTCGGCGAACGGGGTCGCGGACAGCATCCAGGGCGGCATCGGCGCGGACCTGATCCTGGGTGGCGGCGGGGCGGACGTGATCGATGCCGGCGAGGATCGCAACGTCGTGTTCGGCGACTTCGGCTTCATCGACTACGTCATCGACGACCAGAACCTGAACGACATCGACCGCCTGGGCACCGACGACAGCGTCAGTGCGCTCGGCGGCAACGACAACATCACCGCCGGCAGCGAGAGCGACATCGTGTTCGGCGGTTTCGGGGCTGACACCATCATCGCCGGCCAGGGCGCGAACAACATCGTGTTCGGCGACAGCGGTCTCATCCGCTCGGCAGCGAGCTTCGGCGCTGCCGATCTGGCCGCCCCGCTGGACGGCCAGCCGCTCACCATCGGACGCATCGAAACCACCAGGCCATCCGATGGCGGGGCCGACAGCATCACCACCGGCACTGGCCGCGACATCGTTCTCGGCGGCGCGGGCAACGACACGATCACGGCGAACTCGGGCGAAACGGCCGGCGCGGCCGATGGCAGCAACATCGTGTTCGGCGACTTCGGCTACATCGATTACGTCGTCGATGATCGCTCGGCGGACGACATCGACCGGCTGGGAACAGACGACACGGTAAGCACTTCGGGCGGCAACGATACCGTCATCACCGGCGGCGGCAGCGACATCGTGTTCGGCGGCTTCGGGCAGGACGTGGTGACGGCCGGCGCTGGTGCGAACATCGTGCTGGGCGACAGCGGCCTGATCCAGTCGGCAAAGACGCTCGGCGGTGCCGACATTGCCGGCTCCCCGTTCGCGCAGGCACTCACGGTCGGCCGCATCGAGACGACCAGGCCGCAGGATGGCGGGGTCGACACCATCACCACCGGTGTCGGTCGCGACATCATCTTCGGCGGGTTCGGCGGCGACTCCATCACGGCCAATGTGGGTGAAACCGCGGCGTCGGTGGATGGTGAGAACCTTGTTTTCGGCGATGTCGGCTTCATCGACTACGTCGTGGACGACCGCAATGCGAACGACATCGACAGGATGGGCACCGACGATGCCTCCAGCGCGATCGGTGGCAGCGACTCGGTCATCACCGGTGGCGGCAGCGACATCGTGTTCGGCGGCTTCGGGCAGGACACGCTCAACGTCGGACAGGGCGCGAACAACATCGTGCTCGGCGACGCCGGCCTGATCCGTTCGGCGGCGAGTTTCGGCGCGTCCGACCTCGCAGTGCCGCTCGATGGTCATCCGCTCACGCTCGGGCGCATCGAGACCACCAAGCCGGCCGATGGCGGGGCCGACATCATCCTCGCCGGTACCGGCCGGGACATCATCCTCGGTGGCGCCGGCAACGACCAGATCACGGCGAACGTGGGCGAGACCGCCTTGGTGGCCGACGGCAACAACATCGTGTTCGGCGACCATGGCGTCATCGACTATCTCGCCGAAGAACAACTGGCACCGACGGCGCTCAACCCGGTGCGCCCGAACGACATCGATCGCATCTGGTCGACCGACACGGCGTTCGGCGGCAGCGACACGATCGTCACCGGCCGCGGCAACGACATCGTGCTCGGTGGCACGGCGGGCGACGCCATCACCAGCGGCACCGGCGCAAACATCGTGATCGGCGACAACGCCTTGCTGACAGCGGCCGCCTTCGACAACGCGCTGACGCAATGGGCGGCGCACGAGTTCACGCTGGCCACCATCGAGACCACTGGCGTGGATGACGGCGGTTCGGACACGGTCACGGGCAGCGACGGCAACGATGTGATCATCGGTGGCGCCGGCGGCGACGTGATCACCGCCGGCGCTGGCAACGACCTGGTGTTCGGCGACCAGGGCAAGGTCACCGCCGTGCCGGGGGCATCGCTGGACCTCGGCAAGTTGCCGCCGCTATGCGTGGACTTCGGCGGCACGATCAACTTCGTCGCGACCAATGTCGCATCGAGTACGGCGGGTGGCGACGACCTGATCTACGGCGGCGCGGGCGACGACGTGATCCTGGGCGAGCAGGGCGCCGACGTGATCTACGGCGAGGAGGGCGACGACGACATCATCGGCGGCAGCAACGTATCGGGCGCCCTGGACACCGGCGACTCGCTCGATGGCGGCCTGGGCAATGACGTGATAGCGGGCGACAACGCAGACATCTGCCGTACCGGCAGCGCACTCGACCCGACGATCCGCGCTCTGCAGGGCACGGTCGAGTACGGCGTCTCGCCGGGCGTGAACGATGGCCTCGCGCTCGTCACCGCGGCCTCGCAGAACAATCCGACCGTTCTCGAGCAACGCAAGGTCACGCTGCTCGATCATGCGGACACCACGTCGTCGACGCTGTATGGCAACGACTACGTGGCGGGAGGTGGCGGCAACGACCGTATCTTCGGTGAACTGGGCAACGACATCATCCAGGGCGATGGCACGATCGGGCCGCGCGCCGGCAGCGCGGCGCTCACGTTCACGCTGGCCGACGGCACCACGCTGACGGTTGCCGCACCCACGGCCTACACCGCCGGTCGCGCCGGAGGATTCGCCGCGCCGTTGGCAGTGGTGGCGAGTTTCGAGGCCAGGACCGACGGGGACGATTACATCGAAGGCAACGGCGGCGCCGACGTGATCTTCGGCAATCTCGGTCAGGACGACCTGATAGGGGGGAGTTCCAATCTGTTCGGCCTGACGACTGCCGCGCAGCGCCCGGACGGTTCGGACCTGATCTTCGGCGGCGCGGGCACCGATGTCGCGCGCAACGATGCGGGCGACACGGCCAACGGCGGGCATACCCGGGATGCGGATACCATCGTGGGCGACAACGGCTCGATCTTCCGGCTGACCGGAATCAACGGCGTCGGTGGCGCGAACTTCCTCACGTTCGCCTACGACAACTACGTTGCCGATGCCGATCCGGCCACCTATGACCGCATCATCCCGCGCGTGGTGGCCACGCTCGACTACACGCCGGGAGGCGTCGACTACAGTGCCGCCGCGGCCATGGATCGCGGCGCGGCCGATGAACTGCATGGCGAGTCCGGTGACGACGTGATCTACGGCCAGACCGGCGCCGACGTGCTGTACGGCGAGGGCCAGGACGATGACCTGATCGGCGGCTACGGTAATGACTGGATCTCCGGTGGCACGGGCACCGACGGCATCATCGGTGACGACGGTCGCATCTTCACCAGCCGCAATGGCGTGGCCGAAGCGCTGTTCGGCATCACGGCGACGACGCAGCAAGCCATCAGCACGCCCGGCAACATCCAGCAGGCGACCACGGACGTCACCGGACAGCTCAAGAAGACCGTGAACCTGACCCCGTTCAGCGTCGATCCGACCTGGACCCCGGCGAAGGACGAATTCGATTCCCGCGGCGCCGCACGGCCCCACAACAACGACGACATCATCTTCGGCGGCCTCGGCGACGATTTCCTGCATGGCGGCTCCGGGGACGACGCCATCGGTGGCGGAGAAGCGTTGGGCGAGTCCTACGCGCCGGTCTACGACGCCGCGACCAACGCGGTGGGCGTGATCCGCAGCGACTACACGCGCCCGGTCAACATCGGCAACATGCTCGCGTTCAACCTCGTGGACATGAACGGGCAGCACAATCGCTCGCGCGCCGGCGAGTTCGCGCTGTACGACGAGTACGACCCGCTGCGCAAGATCCTCCTCACCGACACCGGTGCCTTGTCCAAGACCGGTACCGGCAAGGAGTGGATGCTCAACTTCAGCGCCACGGAAGGCCCGACGAGCGTGCTCGACACGACCAAGACCACCGACGGCGCCGATCGCATCTTCGGCGACCTCGGCAACGACTGGATCGTCGGTGGTACCGGCCGGGACAACCTGTATGGTGGTTTCGGCAATGACCTCCTCTCGGTGGACGATGACCTGTCGACGGCCGGCGGCCTGAACAACGTATCCGATACCAGTGCCTCGTACGAGGATCGGGCCTATGGTGGCGCCGGTCGCGATGTGCTCATCGCCAACACCGGCGGGGATCGCCTGATCGACTGGAGCGGCGAGTACAACAGTTACCTCGTGCCGTTCGCGCCATTCGGCATGGCCACGGTGAGCCGCACGCTGCAACCGCAGTTGATGGACTTCCTCTATGCCTTGTCCGCGGCGGATGGCGCGGATCCGACCCGTGCAGGCGACGTGGCGGGCGCGGATCCCGCGCGCAAGGGCGAGCCCTGGGGCGAGCTGGGTCTGGTGCTGCAGAAGGACGCGGCGTGGAAGGACCAGCACGGCGGCCCGGCGGATCCGCAGGCGGGCAATATCGGCGGCACCAAGCGTGACGTGTTGCGCACCGCCAATTTCGCCGACGGGACCGCGCAGGGCTTCCTGGCCGACAGCGGCACCTGGACCGTGACCAACCAGCGCTACCAGGTGGCGCCCAGCGCAGCAACGGGCGACGCGGTGAGCGTGCTCTATGTCGATAGCCAGATCCCGAGCTATTTCGAGATGCAGGCGACCATCAACGGGGTCAAGCCCACGGGCGGCAGCAAGTCGAACGCCTACCTGATCTTCGATTACCAGGCCAAGACGAACTTCAAGTTCGCCGGCATCAACGTGTCGACCAACCGGTTGGAGATCGGGCATCGCGACGCCACCGGCTGGAAGGTCGACTCGTGGTGGAACATCCAGTTGAAATCCGACACCGACTACGTCGTGCAGCTCTCGGCCAATGGCAGCACGGCCACCCTGAAGACCGGCACGACCACGCTCAGTTACACATTCGCCCCTCGCGTCGATTCCTTGGGCGTGTCTCATGGGCTGAGCGACGGCATGGTGGGCATCGGCACCATCGACGGCAAGGCGCAGATCGACGATGTCGTCGTGCAGAAGGCACCCGGCGCCATCACGCTGGACAACACGGTGGACTTCTCGACCGGACCCACGGCGTTGTTCAACGCGCCGGTTGCGGGCACCTGGGTGACCACGGCCGGTCGCTACAATGCCACGACGACGAACGCCAACAGCCCGGCGATCGACCTGATGAAGCTCGACATCACTGCTGGCTCGTACGTCGATCTGGTGACCACGCTGAAGACGTCGGGCCAGGGCGGTATCGTGTTCGACTACCAGGGCACGGAGTACTACAAGTTCGCGACGCTGTCGGCCGACAGCAGGCAGGTGATCCTGGGCCATCGTGCCGGCAGCACCTGGGTCACCGATGGCACCTTCAGTACGGCGGTGTCGACCTCGACCGACTACAAGCTCGAAGTCACGCTGCAAGGTGGCGTCGTCAATGTCCTGCTCAACGGCGTGACCGTGCTCGCGAAGGTCTTCAACGAGACCGTGACCGAGGGCGACGTGGGTTTGATCAGCCGCCTGGGCACGACCTCTGGCCTCACGTCGTTCGACATGGTCCAGGTGAGGACCGACGACTACGCCTTTGCAACGCCGGCCCCGGGAGTGCCATTGCAGGCGGCGGCAGCGGCGCCCGCCGGCTTGGCCACTGGTGCGGGGCTCACCGAGGCGCAGCTTGCGCCGGCGGTACAGTCTGCGGCGCTGGCCTGGAAGAAGACGGGTCTGCTGTCGGATGCGCAGCGGCGGTTGCTGGACACCATCGAGGTCGACACGGCTGACCTCAGCGGAATCCTGCTCGGGGTCAATCAGGACGGGAAGATCCTGATCGACGTGGACGGCGGCGGCTACGGCTGGTTCATCGACACCACCCCGGGACGCAACGAGGAGTTCTCCTTGAAGCAGGGAGAACTGGTGGCGCGGCCGGGTTCGGCTGCTGCCGGCGGAATGGATCTGGTCACGGCCGTGACGCACGAGATGGGACATGCGCTCGGGCTGGACCACGATGCCACCGGAGACCAGGGGGTCATGACCGAGACCCTTGCGACCGGCGTGCGACGCCTGCCGGGTGTGTTGGCCGGCAACGGGGGCCATCGGCCCCCTGTCGTCGGCAGAGAAGCGGCGTCGATTGCAGCGATGCTCGAGGCCATGGACAGGCGCGGCGTGCCGGGGCACGGTCTGCCCGGCGGTGCGGGCGCTGCCACGGTGCTCGACAACGCCGGCCCGGACAAGGTGTCCGACTTCCTGAATTTCGGTGATCGGCGGTCCCCCGGGCTGGCTCGCCGTGCGGACAGGGTGGGAGATTTCCTGAACTTCGGTGCGGTCGCGGATCGCGGCCAGCCGGGGAAGGGGACATCCGCGCTGCGGGAACTGTCACGTCTGCTGTCGCATCTGAAGTGACGTGAACGTCGCGGGTCGGCCAGGTTGTTCCGACCCGAGTTTGCCTGGTTCAGGTCCGGCCGTGCACCATCGCGTGGCGCTGCGTGGTCAGCACGAGGCGGTCCGAGAAGAGCTCGGAAGACACCCAGAGATGGCGCAGCGCGCCCTGGAGATCGGCATCGTCGCAGCGGTACAGGCGCCGGAGGAAGCGTGCGGCATCGGGCACCAGGTCGAAACCGTTGCCGGTGCTGAACGGCCGTGAATACAGTTTGCAGCGGTCGCTCAGCACCGGGACCTTCGCACCCGATACGCACCGATGCAGCATGCAGTCGTAGACGTTCTCGACCTTGCGCCGGTTGAGTCGGTTCACCACCTCGATCAGACGGTCGCGCGGACAGCCGTAGCGCTTGCAGAGGGCGCCGAGAAACGTGACGTACTGCGACGGGGAACTCGGGTCGAGGTAGACGTAGAAAGTGTCGTCCTCGACCGTGTCGAGAATCAGGTCGGTGAAGTCGAGCTGCTGCCCGAGAAATTCGCGCAGCACCTGGGGATCAGCTCCCGCGGCCGACGCGCTGCGCTGAACGGTGATGCCGTCCCGGCTGATCTTGTGCAGGAGCGAACCGGTACGGTCGAGAACGTAAAGCTTGACGTCACCGGTGCCGATCTCGAACGACACGTTGAACAGACGGCTGCGATCGATGTCCGCGGGTACCCAGTCGAACCCGTACTCGCGGAAGGCAAAGTCGATGTCGTAGGCGAAGTCCATCAGTACCGTAGCGTGGCGCAATGGTGGCGCGGGCAAACTCGTGATTCCCGCACCGACTGCTACGGTGCAGGAATCCACGGAACTGGGCAACTGCGACCCGCCCTGCTATCGAAAGCGATTACAGACAGGACCAGCGTGCGGGAAGGCCGCCGGCCGGGCAACGCGATCCCTCGATCACTTCGTCGGCGTCGCCACCCACCAGTACACGCATCTTCTTGCTCCTTGTGATCTGTGGAACAACACTGTCATCGGGTCTCGACCGACGCGTGACTGTCGTTGGCACGAACGGTCGGTACGAGGGGAATGCCGAATTCATCCAGGATCGCCCGGATTGCCGGACCCTGCCTGTCGGGGGCCTGTTCGAGTTCGGTCCTGAGCACGTCGTTGCCGTCGCGCACGCCCACCGAGATCGCGTAGGCAAACGGAACTTCCGATGGCGACGACGCGGCAGCGACCGGCGACAGCTCCAGCCGATCGGCGGAGGGCCTGGCGAAGTAGCCACCGATCGGCCCCCAGACGATGGCCGTATCGATCTCGCACGCCGCCACCGCCGCCAGGATGTCCGCCTGCGGGTTCGCCCTGGTGCCGTCGCCCCACATCGAATAGCCGGCGACGTTGGCGGTCATCCCGCGCCTGGCAAGTGCATGGGCGGGCGGTGTGTTCGCCCCCGATGCACCCAGGGCATGCAGCCCGATCTTCGGGCCGACGAGAGACGAGTCATCGAAGCTGCCCAGATGCAGGGCGCGGTCCCGCATGGAAACGAACACGTAGGTGGACGTGTAGTAGGGGCGGGTGGTCGCGACCCCGGACAAGCCCTGCGGAACGCCCATGACCACGTCGCAGGTTCCCTTGCGCAGCGGCCGCAGGAATGACGACTTCCAGCTGGCATTTCACACGTAGCGGATCGAGGCATCGAGTTCCCGGGCAACCAGGGTGGCGATCCGGTTCTCGAACCCTTCTCCCTGTTCGTTGGAGAAGGGCAGATTGCCGGGGTCGGCGCAGACGACCAGTTCCCGCGGCGGTTCCGACGCGGCACTGGCGGGCCCGGCAACGAGTGCAGCCAGCAGCGACCCGAGGGTGGTTGCCACGGCGCGCGCCGCGCGGCCGGATGGCATGGCCCGCGGCGTTCGATGCACGCAGGCTGGATCGGCGTGCATCACTGCAACTTGAACACATGGATGGCGCCGCTGGTCGGTGCTCCGGCAGCAGGTGGCGGCGTGCCATCCTCGCTCTTCGAACCGCCCGGCGGGCAATTGCCGCCGGCAAAGCCGCCGGCGAACCCGCCCGCCAGCCAGCCGATGCCGGTGTAGATCGCCACGCGCTGCTTGCCATCGGGTGCCACGTAACTGATCGGGTTGCCCACGATGCCGCATTCGAGCTTCTTCTGGAACAGGAGCTTTCCGGTCGTTGCGTCGACCGCCTTGAACCACTTGTCGAGCGTGCCGTAGAACACGACGTTGCCGGCGGTCGCCAATACGCCGCCATACAGCGGCAGCGGCTCGGGGAGACTCCAGGCATGCTTTCCCGTCGAGGCATTCCAGGCGATCAGTTCTCCCAGGAACCCGCCCGGACCCGGTACGAAGTCGAGCGCCGCCCCCATGAATGGCGTGCCGGCGATGAACAAGGCCTTGAGCGGCTCGAGGTTGTTGCAGAAGTTGATGCCCGGCACGTAGAAGAGCTTGGTCGACGGCGAGAACGCCGAGGGCTCCCAGTTCTTGGCGCCGAGAGCCGACGGGCAGATGCCCTTGGTCACGACGCCTTCATGCGGCTGGAAGGCGGCCTTGACGACGGGGACGCCGGTGGTGCGGTCGACGTGATCGGCCCAGGTCACATGGCCGTACTTGTCGGCGACGACGACCTCGCCGGTGGCGGCATCCAGGGTATAGGCGAAGCCGTTCTTGTCGAAGTGGATCACCACCTTGCGGGATACCCCGGCGATGTCCGGCGTCGTGACGATGCTTTCATTGACCGAGTCGTAGTCCCAGCCGTCGTGCGGGGTGATCTGGTAGGCCCAGACCGCCTCGCCGGTATCCGGGTTGCGCGCGAAGATCATCGAACCCCACTCGTTGTCGCCCGGGCGCATGTCCGGGTTCCAGACGCCGGGGTTGGCCGTCCCGTAGTAGAGCAGGTTGAGATCCGGGTCGTAGGTGAACCAGGCCCATGAGGTGCTGCCGCCCTGGCGCCACATCGAACCTGGCCAGGTGGTGGCCCCGAGATCGGTGCCGCGATCCTTGGCATAGAAGGGGTGGAACGTGCGGCCGATCAGCACGTCGGCATCCGGTCCGGTGCCGTAGGCTTTCCAGACCGGTTTGCCAGTGTTCACGTTCAGCGCCTGCACCCAGCCGCGAACGCCGAATTCGCCGCCGGCGTTGCCGACGATGACCTTGTCCTGCGTGGCGACGTTGGCCGGCGTGATCTGCGTCAGTTCACTGAACCGGGTGCCCCGGTCACTGCCGGATGGCGTGGTCCAGTTGGCGGCTGCGGCATGCACCTGTGTCGCGGGCAGTACGCATGCCGTCGCCAACAGCAGCAAACAGGTGACGACGCGACTGCGAGCGGGCCGGTTTCGACCTGGCTGCATTCGGTCCCGGGTAGGCGAACAAGCTCAGGCACAGATCGATGGCACTGGAGTCCAGCGCGTACACCGTGTTGTCCAACTCCACGCCCAGGGGCGACTCGCTCGCATACAGGTTGCGGGGGCGACGGATCAGCACCGCAGCCAGGTCCGACCAGATGCGCCAATCGTGCGATTCGTTGGCATCGGCCAACGTGGAGCGCCTGACTGCCGAACGAAAGCCCATCGCATACAGCTTGCTGGCATTGGCGGACAGACCGACCTCGATGTCGCGCAGGCTCTCGCGCCAAGTCAATTGGGCGAAAGACATTGCGCCGAACTGCTCGGCGCACGACAGCGTTCGCACCCCGGCATTGCCACCATGACGTTGCACGATTCGCGCGAAACTGGTCCATGGCACGAACTCCATGACTTGAGCGAACAAGGTCTCGCCGGCGTACACGTGGGCTCCCCGAGGCGGTCGAGCCGGGGAAAGTACGCTGTTCCGGGGCAACGACGTTCAAGTCGGCACCAACCAAAATCGCCCTACAGCCAGCGCCAGTGCTTGATCTGCGCTTCGGCATCGATCAGTTTAACCGGACAGTAGTGAAGGGATATATCAATTTATGTGGGATTTTTTCCCGTGAAAATGCGAATTTTCGTCGCTTCGCGGCGACAGAAAAATGGTGAGCATCGTCAGAAGTTGGTCGATCCGGGCGCGCCCGGGGCGGCGACAACGAACACTTGCCTGTGGCAACGCTCGAAGTCCGGTCTCCGCAAGACGCTCTTCGTCACCGAAACCCGGGTGTCATATCCTGGCGACAGTGGGCCTGGAACAACCTCTGCCGCATGACGAAATCATCGCAATCCCCACCGCCCATGCTCGCGCGTCGCTCGCCTCCGTCGCGCCGATGAAACCGCCCGACTGCCGCTCCCAGAGCTGCGCGTAGAGTCCGCCGGTCGCGAGCAGGGCGTCGTGCATCCCGGTCTCGACCACCCGCCCGGCATCGAGCACGACCAGCCGGTCCATGCGCGCGATGGTGCTCAGGCGATGCGCGATCGCGATCACCGTCTTGCCTTCCATGATGGCGTCGAACTGCTCCTGGATCGCCGCCTCGATCTCGCTGTCGAGCGCCGAGGTGGCTTCGTCGAGCACCAGGATCGGTGCGTTCTCGAGGATCATCCTGGCGAGCGCGACGCGCTGCCGCTGGCCACCGGAGAGCTTCACGCCGCGCTCGCCGCCGTGGGCGTCGTAGCCGGTTCGGCCCTTCCAGTCGTGCAGCGTCGCGATGAAGTCGTGCGCGTGGGCGCGGCGTGCCGCGGCTTCGATCTCGGCGCGGGTCGCGCCCGGTCTGCCGTAGCCGATATTGTCGGCGATCGACCGGTGCAGCAGCGACGTGTCCTGGGTCACGACGCCGATTGCACCGCGCAGGCTTTCCTGGGTGACGGTGCGGATGTCCTGTCCATCGATGCGGATGGCACCGCCCTCGACATCGTGGAATCGCAGCAGCAGGTTCACCAGCGTCGACTTGCCGGCGCCGCTGCGTCCGACCAGCCCGACGCGTTCACCCGCATGCACGGCCAGATGGAGATCGTGCAGCACCGCGGCGGCCGGATCGTGGACGCGACCATAGCTGAACCGCACCGCATCGAAACGCACATCGCCACGTGTGACTCGCAGCGGCACGGCGTCGGGAGCGTCGACCAGCGCCAACGGCCGCGCGATGCTGTCCATGCCTTCCTGCATCACGCCGACGTTCTCGAAGATGCCGCTCACTTCCCAACTGACCCAGCCGGCCATGTTGGCGATCTGCCAGGCGAGCGGAACGGCGGTGGCCACGATGACCGGCGTGGCTTGGCCGTGATGTCAGAGTCATGGGTCGAGCAGGGCGGTTGCACCGACCAGCGCCTACGCGACGATCCAGGCCATGGTTGGCACTGCGAGCAGCGGATGCGACAGCAGCATCAGCGTGAGTGCGCTCAGGCCGAACACGCTGATGTACCAGATGGCGCGAATGCTCGACACCACGCTCTCGCGCAGCGAGTTCGTGTTTTCAACAGGGGCGCCGTCACCGGTAGACTGCGGGATGGCCCGCATCCACCCCCACGGCTGGCGCCAGGTCGAGGCGCTCGGCGCGGCGCAGCGCGAGATCGAGACCCTGGCGCGCCTCGCGGCCGGTCTGCCCGACGACTACACCGTGTTCCACGG
>JANMWG010000454.1:0-18502 GCA_031393885.1 Betaproteobacteria bacterium | reverse complement strand
GATGCACACCATCGGTTTTACCAAACTGTGGCTGGCAATGCTCGTGGGCGTCGCGATCGGCGTCCCTGCGGCCATGGCGCAGAGCGACGAAGACCCCGCGATCCGCCGCGCGAAGGCGCCAGCCGTGCCGGCCATCGCCGTTACCAAAGACAACAAGACCGACCGCCTGGAGTTCAACTTCGGCCGCAATCGGGGCGAAGCCTGGCTGGCGAAGACTGGCGAGCTTTACGTCGACACCTGGGTCCAGCACAACGGTCTGCTGTGCAGTACCTATGAAGCCGGCGTGCGCTTCGGTCATGGCGAGCCGGGGTGCACCGGGGTGCGGTGGCTGGCGCCGGCCAAGTACGTGACCAGCCTGCGCCAATGCAACAACGCGGTGGTCGAGCACAGCGGCACCGACACCGATGTCGTGGTCGCGCCACAGTTCAGCGAGGTGACCTGCGCCGAGCGCATGATCCGTTGCGTTTCCGGTTGTCGCTGAGGGCAGGTGACGTCCACCCCCAGGCTGCGCTGCGCTTCGCCTTCCCCCTCCAGGGGGCACCCCGTCCTCGGGGGACCCTGTGGAAGGTGACGCCCACCCCCAGGCTGCGCTGCGCTCCGCCTTCCCCCTTGAGGGGGCACCCCGTCCTCGGGGGACCCTGTGGGCGGGGTCCCTTCGCTTCAGGTCGTCCCTTCGTTCAGCGTCGCTGCGCTGCGCCTTTCCCAGGGGGCGCCCCGTCCTCTGGGGGCCCTGTGGGCGGGGCCCCTCCGCTTCTGAAGTCCCTTCGTTCAGCACCCCAGGCTGCGCTGCGCTGCGCCTTCCCCCAGGGGGCGCCCCGTCCTCGGGGGGCCCTCCGCTTCTGAGGTTTCTTCGTTCAGCCGTCCCGCTGCCATCGCAGGCTGCGCGATACCGCTTCGTTCCACACCGACTCGAGCGCGGCCACGGTCGATGGGGCCATCGACGGTTCGAACACCCGCTCCGCCTTCCACAAGCCGTCGAGCTGGGTACCGTCGGACCACACGCCGACGCCGAGCCCGGCCAGCATTGCCGCGCCAAGCGCCGTCGATTCGGTCTGCGCCGCACGGACCACCGGGACACCGAGCAGATCGGCCTGGAACTGCAGCAGCAGATTGTTGCGGCTGGCACCGCCATCGGCACGCAACTCCGAGAGCGCAATGCCGGCATCGGCCTGCATGCAGCGGACGATGTCCGCGGTCTGGAAGGCGATGGCTTCGAGCGCGGCGCGTGCCAGATGCGCGCGCGTGGTGCCGCGCGTGATGCCGAACACGGCGCCGCGCGCCTGCGGATCCCAGTGTGGCGCGCCCAGCCCGGTGAACGCCGGCACGAAACACACACCGCCGGCATCGGCAACGCCGGCTGCCAGCGCCTCGACATCTTCGGCGCGGGCAATCAGCCCGAGTCCGTCGCGCAGCCACTGGATGGCGGCACCGGCAATGAACACGCTGCCTTCGAGCGCATATTCGGTGCGGTCGCCCGTGCGCCACGCCACCGTGCCGAGTAGCCGGTGCCGCGACGTTGGTACCGACGTACCGGTGTGCATGAGCAGGAAACAGCCGGTGCCGTAGGTGTTCTTCACCCGGCCCGGGGTGGTGCAGCGCTGGCCGAAGAGTGCGGCCTGCTGATCGCCGGCCATGCCCGCGATCGGAATCCGCGCTCCCAACACATCGGCATCGGTGGTCGCCACAACCCCGCACGACGCGACCACTGCGGGCAGCACGGCGCGCGGCACGCCAACCAGTTCCAGCAACTGCTCGTCCCACTCACCGCGGCTGATGTCGAACAGCAAGGTTCGCGAGGCGTTGGTCACATCCGTCACGTGGACCGCACCGCCGGTGAGCT
Source organism: Betaproteobacteria bacterium (assembly GCA_031393885.1). Classification (GTDB taxonomy): domain Bacteria; phylum Pseudomonadota; class Gammaproteobacteria; order Burkholderiales. The sequence continues at coordinate 16,662 of JANMWG010000454.1, read as the reverse complement.
TCCAGATCAGCCACGAATCCACGGTGCCGAACGCAAGCTCCCCGGCCTGCGCGCGCTCACGGGCGCCGGGTACGTGGTCGAGCAACCACGCCACCTTGGTGCCCGAGAAATAGGCGTCGAGCACCAGGCCGGTACGCTGCCGGAACAATTCACCGTGACCGTCCGCCTCCAGTTGCCGGCAGCGATCCGCGGTGCGCCGGTCCTGCCAGACAATCGCGTTGCCGATGGGTCGCCCGGACGCCCGCTCCCACACGATGGTGGTCTCGCGCTGGTTGGTGATGCCGATGGCGGCAACATCGGCCGCGCGCAATCCGGCGTTCGCGAGCGCCTCGCGCGCGGTCGCAAGCTGCGTCGCCCAGATGACCTCCGGATCCTGTTCGACCCATCCCGATCGCGGGAAGATCTGCGGCAGTTCGCGTTGCGCCATTCCGATGGCGCGGCAATACTCGTCGAAGACAATGGCGCGTGAGCTCGTGGTGCCCTGGTCGAGAGCGAGAATGGCAGGCATGGCGGGAAGAACCCTTGTGCTAGAGTCGTTGGCTGATGGCGGTGGCGGCGTCGCACTGGCGACGATCGCGTTCCGCGCCTAGCGGCCTGTCGGACTCAGGTGTTCGATAGCGAAACGGTGGGAGAGCGAGGCCAGATCTTGTCGATTTCGACGCGCATACCGCGAGTATGTAAGAAGAAATCGGCGAGACATGGACCGCTCTCCCGCCGTTGCAGCCGAATCATCCTGAGTTCGACAGGCTGCTGAACCTCATTCTAGTGTCCGACTCGCCCGGTCAGCTTTCGACCTTCCGCACCGCCCTGGAGCGCATGGGCCTGCTCGCGCCCGGCGAGACCTTGCGTCTCGAACCACTGACGGGCGGGGTTTCTTCCGACATCTTCCGGATCGACCTTGCCCGGGGTCCGATCTGCGTCAAGCGCGCGCTCGCACAACTCAAGGTGCTTGCCGACTGGCGGGCACCGGTCGAACGCAATCGCTATGAAGTCGAATGGATGCGGGTTGCCGCCGCGGTCGTGCCGCAGGCTGTGCCGGTAATCCTCGGCGAAGACCGCGAGGCCGGCATGTTCGCGATGGACTATCTCGATCCGGCGACGCATCCGGTGTGGAAAACACAGTTGCGTGCCGGCATCGTCGACGCCGGCACCGCACGAGAAGTGGGCCGATGTCTCGCCCGCATTCATGCCCACACCGCTGCCGACGCCACCATCCCGGCGCGGTTCGACACCGATGCCATCTTCACGCCGATCCGCCTGGAACCCTATCTGGCCGCCACGGCTCTGGCCCACCCGGAATGCGCCGAGGCACTGACCCGGCTGATCGAGACGACACGAAGCAACAAGCGCGCGCTGGTGCATGGCGACGTGAGCCCGAAGAACATCCTGGTCGGACCGGACGGCCCGGTATTCCTCGACGCCGAATGCGCGTGGTACGGCGACCCCGCCTTCGATCTCGCGTTCTGCCTCAATCACCTGCTGCTGAAGTGCGTGTGGCGCCCGGCGAGCTGGGTGAGCCTGCTGCATTCGTTCAGCACCCTGTACCAGACCTATCTCGCGGGCGTGACATGGGAGCCGGCCGCGGCGCTCGAAGCTCGCGTGGCCCACCTGCTGCCGGGGCTGTTTTTGGCTCGCATCGACGGCAAGTCGCCGGTCGAGTACATCACCGACGATCGCGATCGCGCCAAGGTTCGACGGGTGGCCCTGCAGCTTCTGCGCGACCCGGTCGATAACCTCGCCAAGGTGCGAGAGGCGTGGCGCGCGGACATCGCGAGATGGTAGCGGCCAGCGATCGAACCCGCAGCGCACCCACCTGCGACCGCGGGCGCCGCAACGATTCGCCATCACCGTAAACGTATCCATGACCGACACCACGATCGCCAGCATCCTTGCCCGCCGCGTGTGGGACTCGCGCGGCCGGCCTACCGTCGAAGCCGAGGTCCGCCTCGGCGGCGGCGCACGAGGCCGGGCCATCGCCCCGGCCGGGGCCTCGCGCGGCACCCACGAAGCGATCGACCTGCGTGATGGCGGCGCGGCGCTCGGTGGCATGGATGTGACCCTTGCCCTGGGCAATGTGAACGGCCCGATCGCCGCACGTTTGCAGGGGATGGACGCCGCCGACCAGAGCCTCGTCGACGCCGAGCTCATCGCGCTCGACAACACCGCCAACAAGGCACGGCTCGGCGGCAACGCCACCATTGCCGTATCGATGGCCATTCTTCACGCCACGGCGACGGCACACGACGTACCGCTTTACACGTGGCTCGCCGCCGGCCATCCGATCCGGTTGCCGCTGCCCGAGATTCAGATCTTCGGCGGCGGCGCCCATGCCGGGCGCCGGGTCGACATCCAGGACTTCATGGTGATCGCCACCGGCGCCCGGACCTTCGCCGAAGCACTGACCATGACGGCCGAGGTCTACCGGGCCGCGGGCCAGGCGATGAGCGATGCCGGCAAGCTGCAGGGCGTCGCCGACGAAGGTGGCTTCTGGCCTGCATTCGACTCGAACGAGGAAGCGCTGGGCATGCTCACGCGCGCGATCGAAAAGGCGGGATACCGCCCGGGCGAAGACATGGCCATCTCGCTCGACATCGCCGCGTCCGAGTTCGGCCGTGATGGCCGCTACCTGCTCGGCCTGGAGCGGCGCGAACTCGATCGCGACGGCATGATCGCCATGCTGCTCGACTGGTGCGGGCGCTATCCGATCGTGTCGATCGAGGATCCGCTGGCCGAGGACGACCGCGAGGGCATGCGCGCGTTCACCGCCGCGGTCGGTGGCCGCATCCAGATCATCGGTGACGACTACCTCGTCACGAGTGCAGGGCGTGTCGACGCCGCTGCGTCGGACCGTGCGTGCAACGCCGTGCTGATCAAGCCCAACCAGGCCGGCACCGTCACCGAGACGCACGCGGCGCTCGCGGCCGGCAAGCGTGCCGGGTTCGGCACCATCGTATCGGCGCGTTCGGGCGAAACCGAGGACGTCACCATCGTCCACCTCGCCACCGGATGGAATGCCGGGCAGCTCAAGGTCGGCTCCTTCGCCCGGTCCGAGCGAATGGCCAAGTGGAACGAAGCGTTGCGGGTGGAAGAAGCGCTCGGCCCCGATGCCGTGTTCGCCGGCCGCGCCGCGCTCGCGATCAACCCGTGGTAGCGAGCCACGCGCATCCGCAGCAGCATTTCTTTCGCGGCATCGGTTTGATCATGGCCGCCGTGTTCCTGTTTTCCTCCATGGACACACTGGTCAAGTACCTGTTGCGCAGCTATCCGCTGGTGCCATTGATCTGGGCGCGCTATTTCGTGCATCTGCTGTTCATGATGGTACTGCTCGGACCGAGGATGCGGCTCGACCTGGTCCGCACGGCGCGCCCCTGGCTGCACCTGGTGCGCGGCCTGCTTCTGGTGGGTTCCACCGGGCTGTTCTACCTGTCGCTCGGGTTCCTGCCGCTCGCCGAGGCCGCGGCGATCAGCTTCGTCGGCCCGGTGCTGGTGACGGCGTTCTCGGGGCCGCTGCTACACGAGAAGGTCAGTCGGCGGCAGTGGTTCGCGGTCGGACTCGGCTTCATCGGCGTGCTCGTCATCATCCGGCCCGGTGGCAGCGTGTTCACGCCGACGGCGCTGATCCCGCTCGGCACCGCGCTGTGTTTCAGCCTCTACCAGATCGCCACCCGCAAGGTGGCCGGTCGCGACGACCCGTTCACCACGCTGTTCTACACCGCGCTGGTCGGCAGCGCCGTCACCACCCTGACGCTGCCATTCGCATGGCACGCGCCCGAACCGTGGCAACTGGGGCTGATGATCGTGATCGGGTTCTTCGGCGGCACCGGGCATCTCTTGCTGATTCGAGCGGTGACATGCGCCTCGCCGATGGCGCTCGCGCCGTTCGTATACTCGCAACTGATCTGGTCGACCCTGCTCGGCTGGCTGGTGTTCGGCGAGTTTCCGGACGGCGGCACGCTGCTCGGCATGCTGATCGTCATCGCGGCCGGCATGCTGGCGATCAATTGGCAGCACATGCGTCGCCGCACCGACACCACCGACCAGGCACAACTGCACTGAGGATGACAACCCCCCCAGGCTTGCTGCGCTTCGCCACCCCCCAATGGGGGGCCAGTTCGCTTGGCGAGCTGAGGCCGGACACGGACAGCCCCTGCGGACTGTCCGTGCCTGCCGAAGGACAGCGGACGCCGGCCGCTGGCGGCCCGGCGCTCACCGCCCCTCCGCTCCTCGAGACCCAACAACCCGTCGCGGACCGCTGGAATGGATAAGCCAACTCCGGACGGTCGCGCCGCCTATCGCCACTTCCATGCGATCACCACGCGCTGGCTCGACAACGACGCCTATGGCCACGTCAACAACACCGTCTACTACAGCTGGTTCGACACGGCCGTGAACCAGTACCTGATCGAGCATGGTGTGCTCGACGTGGCGAACGGCGCGGTGATCGGTCTCGTGGTCGAGACGCAGTGCAACTACTTCAGCGCGATGGCATTTCCCGATCTGGTCCACGTAGGACTTCGGGTTGCCGGTTCGGGCAGCAGCAGCGTGCGCTACGAGATCGGCATCTTCCGCAACGATGAGCCGCTGGCCTCGGCCCAAGGACACTTCGTGCACGTGTATGTCGATCGCGACACCCGGCGGCCGACCGCCCTGCCCGCGCCGCTGCGCGCAGCGTTGGCTGCACTGCGCATCGAGGCCTGATCCGCGCCGGGAGCGGCGGACCCGGCCTCCCGGTCCGGCACTGCCCGCCGCTATCGCAGGATCCGCCCGTGCAACGGGTAACGCGGGTCGCTGTAGCCCGGCGTCGACGGATGCCCCGGACGCACCAGCGAATCCACCAGCGCCTCGTCATCCTCGGCCCAGGGATACTCGAGCGCACGCGGGTAATCCTGCCATTGGGCCAGCGTGCGCGGGCCACCGATGACGCTGGTGACGATGCGATTCGCGAGCACCCAGGCAAAGGCGAACTGGCCGGCGGTGAAGCCCTTGCTCTCGGCATGCACCCGCAGCGTCTGCGCCATGACCAGCGACTCCTGCCGGAACTCGGTTTCCATCATCCGCTTGTCGGCGCGACCGGCACGGCTGTCGCTCGGCGGTTCCATGCCGGGAAGATACTTGCCGGTGAGCACGCCGCGCGCGATCGGGCTGTAAGGCACCACGCCGATGCCGTAGTGGTCGCACGCCGGCAAAATCTCGACCTCCGGCAGGCGATTGAGCGCGTTGTAATGGGGCTGGCACACGATCGGCCGCGGTACGCCCTGCACCTGACATTCGTGCATCAGGGCCGCAATCCGCCAGCCCCTGAAATTCGAGATGCCGAAGTAACGCGTCTTGCCGGCCCGGATCAAATCGCCGAACGCGCCGACGGTCTCGTCGAGCGGGAAGTCCTCGTGATCCAGGTGGATGTAGTAGATGTCGACGTAATCGGTGCCGAGGCGCTTCAGACTCGCCTCCATCGCCTGCATCATCCACTTGCGCCCGACGCCGGCTTCGTTCGGGCCGTCGCCCATGGGGTTGCCGACCTTCGTTGCGATTACCCAGCGATCGCGCTCCGCGGCCACGATGCGGCCGACGACGCGCTCCGATTCACCCTTCATGTACTGGTCGGCGGTGTCGATGAAGTTCACGCCGATATCGCGCGCCGCGTGGACGATGCGTTCCGCTTCGGCGTAGTCGGTGCGGTCACCGAACATCATGCTGCCGAGGCACAGCGGCGATACCTTCAGACCGCTGTTGCCGAGCTTGCGATACTCCATGTCGTGGTCTCCCCTTCTGGTCGATCTTGCCGCCCGAATCACGGTCCGGTGCGGGCGTGGATGATGACACAACAGGTGACGCCCACCCCCAGGCTGCGCTGCGCTTCGCCTCCCCCCAGGGGCGCAGCGTCCTCGGGGGTAAGGCCGGACACAGACAGTCCCTGCGGACTGTCTGTGCCTGCCGAACGACGGCGGCCTCCGGCCGCTGGAACCCTGCGGGCGCTAGAATCTGCTCCCCCTCTTTGCCAGGACACCGCCATGACCCGGATTCCCGCCACCATGACCGTCATCGAGATCACCCGTCCGGGCGGCCCGGAAGTCCTGGCGACGACCTCGCGACCGGTGCCGCAACCAGGCCCCGGGGAAGTGCTGATCCAGGTGGCCGCCGCGGGCGTGAATCGCCCCGACTGCTTTCAGCGTCAGGGCACCTACGCGCCGCCGCCCGGCGCGTCCGACCTGCCAGGCCTGGAAGTCGCGGGCACCGTGGTCGCCACCGCCACCGACGTGATCGCCTGGAAGCCGGGCGACGCGGTCTGCGCGCTCACCCCCGGCGGGGGCTACGCGGAATTCGCGCTGGCGCCGGCGGCGCATTGCCTGCCGGTACCAGCCGGGTTTTCGATGCTGCAAGCCGCATCGCTGCCCGAAACGGTGTTCACGGTGTGGATCAACGTGTTCGAACGCTCGCGCCTGGCGCCCGGCGAAACCTTCCTGGTTCAGGGCGGCTCGAGTGGCATCGGCGTCACCGCGATCCAGATGGCACGCGCGTTCGGCCATCGCGTCTTCGCTACCGCCGGCAGCGCCGAGAAATGCCGCGCCTGCGAACAACTCGGCGCCGAGCGCGGGATCAACTACCGCGACGAAGATTTCGTGGCCGTGATCAAGGAACTGACTGGCGGGCGCGGCGTGGACGTGATTCTCGACATGGTGGGCGGCGACTACGTGCCGCGCGAACTCAATGCGCTGGCGACCGACGGGCGATTGGCGCTGATCGCCTTTCTGGGCGGTACCACGGCGACCATCGACATGTCGCAGATTCTCTACCGGCGGCTGTCGATCTCCGGCTCGACCCTGCGCCCGCGCAGCATCGAGTTCAAGAGCGAAATCGCCGCGACGCTGCGCTCGAAGGTGTGGCCGTTACTGGAGGCGGGCAAGCTGAAACCGGTGATTCATTCGGTGTTCGGATTCGCCGATGCCGCACGCGCACACGCGCTGATGGAGTCGAGCGTGCATGTGGGCAAGATCATGCTGCAACCGGCGTCGTCCGCCGGCTGACGCGCCGGATGCCGTGACGCAACGGCTTGACGGCGACCTCGCGGAATTGCACCGGCGGGGGTGAGCGGCGCAGCATCGACAGATCGTGCTGGCGCTGCACCGCCCGGGCATAGCGGATGTTCTTTTCCAGCTCTTCGATGTAGAGGTTCTGGCCACCGAAGTGCGCCTCGGCCAGCCGGTACACGCCTTTGAGGTCGGTTTCGAGGCGCTGCATCGCGCCGAGGTAGAAATCGGGTGTCTTCAAGACCAGGTCGGTGCCTGAGGAGAACATCACCCGCTCGCCGCCGAGTTCGTCGCGCTTGACCGCGATGCCGCCCACTACGAATTCGGGATAGAGGCGGTCGCGGCATTTCTCGAGGTAGCAGCGGTCGGACATCTGCGCGACGATGTCCGCCGACCCGAGCATGCAGCCGAGCAGGCGCGCCATCGGATCGCGCACGGGGATGCGGGCGGTGGGGACTTCATAGCCGGTGAAGTGGATCAACCGGCTCGCCAGGGTGGCCTGATCGCCGAGATGCACGCGCTCGAGATAATCACGCAGGAAGCGCGCCCCCCGCGACACATGGGTGAGCGTGTACTCGGCGCCATTGTGATGCCGGGTGTCGTGCTGGCGGCGGATGTAGCCCACATCGTGAAACAGCGCCAGGGCCACGCCCAGCCGGAACATGTCTTGCCCGAGCGGCGCCACGTTGTTGAGCCGCGACCGTTCGTAACCATCCATCAGCCTGGCCATGGCCAGCGTGACATCGAGCACGTGCTGCAGGTTGTGATACTGGGTATCGCAGGGCAGGTAGCCCTGGTAGTCGCCCTGGTAGATGCGGGTCGCGTCGTCGAAGGCGAGGACCAGATCGCCGTCCGAGCGGGGCGCATACAGCTCGGAAAAGATGCGAATGACGTCGGCACGTACCTCGCCAGGGTCCGTGGTGCGGATCCGATCGGTTACGTCGTAGTCATTGCGGCGGACGGCCATGATGCGGAAAGCTCGCCAAACTGGAGGTTCCACGCATGTTACTACTTGGCGACACCCCGCCGATACGCCGATAAAGGGGACTTAAGGCTCAGCTCGTGTCGGTTGGCGGGGAGGCCTGCAACTGCAAGCCGATCTGCCAGCAGGGCTCGGGGCGCGACGGGATGAAGCGCGACAGCTCGGTGAGGGCGAGCTGGTAGACGTTGCGCTTGAAGTCGACGACGCTGTCGAGCGGCACCCAGAAGTGATTCCAGCGCCAGGCGTCGAACTCGGGCTTTTCGGAGCGCCGCAGGCTCACGTCGCAGTCGCGGCCAACCAGGCGCAACAGATACCAGATTTGTTTCTGGCCTCGATAGGCGTGACGATGATCGCGTCGCACCCAGTGCTTGGGGACGTCGTAGCGCAACCAGTCGCGCGTGCGGCCGAGGATCTGGACATGGCAGGCATCAAGCCCGACCTCTTCCATGAGCTCGCGATACATGGCCTGTTCCGGTGTTTCGCCGGGGTTTATGCCGCCCTGCGGAAACTGCCATGCGTGCTCCCGGACTCGCTTGCCCCAGAACACCTCGTATTTCATGTTGCACAACACAATGCCGACGTTGGGCCGATAGCCGTCTCGGTCGATCATGTTTGTCACCTCATGATCGTATCTTTGACTTTATTCTTTCACACTTCAGGCTCGGACGGAAGCACCGGTGAAGCTGATAAGACTCAGATAATCAGTCGCTTGTCGTCGTGCGGATTCATCTCCCGCAGACGCTCCACGTAGTCCGGAAACTCCAGCCCGACCGCCTTCTCCAGTTGCGCGGCGCGTTGCCTCAGCGCTGGCCAGCGCACTGGCCCCGGCGCGCACCGGAACCCGAAAATCGCGACGTTCCCGCGCCGCTCGGCCGGCAGGCACAACACCCGACCATCGAACGCGCGCTCGATACGGCGAACATAAAGGTCGAAACTGCGATCCGAACTCCACAGGTTGACGACCAGCACGCCGTCATCCTGGAGCGCGCTTGCGGCCTCGGCATAGAAGCCCTCGGTCGCGAGTTCGCCAACCTGCGCGTCGCCATCGTAGGCGTCCACCATCAGCACGTCGCACCCGTCCGGATGATCGCGCACCCATTCGGCGCCATCGCCCTTGATCACGGCGAATCGTTCACTGGCGGGCGGCAGGGAAAACAGACTGCGGGCCGCGGCGATCACGTGCGGGTTGTTCTCGACCACGGTCACGCTGGCGTCGGGTACCCGATGATGGACGAACTTCGCGAGCGACCCCCCGCCGAGCCCGAGCATGGCCACGTGCCGCGGCTGCGGATGGAACAGCAGGAAACCCATCATGGCCCGGGTGTAGGACAGCACCAGTTCGACCGGATCGGCGATGCGCATCGTGCTCTGCACCGTCTCGCTGCCCAGGTGCAACGAGCGCAGGCCCCCCTGCTCGCTCACTTCGACGGTTTCGGTCGGCGTGAGCGAGCGATTGGTCCGGAAGCGGGACAGGATGGTCATGGGCTTCCGGTTGCCGCATCGGGCGGGCGGGCGCTTCGGGTGGTACGGCTCATCAGGCGCGCGCCCAAGTGTCGCTCCAGCGCGAGGATGTGCTTGCTCGCGGCGGACTGCGTGCGATCGAGGTCGCGTGCTGCCGCCGAGAAACTGCCGCACTCGACCACGCGAACGAAAACCCTCATGTGACCCAGCCGATCGATCGCGCCCTCCGTAACCCGTTCGCCCGATTTCCGCGGCACCGCATCGCGGCAACCCATCGGTCATTCACAACACCACGGAATGAATCTTAGGGCCAGGCGGCGGGTTCCCCAAGTTTGGCGCGAACTCCTGCTCCAGCGCCTTCAGCGCCAACAGGTTGTCGCCGAAGATCAGCCGGTTGTCGAACAGATCGTCGTCGGTGACCCGGTGCGTCGCGTGATGACGCCAGGCGGGGTCTTCCAGCAGGATGCGCGGCTCGAGCTGGGGCCGGATATCCTTGCCGATCCAGGTGAGTTCGAGTCGTTGTTCTGCGGTCATGTGGCGGCTTGCGACGAAAACATCACCACCCGGCTGGCGGCCACGCTGGAAGCGGCTGCCCGAGTTGTACCAGCAGATCTGCCATCGCCTTCGTCAGCTTTCGGAACGAGCGATTGCGTCGGTGAGCGAGGGAGAGATCGAACAGCGCACTGAGCTTTTCCTGGTGGATCGTTTCGGCATACGAGGCGCCGCGGGGCATGAAGGCTTCCAACGCACCCTTGGCATCGCGTTTTGTTTCCGGGTTGGCGGGGGCGACAGCATCGCCGGCGATGCGGCATTCGCCGCGGATCGATTCGACTGCCGCGAGGAACCAGGTCTCGTACTCCCGGTAGGCGATCACCACTTCGCAGGGGACAGTCCCAGCGGCCGCTCGCGCCCACGCTCGCACCTTGTTCGCCAGTTCGACCGGGCAGTCGTCCTCTCCATCGAAGATCAATAGCACTGCCGCGCAATCCGCCTGGCATAGTGCGAGTCTGACGATCTGCTGAACATCGGCCTCGCGCCGCAACTGCGACTGCGTACGACGCAAGGGCGTACCCACGCCGACGCCGAAGCACTGCGCATGGTCATGCATCAGCCGACGCAGAAGCACCGGCACGGCCTTGATTTCACCGTGCCCTTCGACGATGGGGTACAACTTCACGCAAGGCTTTCGAACAGATCGCCGCTGCGCAAGGTCTTGTCGCTCGCGAACAATTCCTCCGGCTGCAGCGCGTTGGACCGGAGCAACTCGCCGGCACCCATCAGGTGACTACGCATCGCCTCGCGCGTTGCGGCCGACGGCAGCAGCAGATGTGATGCACCTTCCTGCCATGAAACGATGCGAAGGTTCTGGTCTGTGATCCAGTTCGCGTCCAGTAACTCCGGGCTGTGCGTGGTCACCACCACCTGCATGGTCCTGGACGCGCGGCGGATCAGGTCGAGCACTGCGCCCAGGGCGCCGGGGTGGATGGTTGCCTCAGGCTCTTCGATGACTAGTACAGAAGGGCTTGGCTTCTGGAAAATAGCCATGATCAATCCCAACGATCGCAAGGTCCCATCGGACATGCTGAAGGCGTCGAAACTCAGCCGCTTGCTCTTATCCTCTCCCCACGTCTGGGTGAAAGTCATCGATAGCTTGTTGCCATGTTTCTTCGGTACGACGGATGACGTTCCAGGCGCAATTGCTTCCAGAAACTGGTGTATCTCGTCACGCGTCTGGCTGGCTCTATCACGCGTCAACTCTTGCAGCACGCTGGCAGCGTTGCTGCCATCGGACTTAAGCGCCAGCCCGCTGTCCGGGTCCTGCATCTCGCGCAGCTTCGCGGGTTCGATCGAATAGACTCGCATGGCGCCGAGCAACTTGAAAACCGGCGCAAACCGCTCGTCACCACCAACTAATGGCAGCGCCAACGCGGTCGGCTCGAGCGCTGGTGTAAGGCCGGCGGCGTTGCTATTCCACGCATTTTCCTTTGATGTATCACCACGGTCGAACCACCAACGTGCGCCATTTTTCGTGCGAACCACGCATTGCTCGTGGACGATGCGGAATCCATAATTCGGCAACGCCCTGACCTCGAATGCAAAGCGCCCGCCTTCAACACCGTTGAAGGCACCGAACTCGAATGCCAAACCCATATTGGGAGGTGCGCTCTTGACCGAACTCCGATTGCGCACCGCGGAAATGCCACCTACACCGTCGAAGACGGCCTGCAACGGCGACGACATAGCCTTCGCGACGAAATCGAAAACGTTAGCCAGATTGGATTTCCCCGACCCATTGCGCCCGACGACGAACACAGGGTTGTCCATCTCGAACACGGCGGATGGAAAACTGCGGAACCGCTTGATGATGATCTTGCTGATCGGGGTCGGGTTCATCGGTTCATAGCGCGCGTTGTCGGGGTTGGCCTCTGCGTATGCTAACCGCCATTTGACATCGTACGCACTCGAGGCTGCCTGAAGCCTGCCGCAACCGCCGAGTGAGGCGGCGGCCACTGCTCGTTGGGAGATGCCTGGCCGGCCGGACACTCCGCGCCCCAGCTCAGCCCCGTTTCATCGTCGCCCGAAAGAGTACCCGCCCGCTCGCCTCCCTGTCCCCTAGAATGACGCCTTTTCGCGAGCCGACCATCCCATGCGTGTCAGTCAGTTCTTCATCTCCACCCTCAAGGAGGCACCGGCCGAGGCCGAGCTGGTCAGCCATCGGCTGATGCTGCGGGCGGGCCTCATCCGCAAGCTCGGCAGCGGGCTCTACACCTGGATGCCACTGGGCTTGCGGGTGCTGCGCAAGGTCGAGGCGATCGTGCGCGAGGAAATGAACGCCGCCGGCGCGGTCGAACTGTCGATGCCGGCGGTGCAGCCGGCCGAGTTGTGGCAGGAGACCGGCCGCTGGCAGGTGTTCGGCCCGCAGATGCTGCGAATCAAAGATAGGCACGAGCGCGACTTCTGCTTCGGCCCCACTCACGAAGAAGTGATCACCGACATCGCGCGGCACGAGATTCGCAGCTACCGCCAGTTGCCGGTCAACTTCTACCAGATACAGACCAAGTTCCGCGACGAGATCCGGCCGCGCTTCGGCGTCATGCGAGCGCGCGAGTTCCTGATGAAGGACGCTTACTCGTTCCACACCGGCTTCGACGATCTTGTGCGCGAGTATCGCAACATGTACGACGCCTACGGTCGCATCTTCACGCGCCTCGGTCTGAAGTTCCGTCCGGTGGCCGCCGACCCCGGCGCGATCGGCGGCACCGGGTCGCACGAGTTTCACGTGCTCGCCGACTCGGGCGAGGATGCGCTCGCGGTCTCGTCGTCGTCCGACTATGCCGCCAATGTCGAACTCGCCGAAGCGCTGGCGCCCGCGGCTTCACGAGCGGCGCCCGCACCGGCGATGAGCAAAGTGCCTACGCCGGGCAAGACCACTTGCGAAGACGTGGTCGCGCTGCTGGGCCTGCCGCTCACGCAATCGGTCAAGGCGCTGGCGCTGATGCACGAGGAGCGCATGTTTCTGTTGCTCTTGCGCGGCGACCACCAGTTGAACGAGATCAAGGCGGCGAAGCTGCCCGGTCTGGACCCGTTCCGGTTCGCGACCGAGGCCGAGATCGTGGCGCGCGTCGGCTGCAAGCCGGGCTACATCGGCCCGGTCGGCGTCGGCCCTGACATCACGGTCGTCGCCGACCGCACCGTGGCGGCGATGAGCGATTTCGTCTGTGGCGCCAATGACGCGGGCTTCCACCTGACCGGCGTCAATTTCGGTCGCGACCTGCCCGAGCCCGCGATCGTCGCCGACATCCGCAATGTCGTTGCCGGCGATCCGAGCCCGGATGGCGAGGGCACGCTCGAACTGTGCCGCGGTATCGAGGTGGGCCATGTGTTCCAGTTGCGCACCAAGTATTCCACCGCCATGGGCTGCAACTTTCTCGACGAGACCGGCCAGTCGCAACCGATGGAGATGGGCTGCTACGGCATCGGCGTCTCGCGCATCGTCGCCGCCGCCATCGAGCAGAACCACGACGAGCGCGGCATCATTTTTCCGGATGCGATGGCGCCGTTCCGGCTGGCGCTGGTGCCGATCGGCTTCGGCAAGAGCGAGGCGGTGCGCGCGACGGCGAACCGTCTCTACACCGAGCTGAGCGCGGCCGGCATCGAGGTGCTGATGGACGATCGCGACGAGCGTCCCGGCGTGATGTTCGCCGACATGGAACTGTCCGGCATCCCGCACCGGGTCACCATCGGCGACCGCGGCCTGAAGAACGGCGAGATCGAATACCAGCACCGGCGCGACGCCAAGTCGCAACCGGTCCCGGTGGCCGAAGCAATAACGTGGCTGAAGGCGCTGCTCGCCTGAACACCCGCACGCGGTGCACGGTGCTGGCGCTGGCGTTTGCCCTGCATGCAGACCTTGCGGGCGCCGGCGCGCAGGTCTACGAGCCGCTATCGGCGGCCGTCCAGACGCAACTGCAGCGCACCATCGCCGATCGCGCGCCAACGCGCCTCGCCTTCTACGATCCCTACGAAGGCCAAGTGTGGCTCGCGGCAATGTCGGCACGTCTCGCGCGACAGATACCCGACGAAACCGCACGCACCGAATTACTCACCGCCATCCATTACGAAGCCACCCGGGCCGGGCTCGACCCACAACTGGTGCTCGGCGTGATCCATGTCGAGAGCCGCTTTCGCAAGTACGCCGTTTCGGGCGCAGGCGCGCGCGGCTACATGCAGGTGATGCCGTTCTGGATCCGCACCATCGGTCAGCCCGATCACAACCTGTTCAACCTGCGCACCAATCTGCGCTACGGCTGCACCATCCTGCGACACTATCTCGACATCGAGAACGGCAACGTCTTTCGGGCGCTCGGCCGCTACAACGGCAGCCTCGGTCAGCCCGAGTATCCGGGGATGGTGAAGCGGGCCTGGGAACGGGTTTGGGCATACTCGACCGCGACCGGTCGGTGAGACCGGGCCCCGGAGAGGGTGGTGTCGGAAGCGGAGCGGCAGTGAGCGCCGGGCTCGCCAAGCAGCCGGCATCCGCTGGCCTTCGGCAGGCACAGAAAGTCCGCAGGGGCGGTCGGTGTCCGGCCTCAGCTCGCCAAGCGAACTGCCCCCCATTGGGGGGTATCGAAAGCAGTGAGATTGGGGCGGTCAATCTGCGAGCACCTCGTCGACCGACATCGTCGCCGACTGGTCGATGCTCTTTCCCAGTGCCTCCAGTAGCGATTCGATCACCGGCGCCGCGGCCGTGCCGCCGATCGCCTCGGCATCGAACACGAACTCCCGATAGACCTTTGCCACGGGCACCTCGCGCAGGTCATGCGCGATCAACCAGCCCTCCGTCCCGCTGCGGGCCACCCAGCCGCGGGCTTCGAGCCGGGCCAGGAGGTTCTCGGTGTCCTCGAGAGCGAGGCGCGCTTCAACCGCCAGACGATTCGATGGCACGACCGCGCCACGGCGCTGAGCGTCGCGCAGCGTTCCAAGCAACTGGAGCGCCTCGACGAACCGGGCGCCGGGTCTGTGCGCTGCCTTCCAGCCGCCGGAGCGAAGATACGGCAGGGCCGCGGTGACGACTGCGCCCGCGAGCACGACGATCCACGACAGATAGATCCAGAGCAGGAACACCGGCAGGCTCGCGAACGCCCCGTAAACCAGCTTGTAGCTGCCGAACCGGGTCACGAAGTAGGTGAAGCCGGCCTTCATCGCCTCGAACGCGAGACCCGCCAGCACGCCGCCGACCGCCGCATCGGTGAGCGCCACCGGACGATTGGGAACGGTTCGATACAGAAAGGCGAGCGCGAGACAGGTGAACAGAATCGATCCGGCTCGAAACAGCAAGCCGCCGGCTGGGCCGAGCTGCAGCAATCCGAGCGAGGCGCTGATCAGCCACGACGTCGCGTACAGGCTGGCGCCGATCAGCAGCGGACCGATGGTGAGCACGGTCCAGTACACGAAGATCCGCTGCAGCAGCGGGCGCCGGCGTCGTACCCGCCAGATGCGGTTGAACACCCGTTCGATGGTGAACATCAGGATGATCGCCGTGACCGCCAGCGCGCCGATGCCCAGGGTGGTCAGGCGCGAGGCCTTGTCGGCGAACTGCTGCATGTAGACCGTGATCAGCCGGCTCGCGGCGCCAGGAACGAAATTGGCGAGGATGAAAGTGCGCAGGCTGTCGACGACACCGCCGAACACCGGAAACGCCGAAATGACGGTGATGACGATGGTGACGAGCGGCACCAGCGCGAGCAGCGTGGTGAAGGTCAGGCTGCTCGCGACCTGGTCGAGGTCCTCCTCGCCGAAGCGGCGGGAAAGGAAGCGGACGAAGCCGCGCAGGGTTTGCAGACGATAGTGCATCGGTGGCCGGCTGGAAAGCGTAAGGCGACTTCTATAGTAAGTTGCGAACTTGCGCAGCCGGTCACAGTCTCCTCACCATGTCCGATATTCTCGTTCTCTATTACAGCCACACCGGGTCGGTGCGCGAGATGGCGCAACTGGTTGCCCGCGGCGTTGCCCAGGTGGCGGGTGCAAGCGCCCGCGTCCGATCGGTGCCAAGGGTATCGACGGTGACCGAAGCCGTGGAGCCCGCAATACCCGACACCGGCGCGCCCTACGCGGAACTGCGCGATCTCGAAGAGTGTGATGGCGTGGCGGTGGGCAGTCCGACCCGCTTCGGCAACATGGCCGCACCGATGAAATATTTCTGGGATTCGACCGGCGCCCTGTGGTCGCGCGGCGCGCTGGTGGGCAAGCCGACGGCGGTATTCACCTCCACTTCCAGCCTGCATGGCGGTCAGGAGTCGACGCTGCTGTCGATGATGCTACCGCTGCTGCATCATGGCATGTTGATCGTCGGGGCGCCCTACACCATCAGCGAGGTCGGCAGTACCTCGACCGGCGGTAGTCCGTATGGCGCCAGCCACTGGAGCGGCGTCGATGGCAGCAAACCGGTCAACGACGAGGAACGCCGCATCTGCCTGGCACTGGGCCGGCGCCTCGCGGAAACGGCGCTGAAGCTGAGGTGAGGTCCACCCCCAGCCTGCGCTGCGCTGCGGCTTCCCCCTCCAGGGGGCGCAGCATCCTCGGGGAGCCCTGTGGTGCTGCTGTGACGCCCACCCCAGCCTGCGCTGCGCTTCGGCTTCCCCCTCCAGGGGGCGCAGCATCCTCGGGGAACCCTGTGGTGCTGCTGTGACG
>JANMWG010000393.1:0-10152 GCA_031393885.1 Betaproteobacteria bacterium | reverse complement strand
GCGCCGCCCACGCCCAGGCCGATGCCGATGACGCAACCGAGCACCGAGACGATCACCGCTTCGAGCAGGAACTGGGCGAGGATGTCGCGGCGGCGCGCGCCGATGGCCATGCGGATGCCGATCTCGCGCGTGCGCTCGGTCACGCTCACCAGCATGATGTTCATGATGCCGATGCCGCCCACCACCAGCGACACGCACGCGACCGCCCCGAGCAGCAGCGACATCACCCGGGTGGTCTGCGCCTGGACATCGGCGATCGCGCTCAGATTGCGCACGGTGAAGTCGCTGTCGATTCCCTCGGGGATGCGATGGCGTTCGCGCAGCAGGCCGGTGAGGTCCTCCTCGGTCTGCGCCATCGCGCGATCCTCGGTTGCCTTGACCATGATCATGCGCACGCTGTTCGGAAACTGGCTGCCGAAGATCTTGCGCTGCGCCGTGGTGAGCGGGATCAGCACGGTATCGTCCTGGTCGCGCCCGTCGAAGCTTTGGCCCTTGCGCGCCAGCACGCCGTTCACGACGAACGGAAAGCTGTTGATGCGCATGGTCTTGCCGACCGGATCGTCGTCGCCGAACAGGCGTTCGGCCACGGTCTGGCCCAGCACCGCGACCCGGGCCGCATTGCGGACATCGACGTCGGTGACCGGATCGCCCGCGGCGAGCGGCCAGTCGCGCACATTCATGTAGCCCGGTGTCACCCCGAAGATCTGCGTGTTCCAGTTGTTCGCCCCGTAGATCATCTGTGCGTTACCCGGCTGCATCGGGGCCACTTCGGCCACGGTGGACAGGTCGGCGATCGCGCGCGCGTCGTTGAGCGTCAGGGTGGGGGCGTTGCCGCTGCCCGAGCGCACGCCGGCAACGGTCGAGGTGCCCGACAGCACGATGAACAGGTTGCTGCCCATGGTGGCGATGGCCTGCCTGACCAGATACTGGGCGCCCTGGCCGATGGCCAGCATGAGGATCACGGCGGCGACGCCGATCATCATGCCGAGCATGGTGAGGAAGCTGCGCAGCTTGTTGGCACCCATCGCGCGCCAGGCCTCCGCCAGGATGGCGGTCAGCATGCGACGGCACTCCCGGCGGCGGTTCGCGCCGGTGCGTATTCCGGGGCCGCACCGAGATGATCCTCGACCGGACCGTCGTGGGAGATGCAACCGTCGATGAAGTTGACCAGCCGGTTGGCGAAGCGCGCGACATCGGGCTCGTGCGTGACCAGGATGATGGTGATGCCGTCGTCGGTGTTGAGCGCGCGGAACAGCGACATGATGTCGTGGCTGTTGACGGAGTCGAGATTGCCGGTCGGTTCGTCGGCGAGGATCATTCGCGGCCGGGTGGCGAGTGCGCGCGCAATGGCCACGCGTTGCTGCTGCCCGCCTGAAATCTGGTTCGGTCGATAGTCGGTGTAGCGCTCGAGCCCGACCTTCGCCAGCATCTCCACCGCGCGGGCTTCGCGTTCGCGGCGACCGACCGAGGCGTAGATCAGCGGCAGCGCGACGTTATCCATCAGGCTCGCCCGCGGCAGCAGGTTGAACCCCTGGAAGACGAAGCCGATGAACCGGTTGCGCAGCCCCGCGAGGTTGTCGCTGTCGAGCTGCGCGGTGTCGTTGCCGTCGAGGACATAGCGCCCGCTGGTCGGGGTGTCGAGGCAGCCGAGGATGTTCATGAAGGTGGACTTGCCCGACCCCGACGGTCCCATGAGAGCGACGAATTCGCCGCGGTGGATGACCAGATCGATGTCCTTCAGGACCGGTTGCGGCCCGGCGGCGGTTTCGTATTGCTTGTTCAGGTGTTCGACGCGAACCACCTCATCGGCCGGCGCCGTCATCAGAAAGCGCGAACGCGCGAGGCTGCGCCGCCCTGGTTGCCGGCGGCGCCTGGTGCGGCGTCGGTGACGCGGTTCTGGGTGGCGACGCGATCCCCCGCCTTGAGTTCGCCGCCTTTCACTTCCACCTGTTTGCCGTCCGAGATGCCGGTCTGGATGGTGACCGGTTCGAGTTTTTCGCCGCGCACCACGAACACGCGCGCCGACGGCGCCTTCGACTTGCCGCGCTCCTTGTCGGCGCCCGGCTTCTTCGCTTCCAGCGGCAGGTCGCGGGGCCGGAAGCGCAGGGCGGCGGCCGGCACCACCAGCGCGTCTTCACGCTGGTCGATATCGATGCTGATGTAGGCGGTCATCCCGGGCATCAGTTGCTTGTCGGCGTTGTCCACCAGCACCACCGTGTCGTAGGTCACCACATTCTGCTGCGAGGTGGGGTTGAGCCGCACCTGGCGCACCTTGCCTTCGAACCGGCGACCGGGAAAGGCATCGACGGTGAATCGCACCGGCATCTCTTCGCGGATCTTGCCGATGTCGGCCTCAGGAACGAAGGAGTCGATCTGCATGCGGGTGAGGTCCTGCGCGATCTGGAACAGCGTCGGCGTCTGGAAGCTGGCTGCGACCGTCTGACCGATGTTCACCTGCCGCGAGACGACTACGCCGGAGACCGGCGACCGGATCACGCTGTAGCCGAGATTGGCTTCGTCGCGCGCGAGTTGTCCGCGCGCCGTGCGCAGCTGTGCCTGGGCTGCCTCGCGCGCCTGCACGGCGTTGTCGACGTCCTGACGGGACACATATTCCTGCGCGAGCAGCCCGGCGAGGCGGGTCTCGGTGACTTGCGCGAGCTTGAGCGCGGCGGCCGCGGTGGCGACATTGCCCCGGCTCTGTTCGACCGCGGCGCGAAAGATGGTCGGGTCGAGTTCGAGCAGGATCTGGCCTTCCTTCACCGTGGCGTTGAAGTCGGCGTACCACTTCCGCACCGTGCCCGACACCTGGGTGCCGACGTTCACCAGCACCACCGGATTGAGCGTGCCGTTGGCCGTAACGGTCTGGGTAATGCTGCCGCGCGCGATCTCTTCGATCTGGTAGCGATCGGTGAGCGGCACCACGCTCTTCTGCTGCCAGTAGCGCCAGCCGGCATACGCGGCCGCCGCGAGGGCAGCGAGGACGGCGATGCGGATCGCGATGCGTGTGATCCGGCGCCCGGGGGTCATGGGAGATGGCGTCATTGTTTCGAGGGTGTGGCTGCCGATGCGTCGGCGAAGAGACCGATGTCGAGGGTGCCGATGGCCTGCGCCAGCGTCGCCTTGGCCACGTTCCAGAGAAATCGCGACTGGATGCGCTGCAGGCTCGCATTGGCCAGCGCGCTCTGGGCGTTGAGCAGGTCGGTGACAGTGCCGACGCCGGCCCGATAGCGCCCGAGGGCAACGTCGTAGGATTCGCGCGCGCTCGCTTCCAGGTCGGCGGCGGTATCGAGCGCGCGCCCCTGGGTGCGCAGTTGCTGATAGGCGCGCCAGACATCGAGCGATACGTCGTTGCGCAACTGGTCGCGCGTCGCCTCCTGCAACTCGACCTGTTCGCGCGCGGCGCGAATCCGGTAGGTGTTCTGGTAACCGGTGAAGATCGGAATGGTCACCTGCAGCCCGATTGCCGTCGACCGCGTGTCGAGGCCCGGATCGGACTGCGTCGCCGCGCCGGTACCGAAGGCCGAGATCACCGGCCGGTTCGCCGCCTGCTGTGCCTGCACGTTCGATTCGGCGGCGCGTACGCGGGCCCGAGCGGCGAGCAGATCCGGGCGTCGCGCGGTTGCCGCTGCGACCAGTTCCTCGAGCGCGGCGTTGGCCACCCGTGCGGCATCGAGGTCGCCCGGCGGGACAATATGGATCGGGCGCGCGGCGCTGAAGCCCAGCCGGTTGGCGAGCACGCCTTCACTGGTGATCGCGTCGCCTTCGGCCTGGGTACGCGCAAGCTCGGCCTGCGAAAACGCGGTCTGCGCCTGCAGCACGTCGGCGCGTGTCGCCGAGCCGGCGCGCTGCCGGGCACGGGCGCTGTCGAGACTCTGCTGTGCGGCACGCGAGGCCGCGAGTGTCGCTTTGCCCGCTTCCTGGCCCGCGTAGAGCTGGTAGTACGCCTGGGCTGCATCCAGCAAGACGGTCTGGAGCGTGGCGTTGTGCGCCCAGTCGGCCGCGAACAGCGTCTGCCGGGCCTGTTCCAGCAATGCCTGGCGCGCGCCGAAGTCGAACAGCAGGTAGTTCAGGGTGATCGAGCCGGATAGCTGGGTGCGCTGACCCGACGTCACCGTGTTGCGGGCGTCGGTCCGCTGCCCGGTGCCGGTAGCGGATATATTGGGCAGGAAGGTGCCACGCGCGATGCCCACCTGTGCGGCCGCGGCCTTGGCTGCGGCCCAGGACGCCCGCGTTCGCGGGTTGTTGCAAAGCGCCAGGTCGATGGCGTCGGCAAGCGCGAGGGGATCCGGCACGGCGGAGGTGTCAGCGCACGGCGGCGTCGCACCGGAGGCATCCCACCGCTGCGATGCGGCCCCCGGGCGCAGGGCAACGGTGTCGAACGGGTCCTCGGGAGCGGCCCACGCCTTCGGCGCGGCGATCACCGCCAACAGGCACGCCATCACTGCGCCGCTACAACGTCGGGCCTGCCCTGCGGAAATCTTGCGGATCATGATCGTCATTGAAGCACCCGAGTGTAACGGGTGCATATCAGCGACACCTGCATTTGTAACTTCATGTGTCAGCAGCCCCTGTGCATTGTTGGCTTACGCAATGGCCGGGACAGCGCTGCCCGCGCGGAGGTCTGATAGCGCCATGGAAGACCGGGGCCAGTTCCTGGTGGTCGACGACGACCACGACATCCGCACCCTCCTCGGTGACTATCTGCGCCGCAACGGGTTCCGCGCCACGACCGTGGCCGACGGGCGGGGTTTGTGGCAAGCCGTCGACGCGGGCCGGATCGACCTCGTCATCCTCGACGTGATGCTGCCTGGCGAGGACGGCTTCACCCTGTGCAAGCAACTGGCGGTGCGCACGGCGGTACCGGTCATCATGCTGACCGCCAAGGGCGACGACACCGATCGTATCGTCGGCCTCGAGATCGGCGCCGATGACTACCTGCCCAAGCCGTTCAACCCGAGGGAACTGCTGGCCCGCATCAAGTCGGTGCTGCGCCGGGTGCGTGCCGTTCCCCCGGCCATGAAGGCCGAAGCGGCGCGCGCCCTGCGGTTCGGTGGCTGGACACTCGACCTGGAGGCCCGCAATCTGGTGTCACCGGCCCAGGTCGTGGTGGCGTTGTCGGGTGCGGAGTTCCGGCTGCTGCGCGTGTTTCTCGCCTACCCGAACCGGGTCCTGTCGCGCGACCAGCTCATGGACCTCCCGGTCGGCCGCGAGGCCGATCCGCTCGATCGCAGCATCGATGTGCAGGTGAGCCGCCTGCGGCAGCGCCTGGGCGACGGCGAGGCGCTGCGTCCTGTGGATGTCGACGCGCTGCTGTCGGCGATGGTGGCGGATGAGGAGGCCTCAGGGCACGACATGCGCCTGAGCGGCAGCGCCGGGGCGCCGTTCATGGGCAAGCCGGCCGGACTGCGACGGCTGCTCCAGAACCTGATCGACAACGCGATCAAGTACGGCAGCGACGTCGAAGTGGCGGTGGGCGGCGCGTCGGACCAGCTCGCCATCACCGTGCTCGATCGCGGCCCCGGCATTCCCGCCGACGCTCTGGAGCAGGTGTTCGAGCCGTTCCGGCGGCTGAAGGCTTCGCGCCATCCCGACACCGGGGGACCCGGCCTGGGCCTGTCGATCGCACGCAACATCGCCCAGGCTATGGGCGGCGATGTCACGTTGTCCAATCGGGTTGGCGGCGGTCTCGAAGCGCGGCTGCGGCTGCCGCGGCGGTAGGGTGGTTTTCCGGCGAACGGCACAGAGGACAGGGGCCGTCGCCGTGCGAACACAGCACGCAGGCATCGCCCGGTTCGGGGCGCAGCAGGACCGCACAGGCCGGACACTGATAGATCATTGCGTCGCGGAAGTGCTCGGCAACCGAATGCTGGTGGTGGCCGCACTCCGGGCAGGTGATGGTGACGGGCGTCAGGTTCAGGGCAATCATGGTGCGCGGGTCCATATTCGCGATCGAGGCCCGAGTCTGGTGCGCCGATGTGACGCCACCATGAATGTCGGCCGCGCATCCGGACCCGTGGGGCGACACGAAGGGATCTCTCGGCAGCGCAGCCTGGAAAGTACCGAACGAAGGGTGGTGCGAAGCGAAGGGGCAGCGCCCACAGGGCCCCCCGAGGACGGGGCGCCCCCTGGAGAGGGAAGGCGAAGCGCAGCGTAGCCTGGGGGTGGGTGTCACCTCAGCGCAGCGTAGCCTGGGGGTGGGCGTCACCTTAGCAGGGGTGCCGGTTGACGGCACCGCTGCCAGTCATTAACTTGCAGACGGACGACGGGCTGCGCCGCCGCACGGCGGTGACCAGGGCAGGCCATGTAGCCGCGCGTCGGAAGGTCTTGGGGTCGGGGGGCTCGCGGTGAGGGCGAATGGAACCGGTTCCGGGCCGCTGCAGCGCGGCTCGATGCCGGGTGGTCGCGCCACACCGGTTGTTCCCGCTCCCGGGCATTGGCTGAGGATGTTCGGATTGAGCGCTTCCCGCTTCGCCACCACAGCTTCTGATTCTCCGGCCGCGCCATCCGCGCTGGCGCCTGCGCATTTCCTGTGGCTGCTCGGCAGTCTGTGTCGCCTGCGGCAGCAGGCTTTCGACATGACGCTGGTCGCGCGCCGGTTTCCGGCTCCGCATGATCTGCCGACGCTCGTCGCCGCCGCGCGGGATCTGGGTTTCGAGTGCCGGCCAATCGGGGCATCGCCCGATGGCGGATACCGGTCCGCTTGCCCCTTCGTGGTGTTCACCCGCGCCGACGACGCAGCAGGCAACGCACATGCCCTGCTGCCTACGCTGGTCGTGCAGATCGCGGGCGACCGCGCGACCGTGTTCGCACCAGGGGCGGACCTCGCTGCGGAAACCGACCTTCGCGGCCTGCTGGCACTGCAAACCGGTGAGCCGATGGCCGTGGTGCCGATCGTTCTCCCGGCGATTGCCGATGCCGATGCGACCGCGACACCCGACCGCTTCGGTTTCCGCTGGTTCTGGACCGAGATCCGGCGCCATCGCCGCATCTGGCGCGACGTGCTGCTCGCCTCGGCCGTGATCCAGTTGCTCGGCCTCGCCACGCCCCTGTGCACCCAGGTGATTCTCGACAAGGTCATTGCCCACCAGGCCACCGGTACGTTGCTCGTGGTCGGCAGTGCGCTGGTGGTGATCGTGGCCTTCGGGGCGGCAATGACCTGGATCCGGCAATACCTGGTGATCCATACCGGCAACCGGATCGATGCGGTCCTGGGCACGGAGGCGCTGGCGCACCTGCTCGACCTGCCGCTCGCCTGGTTCGAGCGCCGTCCGACCGGCGTGCTGGTGGCGCGCCTGCATGGCGTCGAGACGATCCGTGAATTTCTCACGGGCGCGGCGATCGCGCTCGTGCTCGACCTGCCGTTCCTGGTGCTGTGTCTGGCCCTCATGCTCTGGTACTCGGCGGTGCTGACGGCGATCGCCATGCTGGTTCTGACCGCGATCGTCGTGCTCAGCGCCGCGCTCACGCCGCTGTTGCGACGCCGGCTCGACGCCCAGTTCCTGACGGGGGCGCGCAACCAGGCATTTCTCACCGAATACCTGGCCGGCATCGAGACCGTGAAGTCGCTTCAGCTCGAGCCCAACCTGCTGCGGCGGTACGGCGATCTGCTGGCCGATTGCCTGCACGCGGGTTTTCGCACGCGTGCAATCGCCAATACCTACAATGTGATCGCCAACGCGCTCGAGCAGCTGATGACCGTTGCCATCCTGTGCACCGGCGCGTGGCTGGTGATGACCCGGCCGGGAATGACCATCGGCATGCTGGTCGCCTTCCAGATGTTCGCCGCGCGATTGTCGCAGCCGCTGCTGCGTTTCGTGGGCTTGTGGCTGGAATGGCAGCAGGCGCTGATCGCGGTCAGGCGCCTGGGCGACATTCTCGATGCCGCGCGCGAGCCGCGCACGCTGGACTCTTCGCGCATGGGTAATGCGCAGGGCGGCATCGAGTTCCGTGGCGTCGGTTTCCGATACGGCAGCGACCGGCCATTCCTGTTCCGGGATCTCGATCTGGACATCGCGCCGGGCGAGTTCGTCGCCATCATGGGGCCGTCGGGCGCCGGCAAGAGCACCCTGGCGCGATTGCTCATGGGATTCTGCCATCCCGTCGAAGGCGCCATCCGGATCGATCGCCATGACACGCGCCATCTCGGCGCCGACGGCCTGCGCGCCTGCTTCGGCGTCGTGCCGCAGGAAACCGTTTTGTTCGCCGGCACCATCCTCGACAACCTGATGATCGCCGATCCTGCGGCCAGCCTGGACGACATCGCCGATGCCTGTCGCGCCGCCGAGATCCACAGCTTCATCGAGTCACTTCCCCAGGGCTATCGCAGTCCGGTCGGCGAAGGTGGTACCGGGCTGTCCGGCGGGCAGAAACAACGCATCGCGATCGCCCGGGCGCTGCTGCGCCGACCCCGAATCCTGTTGCTCGACGAGCCCACCAGCAATCTCGACGACGACGCCGCCATTGCCTTCGGCCGCACGCTCACCGCGCTCAAGGGCCGGGTCACCATCGTGCTCATCACGCATCGCCTGCCCAGGGGTCTGGCGGTCGATCGCATCGTCCAGCTCGATGCGCCTGGAGGTGGGGGGTGAACCCGCGATCGACCGGTTCGTCCAGGGCCGATTTCGTGCCGGCTGTGGTTCGCATGCAGGCCACGGCTCCTTCGCCGCTGCCGCGGGCCACGCTATGGACACTCGCCGCGCTGGTGGTGATCGTCGTCATGTGGGCGATGTTCGCCCGGCTCGATGTCGTCGCCGTCGCGCACGGCAGGCTGGTACCGGAGCAGTTCGTCCAGATCGTCCAGCCGGCCGAGGGCGGCGTCGTACGCGAGTTGCGGGTGCATGAGGGCGATCGCGTCACGCCCGGGCAGGTGCTGGTCCGGATGGATCGTCGCATCGCCGAGGCAGAGCGCAGTGCGGTCGATGGCGAACTCGCCACCCGCCGTCTGCAGATGCTGCGCATCGATGCCGAACTGGCGCCGGGAGCGGGCGTCCGGGGCTACGTCCCCAGCCCGTCTGCGGTTGCGCCGCAACTGCGCGCCCATCGCGACGCCCATCGGGACGCGGTCGCCGCCGAGCGTGCCGGTCGCGACAAGGCGGCCAGCGATCTCGATGTCGCCGAAGCGGTCCGGGTCGGGATGCAACGCTCCCTGCCGCTGCAACGGGAGCAGGCGGCCGCGTGGGAACAGCTCGCGCGCGAGGGCTTTGCCGGCAAGCTGCTGGTGCTCGACCACCGCCGCGCCCTGCTCGAAGCCGAGCAGCAGCTGGTGGCGCAGGAGGCCACGGTCGCCAGCCTGCGTGCGGGCGCGCGTGAGGCCTCGGAGCGGGTTGCCCGGCTCGAGTCCGCCTATCGCGAACAGCTTCACGACGAGCGGGTTCGCGCCCAGGCCGACATCCAGCGACTGGAGCAGGACTCGGCCAAGCTGGCGGTGCGCCAGGCGTCCCTGGAGCTGCGCGCCCCGACGGCAGGCCTGGTGAAGGACCTTGCCACGCACAGCGTCGGCAGCGTGGTTCAGCCTGGCACGGTGTTGATGACCGTGGTTCCGACCGGCGAGTCGATGCTGGCGGAGGTCTGGATCGAGCAGGCTGATGCCGGGTTCGTCCGGCTCGATCAACCGGTTCGGCTCAAGATCTCGGGTTTCCCGTTCCAGCGGTACGGAACGCTCGTTGGGCACCTGCGTCATGTCAGTGCCGACGCCAGCGAACGTGGCGCCGCCCCGGCGATGGGCGGCGCCATGGACCCTGCCATCGGCCGCACCGGGTTTCGGGCGCTGGTTGCGATCGGGTCCGGTTGGATCGAGCGTGACGGCCAACGATTTCCCTTGTCGGCGGGCATGGAGGTGAGCGCCGAGATTCGCCTCGGCACCCGCACGGTGATGGAATATCTGCTGTCACCGCTTGCGGCGGTGGCCGGTGAGGCGGGACGGGAACATTAGCGAGTGAGGCCAGACATCAGGCGGCATGATCGATGCCGAACCGGTGACCGCGACGACCTGGAACTGGGTCGGCTATGTCGTGATCTGCGATTGTGCCGCCTTGCCTCTGAGTTGACGCCCACCCCCAGGCTGCGCTGCGCTTCGCCTTCCCCCTCGAGGGGGCGCCCCGTCCTCGGGGGGGCTGTGGTGCTGCCATGCCACCCGTTTCCGCGGTATCGAGG
>JANMWG010000379.1:0-5869 GCA_031393885.1 Betaproteobacteria bacterium | reverse complement strand
TCCCCGGCGACCGGGACCGGATCGCGCAGCAGCATGACCGGCGACACCGGGCTGTCGGCCGACGCGGCGGATTCCGCCAGTGCCGAGCTGGTTGCAGCGAGTGCGCAGGCGATCGCGGTTGCGGTGATCCCGAGCCACCGGAAGCGCTGCAATACCACCATGGACGGCTTGCGGTGTGCGGGTGGAATTCGACTTCCGACTGGCGTCTCCATGCCGATGCGGCCCCCATGGACACAACGATTGCTTAACTGGTGGCGGCAGTTGCCACCCGGTTCGCGATCGCTCGATATCGGCTATGCCGCACAGTCGCTGCCGATCGCCACCTCGATTGTCACCATCCGTACCCATCGCACCGTTCGCTAGCGCACATAAACCACCATTGTCGGCGGCAGCGCCATAGGCTGGGCTGAACGAAGGGACTTCAGCAACGAAGGGGCAGCGCCCACAGGGTCCCCCGAGGACGCTGCGCCCCCTCGAGGGGGAAGGCGAAGCGCAGCGCAGCATGGGGGTGGGCGTCAACTCTCCACAGGGTCCCCCGAGGATGCTGCGCCCCCTCGAGGGGGAAGGCGCAGCGCAGCGCAGCCTGGGGGTGGGCGTCACCAGCACCACAGGGTCCCCCGAGGATGCTGCGCCCCCTCGAGGGGGAAGGCGTAGCGCAGCGCAGCCTGGGGGTGGGCGTCATTGCGTTTCGGCGAAGAGTTCGCGGCCGATGAGCCAGCGGCGGATCTCGGAGGTGCCGGCGCCGATCTCGTACAGCTTGGCGTCGCGCCACAGTCGGCCGGTGGCGTTGTCGTTGACGTAGCCATTTCCGCCGAGACACTGGATCGCCTCGCCCGCCATCCAGGTTGCCTTCTCGGCGGCGTAGAGAATGGCGCCGGCGGCGTCCTTGCGTGTGGTGCGACCCCGATCGAGCGCCGCGCCGACGGCATAGACATACGCACGGCACGCCGACAGCGTGGTGTACATGTCGGCGAGCTTGCCCTGCATCAACTGAAACTCGCCGATCGCCTGGCCGAACTGCTTGCGCTCATGCACGTATGGCACGACCACGTCCATGCACGCCTGCATGATGCCGAGCGGGCCGGCGGCGAGCACGGCGCGCTCGTAGTCGAGCCCGCTCATGAGCACGCGCACGCCACCTTCGGGTTCACCGAGCACGTTGGCGGCGGGCACGACGCAATCGCGAAACACCAGTTCGCAGGTGTTGGAGCCGCGCATGCCGAGCTTGTCGAGTTTCTGCGCAGTGGTGAAACCGGGCATCGCCTTCTCGACCAGGAAGGCGGTGATGCCGCGAGGGCCGGCATCGATATCGGTCTTGGCGTAGACCACCAGGACATCCGCGTCGGGTCCGTTGGTGATCCACATCTTGTTGCCGTTGAGCACGTAGTCGGTGCCACGACGGTCGGCCCGCAACCGCATCCCGACCACGTCCGAGCCCGCGCCCGGTTCCGACATGGCGAGCGCGCCGACGTGTTCTCCACTTACCAGCGCGGGCAGGTAGCGCTCGCGTTGTGCCGGGGTGCCGTTGCGATGGATCTGGTTGACGCACAGATTGGAGTGGGCGCCGTAGGAGAGTCCGACCGCGGCCGACGCCCGCGAGATCTCCTCCATGGCGACCATATGGGCGAGATAGCCCATCGCGGTGCCGCCGTATTCCTCGGCGACAGTGACGCCGAGAACACCGAGCGACCCCATCTTGCGCCAGAGGTCGGCGGGAAACTCGTTGGCCTGGTCGATGGCCGCGGCGCGCGGAGCGATCTCGGCGGCGGCGAATGCCCGCACCGTGTCGCGCAGCATGTCGAGCGTTTCATCATGACCGAAGTCGAGCATGGGCATGCGGGTGGGGGTTACGGACGACGCACGATCCATGGCGACCTCGGATGACCGTGCCGCAATGGCGGCACGACGGGGACCCATAGTTTACAGACGGCGCAGGCATTTGCCGACATCGCACCACGACGCCCGGCCTCGATGAATTACCATGGCGTATAAGTGACCCGGACCCGGCTTTTGCCGGGTCCGGGTCGTCTGATCGGCTCTCTTCAGCCTTGTCGCGCCCCATAGCCCACGACCCATGACCGTCGCCGCACCCACCGCCCCGCCCGCGCAGACCGACCTGCGGTTTCCGTTTCCGGCGCCGCCCGCAGCTGGCACGGTGATCGGCGTCGCGCCCGGTGTGCGCTGGTTGCGCATGCCGCTGCCGTTCGCGCTCGACCACATCAATCTCTGGCTGGTGCAGGACACCGGTGGCTGGGCGATCGTCGATTGCGGTTTCAACTCGGACGACACGCGGGCCGCCTGGGAACCCCTGCTGGCCGCGCACGCCCCGATCACCCGCGTGATCGTCACCCACTATCACCCTGACCACATCGGGCTGGCCGGCTGGCTCACGCGCCGCACCGGCACCACCATGTGGACCACCGAGGCGGAATACCTCACCGCGCATGCCGTGCGTGACGGCTTCGCGGGCTACGGCGCGCAAGCATTGGTCGACCTGTTTCGCGCCCACGGGCTCGACAGCACCAACCTCGAGGCCATCGGCGGGCGCGGCAACGCCTATCGGCGTGGTGTCGATGAACTGCCGGTGTCGTTTCGCCGCATCACCGAGGGCGATGCGATCGACATCGGCGGCAATGCCTGGCACGTGATCATCGGCCACGGCCACGCGCCGGAGCATGCGTCGCTGCATTGCCCGGCGCTCGGCGTCGTCATCGCCGGCGACATGCTGTTGCCGAAGATCAGCACCAATACCAGCGTATGGGCCACCGAGCCCGATGGCGACCCGGTCGGGCAATTTCTGCGGTCGATCCGGCGCTATCTCGAACTGCCCGCCGACACGCTCGTTCTGCCGTCTCACGGCCTGCCGTTTCGCGGCATTGCCAGCCGGGTTGCCGCACTGGCTTCGCACCACGCGGCGCGCCTGGGCGAACTGGTCGCGGCCTGCGACCAGCCGCGAGCCGCCGCCGACGTGCTCGATGTCCTGTTCCGGCGCAAACTCGACCAGCAGCAGTTGTACTTTGCCATGGGCGAGGCGATCGCCCATCTCAACCATCTTGCGCTGCGGGGTGCGCTCACGCGGACCCGCGATGCGAACAGCGTCTTCCGCTTCAAGAGCACATCGCAACCACCCACCTGAAGGAATTCTGCCATGGCCGAACCCGCGAAACCCGTCGCCGCGATCGATCCTAAAAAGTTGCAGCAGGCCTTGGCCGAGATCGCCAACAAGTCGGCGAAGATGATCGCCGATTTCGTGGCGCATCCGCCGCAGACCGACCCGGGGCAAGATCCCGACGCGCTCGGCCTCAACAAGGCGTTCATGGACTTCGGCTCGCGCCTGCTGGCAGACCCGACGCGCCTGGCCGAGATGCAGATGCGCGCGTGGGACGACCACCTCAAGCTCTGGAACTCGACCGTATCCCGATTCCTGGGCGACAAGTCGGCCCCATTGAAAGAGCCGGCCAAGGGCGACAACCGCTTTCGCGGCGATTTGTGGCAGAGCAACCTGGTGTTCGACTACATCAAGCAGTCGTACCTGATCGCGTCGGACCACATGCAACGCGCGGTGGGCGAAGTGGAAGGGCTCGATCCCAAGGCCGCGCGCAAGGTGAAGTTCTTCACCCGCCAGTACATCAACGCGCTGGCGCCCACCAACTTCGTCGCCACCAACCCGGAGGTGCTGAAGGCGACGCTCGACTCCGGCGGCGGCAACCTGCTGTCGGGGCTGAACCACCTGCTCAACGATCTCGGGCGCGGCAAGGGCAAGCTCGCCATCCGCATGACCGACAACAGCGCGTTCAGCATGGGCGAGAATGTTGCCACCACGCCGGGCAAGGTGGTGTTCCAGAACGACCTGATGCAACTGCTCCAGTTCGAGCCGACCACGCCGAAGGTCGATCACGCGCCGCTGCTGATCGTCCCGCCCTGGATCAACAAGTACTACATCCTCGACCTGCGCGAGAGCAACTCGTTCATCCGGTGGGCCACGGCGCAGGGCCTCACCGTATTTGTCATCTCGTGGGTCAACCCCGACGAACGCCACGCGGCCAAGACCTTCCACGACTACCTCGCGCAGGGTCCGCTTGCGGCGATGGACGCGATCGAGAAGGCGACTGGCGAAAGCTCGATGAACCTGATCGGCTACTGCCTGGGCGGCACGCTCACCGCCTGCCTCGCCTCGTGGCTGCAGGCGCGCGGCGAGTCTAAGCGCGTGCGCAGCCTGACGTTCTTCACCACCATGATCGACTTCCGCGAGCCGGGCGAACTCGGCGTGTTCGTCGACGAGGAGATCGTCGACAAGCTCGAGAAGCGCATGGCTCAGCGCGGCTTTCTCGAAGGCTCCGACATGGCGGGCACCTTCAACATGCTGCGCGACAACGACCTCATCTGGTCGTTCGTGGTCAACAACTACCTGCTCGGCAAGGATCCGTTCCCGTTCGACCTGCTCTACTGGAACTCGGACGCCACCCGGATGCCGGCCAAGATGCACACCTTCTACCTGCGCAACATGTATGTACGTAACCTGCTGGCGCAACCCGGCGCGCTCGAAGTCGGCGGCGAACGCATGGATCTGTCGAAGGTGGTCACGCCAGCCTGCTTCGTGTCCACCGTCGAGGACCACATCGCGCCGTGGAAATCGACCCACACGGGCGCGAAGCTGCTCGGCGGCCCGGTGCGTTTCCTGCTCGGCGGCTCAGGGCATATCGCGGGCATCGTCAATCCACCGGTGGCGAAGAAATACCACTACTTCACCAACGACGGCCTCACCGCCGATGCCGACACGTGGCTCGCCACCGCCAACCGCCACGAGGGTTCGTGGTGGGACGACTGGGCTACGTGGATCCACGGCTTTGGTGGTGGCCAGGTGGATGCGCGCAAGCCTGGTGGTGGCCGGCTGAAAATCCTCGAAGATGCACCCGGCAGCTACGCGAAGTTCCGGCTCGACGCCGTGCCCGAAGCCGCTACCACGGCCCCGCGCACCAAGCCCGGGGCGGAAGCGGAAACGCCGAAACCTGCGGCGAAGCCCGTGCCATCAGCCCTCATGGCCATCGCCACCCCGGTTGACGCGCTCCCGGTTTCCCCGACGCCCAAGCGGGTTGCGCGGCCGAAGCCGCCGCCGAACGCCCCCGTCGTCGAAGTCGTGGCGCCTGCTGCACGTCGCAAGAAGGCCGCTGCGGCGCCAAAGCCCGAGTCCGTTGCGCCTGCCATCCCCATCCGAAAATCGGCAGCCAAACCGGCGGTGAAACCGGCAGTCCGCACCGCCCCGACCAAGCCATTGGCAAAGCCTGTGGCGACACCCGCCCCGGTGGTCGCGAAGCCCGGTCCCCGCCAGAAACCGTCTGCTATCGCACCAAAAGCACCGGCGCAAGCGCCAGCGCGCACCGCGGTATCGGTTACCGCCCCGGGCAAGCCAGGCGGCGCGGCGGCCGCGATCAGCGCCTTGTTCCGGTCGCAGTCGGCGCCCGCGCCTGCGGCGGCACCGACGAAGCCGGCAAAGAAAACCAACGCCGGCAAGAAGGTCGCGAAGGACAAGGACAAGGCGGGAGGCAAGCGACGCGAGCAATAGCGTGAGGCAACCCCGCGCGACATCGGCGCCCGGCATGGGTTGGTGACCGAAGTTGGTGACCGAAGGGGCGGTTCGCGCCGGACCACCATGCGAACTGCGCCCCCCTCGGGGGGAAGGCGCAGCAAAGCGTCTGGCGAACGAAGCCGGAAGTTCGGGAAGCGAAGGGGCAGCGCCCACAGGGTCCCCCGAGGACGCTGCGCCCCCTCGGGGGGAAGGCGCAGCGCAGCGGAGCCTGGGGGGGACGTCCTCCTATACGGCCGCGCGCAACTCCCGCAGATAGCGCAGGCCCTCGATGGCGCGACTGCC
>JANMWG010000337.1:0-7024 GCA_031393885.1 Betaproteobacteria bacterium | reverse complement strand
CGGCACTGGCCAGGTTCGGCTCCGCAGCCCGGGGTGACCCGATCTACGACGCTGGGGTCCAACTGGGCAAGCTGCTGAGGACGGCGTTTCTGGCCGACTACTTCGTCAATGCCGGCTTCCGCAGGGAGCTGCGCCGGGTGCTCAATCGGGGCGAAGCGGTGAACGCGCTCAAGCGTGCGATCTAGGGGTCCGGGGAGCAACGGAACAGAAAACCGCCTTAAGCCATGTCGATATATCGACATGCATTCGTTGGCGCAGTACGGAATGAAGAACCTGGTTCGGAGCTGCATCTTGGTAGGTCCTGGCCGCCGTGGACGAGCCACCCGTACGAAACGTGGTGCGGATTGAGCCAGACGTCATGCCTTTCCTGCTGCTTTTGATGCGATAGATTGGCTCTCAAGCGGCTTCGATATAACTTCTGACCTTAAGTGCGTTCCCTGTTCCGTTGCTCCCCGGACCCCCTGACCGCCACCAAGCGGTCGCCGGGCCTGGTGACCGCGGGGCGCGCGAAGGTCAGCTATACAAGGTGCAGCCGCCGTAGGCCTCACGCTTGGCTCTCATCGCGCCGCCGACTGCTTCTCTCCGCCCCGAACTTGCACTGCCGACCCGTTGCTGACTCTCGCGGTGCTGACCTCAAAGCCTGCAGATACAGGGGATAGCGGCCGGTCACAGCAGGGGGGACGGTCGGGTCGAGGTCCGGCAGCGGCCAGTCGAGGACGACCACCACCTTGTGCGGAGCATCAGCTGCGTCGAGGCAGCGCGACAGCCCGCTTTGCTTCGAAGGTGTGCTGCACTCGGCTGCCGAAGAAGAGAACGGCGTAGTGCTCTAAGCTCAAATAGACGAGCGTTGGCGTGAAAACCCAAAGATCTGCGGTTCGAAACCCAGGGTCGCCACCACTTGAAGCTCGGCTGCCGGACGGGAGCAGGTTACCCGAAGGAGCTTGGAAGCCCGGCGAGCCCTCACGGGTTCTCGCCGGGCTTCCTTCTTGCGCCTCAGAGCCTCGCCTGCAGGGCGTGCATATACTGACATCGCCCGCCGGGACGACCCGAGGAGCCCGAGCCCCGGCGCTGGGTCTTCTAGGCAAAAACACGCATTGAAAAATCCAGAAAAGGGAAGCCGCATGGTCAGCAAGAAGACGGCGCCCGCGGCCAAGAAGGTCGCCGCGAAGACGGCGCCAGTGAAGACGGCGCCAGTGAAGACGGTTGCAGCGAAGAAGGCAGCGGCAAAAAAGGTCGCAGCTAAGAAGGTGGCGGTGAAGGCGGTGGCGGTCAAGGCCGCCCCCCCCATGAAGACGGCGGCGAAGAAGGCGATCGTCCGGGCAGCCTTCAACGAAAACCGCAACGAGCGAGGCACCGACCAGTTCGTTCGAGATCTCCTGCGCGACATCGGCGAGACGCAACCGTATGAACAAGACGGCGGACCGAAGTGGAAGAAGAAGGCTCTCGCGGGCGGCTCAAAGTCGGCGGCAGGCACCGGGGAAGGCAAGCCCGAGTTCGTGTTCGTCGCGGACGGCTTCATCGTGGTCGTCGAGGACAAGAAAGAGACTCGCTTCACCCGGCGCATCAAGAACGGCGAGGTCGTCGTCACTTACCCGCATCGGGAGGCCTACGCCTTCAACGGCGCAGTCCACTACGCGGCCACGATGCTGCGCAACGGGGTGCCACACGACAAGGGCATCTTCGCCGTAGGGATCGGTGGCGAAGAGCGCCACCACGAGATCGCGGTGGCCTACTTGGGGCCTGGACAGGTCAAGCTGCTCGCCGACCTGGACAACCTGAACGTCTTCGCAGAAGACGCGATCGCCGAATACCACTCGGTGGCGGTGCTCGGCAACAAGCCGAAGGCGGAAGTCCGCATCGACATGGTCAAGGAGGCCGCCTCTCGATTGCACGAGGGGATGCGCAACTACGGGTCAGTCGAGAATCATCGGAAAGCCCCGCTGGTGTCAGCGATCCTTCTCGCCCTCGAAAAGCCAGGCTTCGATCTCACCAGCCTCACTGGTAAGTCAGACCCGAATTTTCCGAACGACTGGGACGGTGTCAAGATCTATCAGGCTGCGGAAGACTACATGCGCTCGAAAGGGTTCGGCCCGCAGCAGAAGATCGGCACGCTGCTGGACCAGTTCAGCTTCATCAAGACCTCGCCACCGTTGAACCAAAAGAACGGCGAGCTGGGCATGTCGCCGCTTCGCCACTACGCGAAGATCTTGAAGGCCGACGTGCAGAGCGTCGTCAACAACCCGGCGATGCTCTCATTCGACGTGCTTGGGAATTTCTACCACGAGTTCATCTCATACGGTGGTGGCGACGGCAGCACTCTTGGCATCGTCCTCACCCCGGAGCACATCACCACGCTGATGGCCGAACTCATCGACGTGGGCGCGAGCGACTGGGTGCTTGACCCGGCCGCAGGGACCGCCTCTTTCTTGATCGCGGCGATGCACCGGATGTTCATCGATGCGGACAACGATGAGACGGTGAAGGACGACATCCGCAAGAACCGGCTCCATGGCATCGAACTGCAGGACAAGCTGTTCGCCATCGGCACCACGAACATGATCTTGCGAGGCGACGGCAAGGCGAACTTCCGCCGCAATTCGATCTTCGACGATCTCGAACACGAGATGCGTGGCGACACGCCGGTTGGGAACGGGAAGTGGCGGCCAGGACACGGCTTCACGAAGGTGCTCTTGAACCCTCCTTACGGGCAGGCCAAGGACAACTCGACGCGCCACCTTTCGGAGCTTGCCTTCATTGAAAGGGCGCTGGAGTTCTTGAATCCGGGCGGCCGGCTCGCCGCCATCGTCCCGCAGTCGACCATGGTTGGCAAAACCGCGGAGGACAGAGCCCGCAAGGTTTCGATCCTGAACAAGCACACGCTGGATACGGTGATTACTCTGAACGTCGCGACCTTCGTCGACTCGGGAGTCTCAGTGCATCCGGTAATCGCAATTTTCACCGCGTTCAGGCCACATCAGGCGACCGCCAAGGTGAGGTTTGTCGACTTCAAGAACGACGGCTACAAAGCATTGATCCACCGCGGGCTGACCGACGATGGAACGGCGGCGTCCCGGCGCAAGCATCTGATCGACGTGCTCAAAGGCGACGCGATCGACAAGACCAGCTTCATCGTCCGCGCCGAGGCCAACGCCCAAGACGAGTGGCAGCATTCCTATTTCTACTTCAACGACGTCGAGCCGGAATTGAAGGACTTCGAAAAGACGGTGGCCGACTACCTGGCATGGCAGGTGGACATGCACGCCCACGGCAAGGGGCACCTGATCGCCCCAAGCGATGTAGAGGCGGCCGACTTGGCTGCCCTCTTCGAAGGGGCGACAGACATCGACGAAGGCGATGATTCCGATGGAGAGATCGAAGGATGAGCGTTTACGACGAACTGACATTCGCTCCTGTATACGTCGTCGACATCGAGGGGGAGCAGGACGGGATCTTTCGACCCCACAAAGGCAGGCGGTTGATCAAGCTCGCCAGGCGCAAGGGCAACACCCCGTTTGTCGGCGCTTCGAGGATGAACAACAGCATCACCGACTTCGCCCACACGCCCGCTCTTTTCCCCGGTGGGTGGGTGACTCTCATCTACAACGGCGACGGTGGAACAGGCCAGGCCAGATTTCAGCCGGCTCCTTTCAGCGCGTCAGACGATGTGATCGCGTTGGAGCCCCTGTCTCCGCTCGCCTCTGAGCCTGCCTTGCTCTTGATGGCGAGCATGCTCACGCACCAGTGCGTCGCGAAATTCAGCTTCGGCTACAAGCTCACCCTGGATCGACTGGATCGCCAGAAGATTATGGCGCCCGTGCTCGAACACGAGGAAGGAAAGCTGGTGGTCGACTGGCTTGGGCTAGCCCGCTTCGGCGAATCCTTGATGGACGACGCGAAGAAGCGAGCCCGCGCCGTTCAAACATCGACCGAAAAGGAAGTTTCGACGCCTCCGGCCCTGACCTACGCTCCGATGCTCATCACCGATGTTTTCGCGTCGATGCGAGCGACGGCGGCTTGGTATGACAGGTCCAAGCTCAACATGACGGGGAAGGCAACCTTTCCATTCGTTTCCCGGGCTGCACAAGACAACGGCATCGTCGATTTCTGCCCGCGGCAAGTGAAGGATCCCGAGCCTGGAAACGCCATCACCATTGGCCTGGACACGCAGACCATCGCGTATCAGCCCGCCCCTTTCTACACGAGCCAGAACATCCAGTTGCTGCGGCATGAGCTCCTGAACGTCGACAGCGGACTCATCCTGGTGACAGTGATCCGGCAGCAGATGAGCCGGTTCGGCTGGGGCGGTAACGGGGCGACCCTTGGGCGGCTTCGCAAGTCCCGCATCATGGTGCCAGTGACGGCCGACGCCCAGGGCGATGACGAGCCTCTCGTCGACTGGGCAGGGATGGGCCGACTCGGCAGGTATCTCCGCGCGAAGGCTGAGCGCGCCATCGATACCGTGCTTGAGGAAGCCGCTGCGTAACGCCCTAGAGAGCACCGGCGGCACCGCGACCACCTCACGCCAGCGACAGTGAGCCATGCCTAGATTCCGACTTGAGGACCTGCGGCCCCTCATCGCACCGACCGATCCAGAACAGTTGCGCTCCTGGGTGAGCGGAGCTGTGACCGACATCAAGTTCCTACACGCGCTGATCCGCTCTGACGAAATCATCGTCCATGCGCGGGGGCCAGCTTTTCTCGTCGTAGGCGTGCTGGCCCTGCGCTCTAGACTGATCTCGCCCGACTGGAGCGACCTCGAATCGCAGAAGCCCCCCGTCACTGGTTTGGCAATGCAGCAGCACGCGATACAGCGTGCTTTGGATCCGAACGACGGCTTTGCGGCAACAAGATCACCGCGGCGGTCGTCTCTTGAGGATCGGGTTGTTGAGTTCGCCCGAGGCGGAAGCGGTCATCTGCCTGGAGCCGACCATACAATTAGCTTCGAACGGTCGCTTGGGGAGTGCAGCTGTCGCTCGAGCCGAGGGCCATCGAGTGACCGGTCCCGGCAAGGGTCGACGTTCGGCCTGCAAGCACGAGCGTCTCAGTTCAGTCTGAAGCGGTCGTTCGAGGCGGCGACTAGATCGTCCGCTGCTGGCCGATACCGGGTTTACACCAGGGCCGCCGATAGTTGCCATTGGCCGGCTGGGAGTGCCGGAGAGGACCGTTGGCGCCTCGGCTCAGGGCAAAAGTTCGCGCCATGAAATGGACCCGAACAGAGCGCCGAGGTGATGCGGGTCGGACGGGGCGACGGAAAAAAGTCGGGTTTGGGCTTACACCCCCAAGCTGCCCGAGCGCTTGATCGACCCGTCCACGAGCACGACACCGAGCGTGCCGGGGCGTTCATCCCGGATCAGAGCCTGTATCTGCTCGATCAAGGCGGAGGTGGTCAGTTCGTCCATCGAGGCACCGGGGGCCCACAGCGCCAGACGATCGCGGGCACGCTGCGCGCGTTTGCGCTGTGCCGGTGTGGCGGGTTCTTCGAGCTTGGGCGGTCTCCCCCGAATCGGGCTTCTCGTGCCGTCACTATAAGTGACAGTCACGTTTATTTGCAGGTGTTGGCGACCCTGGAAAAGTGCGCCGCTCGGCGATGCCGCTCACTTCGCAACACACAGCGCATCGCGCTTTGTGCGCTCCATGACCTCCTTTTTTGCAGCGTCGCACCGTTCCAGAGTTGTGAACTCCTGCATGGCGACTCCGGTGTGCGGGCTCGATGTGTAGGCAGGATTGACGGACGCTACAAAGAAGGCAAGCAGCACGTACATGGTTGGATCCTCTCGTGAATGGGTCAGGTGATTTTCGGCGGTGATTTACGAACGAGCGGCTCGCGCGGCTTCACGCCGTTGTAAATGTCGGGCCTGAATGTCGGCTCGCTGGCGCTGGCTCAGCGCTTGAAGAAATTGAAAAGTGTGCCGAGAAGCCAAGCGAAAATGACCAACAAGATCCCCGCTCCAAGAATGAACCAAGGATTGACGCCATAGCTCGGCCAACGTTCAAACAGTGCATTCAGGCAGCAGCCCCCTGCTGACATCACAAGAAGGATCGAAAAGCCAGTCGCAATTGCATTCAAGAAGTTGCTCCTTCGTGTTGGGGGAGGGGATTTTTGGCGGTGATGGAAAACTCTGGCTTTTTCGAGGGCAGATCGCGCTGGCCGGTTCGCGATCAATTCACGAGCAAGATCACGACCAGCGCGACCACAATGGCCCGGCCAATGTTTTGTGTCATGGCGGGAAGGGCCATGCGTCCTTCGGTGAAACGCCCCCATGTGCCGGCCGAAGACCAGGCCAGCCAGGTGAGCACAAGGGCCGCCACGATCAGCTTGATGGCCTCGCTGACGCTGCCCATTGCGATGCCTGATCCTCGTTCGAACGCCTCATCGGGCGCAATGCCGGCACCGGGCGAAAAGCCGCCACCTCCAGAACCACCACCGGACCCCGATCCACTGCCGCCGCCCGACCCTGAACCGCCGCCAGCGCCACCGCCGCCGCCGCCCGAACCGCCGCTCCCGCCAGCGCCAGCCAGCGCAGCGTCCATGCTAGCTGCCATCGAACAGATGGTCGTGCCGTTGATGTCCCTGAATCCGTTGCAGCGCCCCGAGGCGATCATCGTTCGACAGTTGCCCTGGCCAAGCTGGACGCAGGAGATCAACATCGCGGCATCGACGGGCTGGCCATCGAAGCTGGTCATGCCCGCCAGCCGCGCGATCACCGGGTCGCTGAGCGCCTGCGATTCGATCTTGGCCCACCCGTTGACTTGCTCCTGCAAAGTGGCGTACCGGTACTGCGACACCGAGTAGCCGGCGGCCACGATGTTCGACGTGTTGAGCTGCAACACGCCGTAGCAGCAACTGCCGTTGTAGGCCGTGGTGTTCCCACCGCTCTCGACCTTGATCGCCAGAGCTCCGATCTCGTCGGCATGCGCGCGCATGAAAGCGTTCGCCGTGGGCGAAGCGCGGACCGCATTGGCCACGTCGATCGCGGTGACGATCGCGGCGATCGCGAGCGTCGGCCACAGAAGCCACCCCAGC
>JANMWG010000335.1:0-2412 GCA_031393885.1 Betaproteobacteria bacterium | reverse complement strand
GCCGTCGGCCATGGTGCGCTCGAAGTGCGGGATGCCGCCGACGACATCCACGCCCAGGTCGAGTGCCCGGCGCAGGTTGTCCATGGCGCCCGGTGAGCGCAGTACGCCGTCCTGCGGAAAAGCCACCAGCTGCAGGTCGAGATAGCCGGCGACGCGGCGCTTCACGTCGAGCAGCGCCTCGACCGCGAGCAGTCGTGGATCGCAGATGTCGACATGGGTGCGGATCGCCAGCAGGCCCTTGGCCACGGCCCAGTCGCAATAGGTGAGCGCGCGTTGCACCAGGGCGTCGGCGGTGAGCTGGGGTTTCAGTTCGCCCCACAGCGCGATGCCTTCGAGCAGGGTGCCGCTCTGGTTCACGCGCGGCAGGCCGTAGGAGAGCGTTGCGTCCATGTGGAAACACTAAAGCACTAAAGGGGGTCAGGCCTGCATAACTGCATATTGAGACCCCATGTTGGGGGGCCTGATACCACGTCTTGCAATCACCCGTGCTGACAGAGCCAGATCGATTCCACCGGATCGCGCGCCTGCGGCAGCACCAGGTCCTTGTGGCAACCGGCGGCGATGCCATAGTCTTCGAAGCCGAGAATCGAGACGAGGGTTTTCGTGACCGCGTTGAAGCTCGCGCGCACTCCCGCTTGGCCGGTTATCTGCCCCACCTGCAGGCCCATGTACGCCACTTCCGGCATGTTGCCCGAGCCCAGGCCGTACCCGGGTCCGTCAGGTAACCGTGGCCGAAGGCGCCAAGCTCGATGTTGGGACGCTTGTGGCGAGTGGTGGGGTCGAGACCGGCGGGGCTACCTATCTGTCAGTCAGTCAGTCAGTCTGGCGCCGGAACAGGATAAGCGGGACAATCGGTCCGATCAACGGGAGATATGCCATGACCGAGATCGGCGCCTTCGAGGTAAAGAACCGGCTGGGTGAGTTACTTCATCGGGTCGAGCAGGGCCAGGAGATTCTCATCATGCGTGGGGGAAAACCCGTGGCACGCCTGGTTCCGGTAACGCCCGACTTCAATCGCGCTCGGGCCAGGCAAGCGGTGGCCAACATCATCGATCGCAGCAAAGGCGTGACGCTTGGCGGACTCGGCCTGAAGGCTCTCGTCGATGAGGGTCGTCGGTGAGCTTGGTGGTCGACAGCTCGATGGCCCTCGCGTGGTGTTTCGAAGATGAACGCACGGATCACGCGACCGCCGTTCTCCGCCAGGTTGCAGAACAAGGTGCCCTTGTCCCCTCCCTATGGCATCTCGAGGTTGCTAACGGGTTGCAGACGGCGATACGGCGAGGGCGCATTACACCGACGTTCCGGGACAGCACGCTGACGGATCTCGGCACGTTATCTATCTCGGTCGATGATCAGACGGAGCATCTGGCATGGAGTACGACCTTGCAGCTTGCGGAGCGTTTTCAGCTCACGCTCTATGATGCTGCCTACCTCGAACTGGCACACCGCACCGGGCTCGTGCTGGCGTCTCTTGACGGCGCCTTGTGCCGGGCGGCGACCGCTCTTGGAGTTCCTTTGATCGGTCAGGGTGCGCAATGACGGATTCGCGCAGTGGGGCTGAGCACAGCTTCGAGGAGGCGAATGAAGTCGGTAGCCAGGCCTCCAGCGTCCGGGCTTGCATTTTCCTGTCCTGAAACGAGCAAAGCGCGATTAACGCGCGCAGTGCCTCACCCCAACTTGAAACTCGTATCCCCGGGCCGCCCCGGCAGCTCCAGCGTTGCCGTCGCTGCTGGTGTCCTGGCAATCACCTTGCCGCGCCGGATCACCGCCAGCCGGGTCGCCCGCAACCGGATCGCTTCCACCGGATCTTTCGCCTGGAGGAGCACTAGGTCGGCATGGCAGCCGGGTGCGAGGCCGTAGCCGTCGAGGCCCAGGATCGAGGCGGGCGTCTTTGTCACGGCATCGAAGCACGCGCGCATGCCGCCTTGGCTGGTCATCTGCGCCACGTGCAGGCCCATGTGGGCCACTTCCAGCATGTCGCCGGCGCCCAGGCTGTACCACGGGTCCATCACGCAGTCGTGGCCGAAGGCGACGGGCACGCCTGCGGCGAGCAGTTCCGGCACGCGCGTCATTCCCCGGCGCTTGGGGTAGGTGTCGTGCCGGCCCTGGATGGTGATATTGATTAGCGGGTTCGCCACCGCGCTCACGCCGGCCTCGGCGATGAGCGGGATCAGTTTCGAGACGTAGTAGTTGTCCATCGAATGCATCGACGTGAGGTGCGAGCCGGTGACGCGGCCATGCAGGCCGAGTCGCTGCGTGTGGAACGCCAGCGTCTCGATGTGGCGCGACAGCGGGTCGTCGGTTTCGTCGCAGTGCATGTCCACCCGCAGGCCGCGTTCGGCGGCGATCTCGCACAGGAGTTGAACGCTGAGCGCGCCGTCGGCCATGGTGCGCTCGAAGTGCGGGATGCCG
>JANMWG010000298.1:0-2519 GCA_031393885.1 Betaproteobacteria bacterium | reverse complement strand
TGCCGCGCGCCGCCGATGCCCGGCGCGGGGCGCCTCGGCGTGCTGCTGCTGCTGGTCGCGGTGGCATTGCTGGGGCTGCCGCCGCTGGCCGGCTTCATCGGCAAGCTGCTGATCCTGCGCGGTGCCGAAGGCATGCCATGGGTCTGGGGCGTGGTCCTGGTCGCTTCGCTGCTGCAACTGGTGGCGGTCGCCCGGGCCGGTGTCCGCTTGTTCTGGGCGGTGAGCGATGAGCCGGCGACCGCCGACGCGGTAGCCCTGTGGCGCCTCGCGCCGGTGATCGGATTGCTGATCGGCGTGGCGTTGTTGAGCGTGTTCGCGGCGCCTGCCGAACGCTACGCGCGTCTGGCCGCCGAACAGGTGCTGGCCCCGGCCGACTACATCGGCGCGGTACTCGGTCGCGATGCGCTGATGCCGTCGGTGCTGCAGGCCGGCGTCGGCATCCGCCCATGACCGCGATGCGCCGCTGGCTGCCTTGCCCACGTTTCAGCGCCACGCTGGTGCTGATCTGGCTGCTGTTGAACAACACGCTCTACCCTGGTCACATCCTGATCGGGGCCGTGCTCGGGATCGTGATCCCCCTGCTGACGCGCGACCTGCTGCCGCCGCTGCCGGTCATCCGCCGCCCCGGCAAGGCAATCGCCTTCGTGCTGCTGGTGCTGGGCGACATCGTCGTTGCCAACCTGCGGGTGGCGCGGCTGGTGCTGGGGCCGTTGGCGTCGCTGCGGCCGCGGCTGGTATCGGTGCCGCTGGATATCGCCGATCCGGTGGTCGCCAGCATTCTCGCGGGCACGGTTACACTCACGCCGGGTACCGTGTCGGTCGATCTCGATGTCGGGGCGGGGGTGCTGCGGGTCCATGCCCTCGACGCCGCAGACGACGCGACGGTCATCGGCGAGATCAAGACGCGCTACGAAGCCCGTCTCAGGGAGATTTTCGGATGCTGAACGGCGTGATCGCGGTGGCGGCGGCCATGCTCGGCGTGGCGATGCTGCTCAACCTGTGGCGGCTGCTGGCCGGCCCCGGCATGGCCGATCGCGTGCTGGCGCTCGACACCTTGTCGCTCAATGCCGTCGGCCTGATCCTGCTGCTCGGCGTGGCCACGCGCACGACCCACTATTTCGAGGCGGCGATGCTGGTGGCGGCGCTGGGCTTCGTCGGCACCGTCGCGTTTGCGCGCGTCCTGCTGCGCGGCGCGGTGGTCGATTAAGATGTCCATCCCCCCAGGCTTCGCTGCGCTGCGCCTTCCCCCCGAGGGGGCGCAGCGTCCTCGGGGGACCCTGTGGGCCCTGCCCCTTCGCTCGCGAGTATCCGAGATGACATTCTCCGGTGGGAGGATGGTGTCCTCGTGGCAAACGGGCGAGTACCAATGACCATCGTGGATATTGTCGTTGCCGTGCTGGTGCTCATCGGCGCCGGCTTCGCCCTGCTCGGTTCGATCGGGCTGGCGCGGTTTCCCGACCTGCTCACGCGCCTGCACGGCCCGAGCAAGGCCACCACGCTGGGCATCGGCAGCCTGCTGCTCGCCTCGATGGTGTGCTTCAGTACCGAGGGCACCCTGAGCGTGCACGAACTCGTCATC
The DNA here is from genome assembly GCA_031393885.1 of Betaproteobacteria bacterium. Lineage (GTDB taxonomy): Bacteria > Pseudomonadota > Gammaproteobacteria > Burkholderiales. Next base: position 940 of record JANMWG010000298.1, on the reverse strand, counting down.
ACGCTGTTCCTCGTCATCACCACCCCGGTCGGCGCGCAGTTCATCGCCCGCGCGGCAATGCGGCGCGACACCCCCTCCCAACCCTGTGAAGGCCCATGAAGACCTACAGCGACAACAGCCCCGAAGCCATCGCCCGCGTCCTGGCGATGACCATGATCACCGACGCCAAACTCGATGACCGCGAACTCGACGCGATGGAATCGTTCGGCATCTACGCCAGGCTCGGCCTGACCAAGGAGGCGTTCGCGATCGTCGTCGCCGACTATTGCGACGAACTGGTCGAGGCCGGCGACATCGACGGCAAGATCAACCTGATGGACCACGATCGCATCGAGGCGATCCTGGCGCCGGTGACCGACGCCGCGCACCAGCTCGATGTCGTCGCCATGGTGCTCGCGATCGTCAAGGCCGATGGCGGCATCCACGACACCGAGCTGGAACTGCTGCGCACCATCCTCGACCGCTGGGATCTGTCGCTCGAAGACATCCGCGCCGCGGCCGATCGGGAGTAGATCCCGGGCCTGTCCTCGCGCCGAACCCCGACCCCGGCCGCCGCTCGTGATCGCGCTTCTCGAAGCTCACCGCGCAGGCCTGCTCCGCCGCGAGCACTGGCTGCCCAACGTCGTCGCGGGCGTCATCGTCGGCGTGGTGGCTTTGCCGCTGGCGATGGCGTTTGCGATCGCTTCCGGCGCCAAGCCGGCGCAGGGGTTGTACACCGCGATCGTGGCCGGCCTGATCGTGTCGGCGTTCGGTGGCAGCCGGCTTCAGATCGCCGGGCCCACCGGCGCGTTCATCGTGATCCTGGCCGGTGTCACGGCAAGGCACGGCATCGACGGCCTGCAGATCGCCACGCTCATGGCCGGCGTGATGCTGCTGCTGCTCGGTGCGGCCCGGCTCGGCACGGTGATCCGCTTCATTCCCGACCCGGTCGTGGTCGGCT
>JANMWG010000270.1:0-2468 GCA_031393885.1 Betaproteobacteria bacterium | reverse complement strand
CTGGACTTCGTCGGCCGAGAGTGACTCGGGACTGCGGGCGTAGTGCCGCGCCAGCCGCGAGACAGCCTCCAGGTAGCTCTCTTGGGTTCGTGCGGCCATGCCGCGCAGCACCAGTGCGTCGAGCATGCGTTGTCGAAGTGGGGTCATCGCCGTTCTCCTCGATAGCGCGGGCACTTGCCCGCATCGATCAAGGTACGACCACCGCTCGGTCGACCCGTCGGGGGGGTCAACCACCGCGTCAGCGGTTTAGTTCAACGCGACAAGGGCACATCGGCCACTTTGCGCTTCGCACCCGACCCGATCTCGACCATATCGAGGACATCCTCGAAATGGTTCTCCGCAGGCTGACCGCTGTTCTTGCAAGCCTCACGGGCTCGTTCGATGACGGGGAGGAAGTGGCGGTACTCCGAGTAATCCAGCACCTTGGCCAATGCGCGGGCCAACCAGAACTCATTGCCTTCGTCATCAACCTGGCGGATGGCTTGAAACGTGGCGTGATGTTGTTGGGCGACTTGTTTGTCAGTCATGGTGGTCTCCTTCCTGGTGATCGAAGGCTTGCGCGAGTAGGCGAGCAGGCAGGCGCTCGATCTCTTCCAGCTGCAACTGTGCCGACTGGCGCATCTCTTCCACCGTGCCGAGTTGGGCCTTCAGCTTGGAAGCGATCTGGCGTTGCTCGTCAAGATGAGGCAGCGTGACCGGTATTGACGTGATGACGCCTTGCCCAATGTTGCGCATCGAATCACTGGTGCCGGTTGCAAAGTGCTCGATATGCTTGCGCGCCGCCTTGGAACGAAGCACGTATAGCAAGTAGGCCTTGTCGGCCCGCTCCGAATCGATGATTAGGCGCAGCGTCTTGTCCGAGAGAAGACGAAACGGATAGTCCTTTTCGACCAGTACCACGGCCCCGACAAGTTCCTTCGTGTTGGCCCGCGTGATCAGCAAGTCACCGCAACGGACGCGATGATGATCTTCCGGCTCATAGCCGGCGACTGCCTTGGCCTCGTCGGGTCTAAACGCCGACCAAGTGACAGCACTGACTTTCAGAACGCCGAGTTCGCCGGCCCGAGCAAGGACATCTGTTGTCTGAAAGCTCTTACCAGACTCGATGCCAATCAAGACCTCGCCAAGCGTGACTTGCCTGCTCATACCCCAAACAACCTCGTCTTCGCCTCACGCATCACATCCGCCGGCTTGCCGATGCGCCGCAAGGCCGCCAGCCCGCCGGCACGCTTGATCTCCGGCACTTCCCACAGCATTTCCGACTCCAGCGCATCGGTGCCGTCGGCACCGAACTGGTGCCCGATGCCGCGTAGCACGGTGGCGGCCTTGTCGCCCACCGAAGCGAACCACGGCGCCTGCGTTGACAGGTAAGCCGCCTCGCGGTCCACGCGCCGCAGCGCGCGCTCACGGTAGCCGTAGTGGGCAAACAGGTCGAAGTGGTCACAGTCGGCCATGTTCATCAATTCGCGCACGGTGTCGGGCGAGTAGTGCTCGCCGAGCAGGTGGTCGATCAATGCGCGGCGCTTCTGCGTTTCAACCCACAGGCCGCGGAAGTCGTGAATCGTGCCGGCTTCGCGCAGCACGCGGGCCACCATGCCATGGCGGTATTCGTCGATCGGCACCAGCACGTCGCGCATCGCGCCGTCGACCCCGCGGCGCTGCAGGATGAAGCGCCCTTGCATCACCACCGTGCCATCGTGGCCGGTCTTCATTTCGGGCAGCGCAGGTGGCTCGGCAGCTTCGTCCGGCCCTTCACCGCCACCGCCTTCGCCGTCGTCAGTCTTCTTCACGCGCAGCGAGGCTGGCGCGGTGATGAAATCGGTGCCGAACAGGTCGGTGACGCCGGTGTAGTCGTAGAGCCAGAACTTGTACTTCTGGGTCGGCTCGTCGATGCGCGTGCCGCGCCCCACCATTTGATAGAACGAGATGCTCGACTCCAGGTAGCGGAAGAACACGACGGCGTTGAGCCGTTCGATGTCCACGCCGGTGGCCAGCAGGTCGACGGTGCAGGCAATGAAGCAGCGCTCGCCCGAACCACGCATCTGCTCGATCAGGTCGGCGCCGCCCTCGGCCGTGCATTTGAATGCGTAGTGGTCCTTCGGCGTGGCGCCTTGCTGCTGGCACCACACCGCATAGAGCCGTTGCATCTGCATCGCGACGCGGTCAGCATGCAGGTCACGCGCGCAGAAGATGATGACTTTCTGCTCAGGGCCACCGTGCTCGCACAGGCGCTCGAACAGGTCAGCGCACATCGCGGCGATGCGCTCGGGCAGCAGGATGTCGTCGTCGAAACTCTTCGCGAGGTACTGCGACTTCAGGTCGTCGGCCTGGAGGTACTTGCCGGTGCGGGCGTCGATGGGCTTGAGTGCCAGCACGTCGTCACGCGTGCAGGTCTTCCAGTCGATCGAAGGCTTGAGCTTGACGATTTCGCAGGCCGCCAGGTAACCGTCTTCCTGCGCCTCGATCAG
>JANMWG010000263.1:0-13340 GCA_031393885.1 Betaproteobacteria bacterium | reverse complement strand
TCGTGCTTCAGGTCGGAGATGTCTTCGATGCCCACCGACAGTCGCACCAGATTCGAGGTGAGATGCAACTGGTCGCGACGCTCCTGGGTGAGCGACCCGTGGCTCATCAGTTCCGGATGGCTGATCAGGCTCTCGACTCCTCCAAGACTCTCGGCCAGCGTGAAAAGTTCGCACTGTTCGAGAAAGCGCCGGGTGCCGGCGAGGTCGGTATCGAGATAGGCCGAGACCATGCCGCCGAAGCCGTGCATCTGCCGCTGCGCGAGCGCGTGCTGCGGATGCGCCGGCAGCCCCGGGTAGATCACCTGACGGCAGCGTGGGTGCGATGCGAGCCAGCGCGCGATCTCGAGGGCGTTGGCGTTGTGCGCCTGCATGCGTAGCGGCAGCGTCTTGACCCCGCGCAGCGCCAGGAAGCTCGAGAACGGATCGAGGATCGAGCCGATCGCGTTCTGCAGGTAGCCGAGGCGTTCCTGTAGGCCGGGGTTGTCGCCGACCACGACCGCCCCGCCCACCACATCCGAGTGGCCGTTGATGTACTTGGTGATCGAGTGGATGACGATGTCGAAGCCGTGTTCCAGCGGCCGCTGGACATAGGGTGAGGCGAACGTGTTGTCGCAGACGGTGAGGATGCCGCGGGCGCGCGCCATTGCGGCGATCGCGTCCAGGTCGACGATCTTCAGCATCGGGTTGGTCGGCGTCTCGACCCAGATCATCTTCGTGTCCGGCTGGAGCGCGCCTTCTACCGCCCCCGCCACATCGGGATCGGCGAAGGTCGTGCGCAGCCCCATCGAGCGCTTGCGGACCTTTTCGAACAGGCGCCAGCTGCCGCCATAGAGGTCATCGACCGCCACGATATGGCTGCCGGCATCGAGCAGTTCGAGCACGGTGCTCATCGCGGCAAGGCCGGACGAGAACGCCCAGGCCGCGGCGCCACTTTCGAGGTCGGCGATGCTGCGCTCGAAGGCCATGCGGGTGGGGTTCTGGCTGCGCGCGTACTCGAAGCCGGTGTGATCGCCGGGCGAGTGCTGCTTGAAGGTGGAGGTGGCGTAGATCGGCGGCATCACCGCGCCTGTCGTGGGGTCGGGCGCCTGGCCGGCATGAATCGCGCGGGTGGCGAAGGCGTGTGCAGGCTGCTTGGATTCGGACATGGTCGGACCAGAGGGAAGACGGCGCGAAACGAGGTGCAATGGTAACGGAGGCAGGCAGGCTTCCGCGTTACAGGGCCACGTTGCGGCGCAGGTGGTTGAGCGCGTCGATGCGCGTGATCAGACCGTAGAACCTGCCGCCCTCGACCACGATGGCGACATGGCCGCGTTCGAAGGCATCCATGAGCGTTACCAGCGGCGTGTTCAGGCCGACGGTCTCGATTTTCTGCGTCATCGCGCTTCGCACCGGTTCGGCAAACTGCCGCGGGGCCTTCTGGGTGGCCTTGAGAAGATCCCATTCGTCGAGCAGGCCGACCACCCGGTCGCCCTCCATCACCGGCAGTTGCGACACGTCGTAGAGCTTCATGCGGGCATACGCGATGGCGAGCTTGTCGTCGGGGCCCACGGTGACGGTGCCGCCTTCGTCGAAACGGCGGGTGATCACGTCGCGCAGATCGCCGAAGGTCTCGCGTACCACGAACCCTTGATCGATCATCCAGTAGTCGTTGTAGACCTTGGACAGGTACTTGTTGCCGCTGTCGCAGATGAAGGTGCACACGCGCTTCGGCGTGGTTTGCTCGCGGCAATAGCGCAGCGCCGCCGCCACCAGCGTGCCGCTCGACGAGCCGCCGAGCAGCCCTTCCTTCAGCAGCAGTTCGCGCGCGGTGTTGCAACTGTCGGCGTCGGATATCGAGTAGCCCTTGTGCACCCGCGAAAAATCCGCGATCGGTGGAATGAAGTCTTCGCCGATGCCCTCGACCACCCAGCTGCCGGCTTCGCCGAATTTCCCGGTGGTGATGTAGTCGACCAGCACCGACCCGACCGGATCGGCCAGTATCATCTCGGTCTTCGGCGAGGCTTTCGCGAAGAAGTGCGACAGGCCGGTGATGGTGCCCGCTGAACCCACGCCGCACACCATCGCGTCGATCTCGCCGTCCATTTGCGCCAGGATTTCGGGTCCGGTGCCGGTCTCGTGCGCGAGCGGATTCGCCGGATTGGCGAACTGGTTGATGAACAGCGCGCCCGGCAGCTCGCGTGCGAGCCGCTCGGCCATGTCCTGGTAATACTCGGGATGGCCCTTGCCAACGTCGGAGCGGGTGAGACGGACCTCGGCACCCATCGCCTTCAGATGGAAAATCTTCTCTCGCGCCATCTTGTCGGGCACCACGAGGATCAGCCGGTAGCCCTTGGCCGCTGCGACCAGTGCGAGTCCCAGCCCGGTGTTGCCGGCCGTGGCCTCGACGATGGTGGCGCCGGGTTTCAGTCGCCCGTCGTCCTCGGCGGCACTGATCATCGACAGGCCGATGCGATCCTTGATCGACCCGCCCGGATTCTGGCATTCGAGCTTCACGAACAGGCGGCACAGCCCGGTGTCGATGCGGGTGATCTCCACCATCGGCGTGTTGCCGATCAGTGCCAGCAGGCCGGTCGGGGACATGGTGTGATCCTTGGACGGAAAGCGTGCGGAGAAGTGTACATGCGGACCATGACGCGTCGCAGGCAGGCGTGGCAACCGGACAGGGCGGTATCGAAAGCGGAGGGTCAGTTTCGGCGGGAGTCGCGACCAGAGAGGTGGGCGCAAGAAGCGAAGGGGCCCCGTCCACAGGGTCCCCCGAGGAACGGGGCGCCCCCCAGTGGGGGGAAGGCGAAGCGCAGCGGAGCCTGGGGGGCGTACTACTACGCCGCGAAGCGCCCGGTCTCGCGCATGAAGTGTTCGAACTCGGTGGCCGGCATCGGCCGGCCGATGAAGAAACCCTGTACCTGATCGCAGCCGTGCGCCGCGAGATAGTCGAGCTGGCTGACCTGCTCGACGCCTTCGGCCACGACGACGAGCTTGAGGCTGCGCGCCAGCGCGATCACGGCGCACGTGATCGCGGCATCGTCGGGGTCGTCCGGAAGATCCTTGATAAAGGAGCGATCGATCTTGAGCACGTCGACCGGAAAGCGCTTGAGATAGGCGAGCGACGAATAGCCGGTGCCGAAGTCGTCGATCGCGATCGACACGCCCAGTTCGTCGAGCGCGCCGAGCAGGCCGGCCGCCAGCTCCGGTTTCTGCATCACGGTGCTTTCGGTGATCTCCAGCTCCAGGTGGCTTGCATCGAGCCCGGCGTCCTCGAGCGCGGCCACCACTTCCTCCAGCAAAGTGTCCTGGAGGAACTGGCGCCCCGACAGGTTGACAGCCACCTTGAGGTCGCCTAGCCCGGCACGCTCCCAGGTCTTGGTCTGACGGCAGGCCTCGCGCATGACCCAGGTTCCGATCGGGGTGATGAGGCCGGTTTCTTCGGCGATCGGGATGAACTGCATCGGCGGCACCAGGCCCATCTCCGGATGGTCCCAGCGCAGCAGTGCCTCCATGCCGGTGATGCGGCGCGTCGCCAGATCGAGCTTGGGCTGATAGAACAGGCGCAGTTCGTTGCGCTCCAGCGCCCGCTTCAGCGAAACCTCCAGCGCCAGGCGCTCGAACGTATGTACGTTCATCTGCGGCGCATAGAACTGGAAATTGTTCCTGCCTGACTCCTTGGCGCGATACATCGCGATGTCCGCTGCCTTGAGCAGGCTCTGGATATCGTTGCCATCGAGCGGGAAGGTGCCGATGCCCACGCTCGCGGTCAGCAGGAACTCCTGGCCACCGAGGAAGAACGGCTGGGCAAAGGCCTCCATCATCTTGCGGGCGATGCCGGTGAGGTCGGTTTCGGTGACGAACTCCTCGACCAGGACCACGAACTCGTCGCCACCCTGGCGCGCGACCACGTCGCCCGCGCGCAGGCACCCGCGCAGCCGCATCGCCACTTCCTTGAGCACGATGTCGCCGGCGTCGTGCCCGAGCGTGTCGTTGATGTTCTTGAAACGGTCGAGGTCGACGAAGAACACGGCGATCTTCCGGTCGTAGCGTCGCGACTGCTCGATCGCGTGCGACACCGACTGCTGGAACGAGGTCCGGTTCGGCAATTCGGTGAGCTCGTCATGCTGCGCCAGATAGCGGATGCGGTCCTCGCTCAGCTTGCGCTCGGTGATGTCGGTGCCGATGCCGCGATAGCCGGCGAACGTGCCGTTGTCGTCGAACAGCGGGCGGCCGCTGATGGATGACCAACGCATGCCCTGCATCGAGTGGTAGCGGTAGACGAAATCGCGGAACGGCTTGTGCGCCTCGAGCGTGCGACGGTGCAGCTCCCATTTCGGGTCCTGCTGATCGAGGATGTAGGGCAGTTCCCAGCGGCGCTTGCCGATCGGGCTCTCGCGCCCCTGCGTGAAGCCGTGGAGCGTCGAGGCCGAGATCTCGGTGAAACGAAGTTCGTCGTCCATCTCCCAGAACCAGTCGGAAGACAATTCGGTCAGGTCACGGAACCGCTGTTCGCTCGCGCGCAGGCGGGTCTCGGCTTCCTTGCGCTCGCTGATGTCGGCAACGCGGACCAGGTAGTTGGGAGGGCCTGGCAGTTTCAGTTCGACCGCCACCATCTCGCCCCAGAACACGCGCCCGGCGCGCGAGCGGAAGGGCAGGTCTTCCTGGAGGATCTCGCCGCCGCCCATGCGCTGCAGCCGATCGGCCAGCACCGAGCGCGACAGCGGGTGGCGCAACAGCGAATGGCCCGGTCGCCGCAGCAGCGACTGCTTCGACTGGGCCGCGAACAGTTCGACCGCGCGCGGATTGCAATCGCTGACCGACCCGTCACGGATGTTGCCGACGAAAAGCGCATCACGTGAACTGTTGAAGACCGCGGCGAAGGTCGCTTCGCTCTCGCGCAGCTTGAGCGCCGCGAGATTCTGCCCGGTGACGTCGCGGCCGACGCCCTGGTAGCCGACGAAGGTGCCGTCGGGATCGAACACCGGGATACCGCTGAGCGACAGATGTCGCGGGCTGCCGTCGGCGGCGATCTGTTCGAACTCGAAATCGCGGAACGCTTCGCGGCGGCCGAGTGCGTCCCGGTGGGCGGCCAGCTGGCCGGCGTCGAAGCGGGTGTCCGGCAAATCCCATACAGGCGCGCCGATGAAGCTCGATTCGCTGCCGAACGGACCGGGGGTCAGCCAGAAGGCGTCGGCGCGCAGACGGAAGCGGGCCTCGGTGTCCTGTTCCCAGAACCAGTCGGACGAAATCTCGGCGAGCCGGCGAAAGGTGCTTTCGCGCTCGCGCAATTGCTCGACGGCTACGGCGCGCGCCTGCTGCGCCTGGGCTTCACGCAGGGCGAGCGCGAGCTGGCTCGCGACCTCGCGCAGGGTGTCGACCTCGTCGGCGCCCCAAAGGCGGGGCTGGACCGCGTCGAGCGACAGCAGGCCGATCAGGGCTCCGGGATGCGCCAGCGGCATGTCCAGGCAGGCAGCGGCCAAGCACATGTCGGGCAGCTGCAGCGCCTGGATACGCGGATCGGTGCGCCAGTTCTCGATCAGGCCGGGGCCGCCGGCTCGCAGCACGGCGAGGTATTCGGGCGTCTTGGCATAGTCGACCTCGTATCCGGTCGCGTCCGGCAGTCCGGGCGCGGGCATCGACTCGATTGCCACCAACCGTCCGCTTTCGTCCAGTGTCGAGTAGGTGATGCGCAGCGCGGGATAGCGGCTCGACAACGATGCGACCGTGCGTTCGATGACATCGGTCACGGGTAACCCGGCGTTGACCAGGGTCGCCATCCGGTGCAACAACTCCAGGCGTGACTGGCGCTGGTCGACCTCGCACGACCATAGCGACTGCTGCGCGGTGGCACGGCGGCCGATGATGGCCCCTGCCGTTGCCATGCACAGCAGCAGAAAGACGGGAACCTGTACCCGCTCCAGCCACAGGGTCCAGATGGCGCTGGAAGGCATCGCGAGCACCAGTGCCAGGGGATATCCCGGGATGCGGTGGAACGCCATCAAACGACGCTCGGCGCTGTCGGCTTCGACGTGCGGGATCCGGCCATGGCTCTGGTCCGGATCGGCTTTCAGGGTGGCTGCGAGAACACCGTCCACCGGGTTCGGGAACCACGCACCCTGGTTGTGGTCGGTCCGCCACTGACCCTGCACGACACCGTCGTCGCGAACCACGCCGATGGTGCCGGTGCCGTGCATTTGCAGTTCGGACAGGATCCGCGTCTGTTCTTCGGTCGAGACGAGCGCCGCGAGCGTGAACAGCAACCGTCCCCTGGAGTCGTGCACCGGATAGCGAACCGGAACCAGTTTCGGATCGTCCAGGTCGCCCGGCAGTGGACGACCGATCTCGAGATCCGACGCCGGACCGTGGATGGCAGTCGGGTCGGCAGCCGGATGCCAGTTGGCAATCCTGGGCTGGATCGAATCCGCGACCACCCTGCCATCGGGCGTGATCAGTTGCATCGCCTGCAAGGGTCCGGACCGCACGTTGTACCGCTCGAGCAGGGCCTGGGTTTTCGAGGGTGAGCCGGCAGCACCGTCTTCCGAGATACGTCTGGCCAGGACCGCCAGTGATCCGTCGATGTTGTCGTAGAACAGGCGCGAGGATTCAGCGCCCAGGCGCGCCAGGCCGGCCAGTCGGTCAGCCGCTTCTTCCTGCACGCGGTGCCAGGCGTACACCCCGTACGCAGCAACGGTCAGCGCACTGACGACCGCCAGGGTCGCCAGAACAACCGCGAATCGCCAGGGCGGACGAGTGGGCAGAGAGAAGGGCGAGGTTTTCATGGCTCGCTGCGAACCGCAAAAACCGCGCCCGTAGCGGGTATCCGCCTATGCGGCGATGGTCACGGCGCCACGATCGATCGTGTAAACCCGGTCCAGCATGTGCTTCGAGTGGGACAAGTCAGACTCGGTCAGGATGATCGACAACCCCTCCGCGCGCAACCCGGCGATGACTTCGGAAAGGCGCCGGGCCAGCACCGGCGCGACACCCTCGAACGGTTCGTCCAGCAACAGCAGGCGCGTTCCCGACATGAGCGCACGGGCGAGCGCAACGAGCTTTTGCTGCCCCCCCGACAGTTGCAGGCCACGGCGCGTGGCGAAGCTTTCGACCTCGGGAATCATCGTGTAGATCTGTCGCAGCCGCTGCTGTGCGTCGGGCCGCCGGCCCGCCCAGGCCGGGATCAGGACGTTTTCCTCGACCGTCAACGCCGGCACCAGACGGCGATCCTCGGGCATGTAGCCGATGCCGTCGCGCGCCCGCCGATGCGAGGGCACACCGGCGAGCGGCTTGCCGAGATAGCTGAGGCGCCCGGCGCGGGGCGGCAGGATCCCCATGATGGCGCGCATCAGGGTGGTCTTGCCGGCGCCGTTACGGCCGATCAGGCCGACGAACTGGCCATCGCCGACCTGCATGTCGACCCCGCGCAGCACGTTGACCGAGCCGATGGATACGTCGAGCTGTTCGATGTCTAGCATGTCAGCGTCCACCGGGCCGGCTGGGAGTGAACATGGATGCTCTCGAGCGAAGGGGCGGCGTCCGCAGGGTTTCCCGAGGAACGCTGTGCCCCCTGGAGCGGGAAGGCGAAGCGCAGCGCAGCCTGGAGGTGGGCGTCATTGGTGTTGTTCGCCGATGACGTAGCGTCGGACCTCGGCGGCGTCGAGGACCATGGCGGGCGTACCGTCAGCGATGATCCGGCCCTCGTAGAACGCGAGCACCCGATCGGTGTAGCGTTCGACGATTTCCATGTCGTGCTCGACGAACAGCACGGTGACGCCGGTTTCGCGCACTGCCTTCATGACCATGTCCATGAGTTCGAACTTCTCGTCGGCGGACACGCCGCTGGTCGGCTCGTCGAGCAGCAGGATGCGCGGTTGCACCACCATTGCCAGCGCGATATCCAGCAGCTTGCGAGTGCCCTCGGGGAGCACGCCCGCCTGACGGTCTCGATAGCCACCGAGATTGAACTGATCGAGGATCGCGTCGACCGCCGCGCGCGGCGGTCCCGCCTGGCGCCCAGCGGCAGTCCAGTCGCTACCGGCCGAGGCCATGATGCCGACACCGACCAGCAGGTTTTCGGCGACGCTCATGCTGTTGAACAATTGCGGAATCTGGAACGAGCGGCAGATGCCGAGGCGGGTGATCTGGCGCGGCGCCAGCGCGGTGATGTCACGGCCTTCGAAGCTGATGCTGCCGGTGGTTGGTTTGAGGTAGCCGGTGACCATGTTGATGAAGGTCGTCTTGCCGGCGCCGTTGGACCCGATCAGACCGACGACCGAATCGCGCTCGACCGCGATATTGATGTCGTTGGCGGCGGTGACGGCACCGAAGCTCTTGTTCAGCCCCGTGGCGACCAGGATAGCTGTCACGTCGCCGCCTCCTTTGTCGCCCGAAAGTGCTGACGCCATCGTGTCGGCGTCCGGCGCCAATCGACTGACCGCCGATCCCCGGAGGGGGCCCTCGCCGGGTGTCTCATGTCGCCGCCTCCTTTGCCGCCCGAAAGTGCTGACGCCATCGTGTCGGCGTCCGGCGCCAATCGACTGACCGCCGATCCCCGGAGGGGCCCCTCGCCGGGTGTCTCATGCCGCCTGCCGGCGTCGGCGCTGGAACAGCGACCACAGTCCGCCGGGAAGGAACACGATCACGATCAGCATGGTGATGCCCAGCACCATCTGCCAGGTGTTCGGTGAATATTCGTAGGCGAAGCTGCGGATGGTCTCGAACAGCAGCGCCCCCAGCATCGGCGCGAACACGTTGCCGGTGCCGGAGAGGATGCCGATGAACACGAATTCGCCCGATTGCGGCCAGTAGGTCATTTCCGGGTCGATGTGACCGATGTTGATCGACATCATCGCGCCACCGATGCCAGCGAACGTTGCCGACATGATGTACTGCAGGTGCACGATGTTGCGTACCGACGCCCCCATGTATTCGACCCGGAGCTCGTTGTCACGAATGGCTTCGGCGAGGCGCCCGCGGTGTGAGCGCAGGTAAAGATTGAGCAGCAGAGCGCACACCGCGGCCAGTGCGACGGTGAGGGCGTAGGCCGCGAACTGGCGGCCCTCGCCGTTCACCGCGACACCGGCGATCGATTTCGCCGCGACGTTGAAGCCGTCGGTGGAGCCCAGGCTCGCGCTCTTGGTGAGGAGCCCGTAGAGGATCATCGAAAAGGCGAGCGACAGCATGGCGAAGAAAATGTCGCGGTACTTCGCGAGCAGGAAGCCGAGGATGGCGGCCACCACCGCGGCCGACAATGCCCCTCCCGCCACCATCAGCAGCATGTCGGGCAGCTTCAAGTAGTGGTCGAGCAGGCCGCCGGCATAGGCACCGATGCAGTAGTAGAGGCCGTGCCCGAAAGACACCAGACCGGTACGCATCATCAGCATCATCCCGAGCACCACGATGCCGTAGCAGAGCGACACGTTGAGCAGGGACACGCCCCATTTCGGCAGCACCGGGCCAACCGCGATCAGCACCGCGCCCACCGCCAGCAGGGCGACGGAAGTCCGGTCGAGCTTCATATCCTGCGCACCTCGGCGCCGCTGAACAAACCCTTGGGACGCACGATCAGGACCACCGCCATGACGAAATAGATGCTGAACACCTCGACCTCGGGCAGATAGTGCACGGCGATCGTGCGGACCAGGCCGACAATGATCGCGCCGAGCGCCGCCCCGCCCATACTGCCCAGGCCACCGATCACCACGACCGCGAAGGCGAGCACGATGACCTCGGCGCCGATGCCGGTGACCACCGAGATCTTGGGCGCAGTGAGGGCGCCGCCGACCGCGGCCAGAATGGCGCCGACGGTGAACGTGAGAAAGTACGTGAACTTGACGTTGATCCCGAGCGCCGCGCTCATTTCGCGGTCGTGGATCACCGCCTTCAACAGCTTTCCGGATCGGGTGCGGTTCAGGACCCAGGCGAGCCCGACACCCACGAGCACGGCGACCGCGATCAGCACCAGATCGAAACTCTGGTAGCCGATGCCGCCGATCTCGATGCTGCCGAGCAACTGGTAAGGCTCATACAGCAGCAGTGGATCGACCCCCCAGACCAGCTTCATCAGGTCTTCGAGGATCAGGAACAGCGCATAGGTGACCAGCACCAGTACCACTTCGTCCTTCTCGTACAGGAACTGCAGCAGTCCGCGTTCGATCAGCGGGCCGGCGATGAGACCCACCAGCAGGGCCGCCAGCGCGAGCATTGCGTAGGTCCCCATTGGGGGATACCCGTGCGCCAGCCACCAGGTGCTGAGCGACACGGCGGAAAAGGCGCCGAGCGCATACAGGCTGCCGTGCGCGATATTGAGGATCTTCATCACGCCATAGATGAGCGTGAGCCCGACTGCGATGATGAACAGCCATGCCGAATAGGTCAGCGCATCGAAGACGACGACGAGCAGTTGGTTCATGGCTGGGTGTCAGTGAGCAGGCGCGCCAATGGTCTACTTGGCTTTGCGGAATCCCGATTTGATCCAGTCGAGAGAACTGACACCCTCGGGCGGCGTGACCCGGTCGGCGTCGTAGTACTTGATGTTGCCCAGCTTGATCACGCCATTCTCGAGCCGCGTGGTGCCGTAGGCGGTTCCCTGGACGGCCTGGTGCCCCTTGCCCAGTGCCATGCGGACCTTGCCGGCGGGGCCGTCGAAGACCAGGTTCTCGAACGATGCGATGGCCTCTTCGGTGTTCGCCGGGGCATAGGCCTTCTCCATCTCTTCCTTCACGTTCTTCGCCGCGCCCATCGGGATGGCGGAGCCGATCTTGGTGCGCTGCGCCTTCTCGAAGGCGGCCTTGAGGCCGAGGAAGGCGTTGGCAACGCTGTAGGCCGGATAGTTCGGGTCGAGACCGCCCGACTTGCCCTTGTAGATCTCGGTCAGCCAGCGCTTGAGGGCGGAGTCGGGTGCGAAGGCGCCGTTGGGGCCGCGCGCACCGATGATCGTGCCATCGGGGATCTTGCCGGGCAGGCGGTGCAGGTAGGGTTCGCCCGCCACCAGGATCAGTTGAGCCCGCTTGAACAGGTCGCGCGGCTGAGCCTGCAGCATGAAGGCCTCCAGATCGCCGCCCCAGAGGCTGGAATGGATCACGTCGGGGTTGGCCGACAGCAGCGCGGATATCTCGGCGCCGTATTGACCCGCCCCGAACTTCGGCATCTGCGAGCTGATGATCTCGGCGTCCGGCCGGACGGTCTTGATCGTGGCTTCGAAGTCGTTCCACGAGTCCTGTCCATAGGCGTAGTTCTGGTTGATGCCGGTGATGCGCTTGACCGCGGGCCGGTTGTCGAGCAGGTACAGCGTGGCCGCCACGGCATCCATCGTGGCGTGCGCCCGGGTGCGGAACACGTACTTGTAGCTCGCCTCCTCGAAGACGCGCGGCGTGCCGCAATCGAACAGCACGGTCAGCACCTTCATTTCTTCGGCCACCGGGGCAATGGCCAGGCAGTCGCCACTGCCGATGTAGCCGATCACGGCATCGACGTCCTGGCGTTGCACCAGCGACCGGAACTCGCTGACCTGCTTGGTGCCGCCCCCCGCTTCGTCGACCACGACCAGTTCGATCGGCAGGCTGCCGATGCCCTTGACCTGGTAGGGCGCCGGCCCCTTGCCGGCATTGAGCGATTCGACGATCGCTTCGGCCGCGAGTTTGGCCGGGACGCCGAACGGACCGGCTGCCGGCCCGGACAGGAAGGTGACGAACCCGATCCGGAAGGTGGTTTTCTGCTCCGCCTGGGCGGAGGCGGGCGCCAGCACCGAAACGACGACAGCGGCCAAGGCCGCGACTGCGGCATGTCTGATGCGGCTCATCTGGATTCTCCCAAAAGGTGGTGGTGCCGGGCTGTGGCTCGTGCCCGATTGTCGGCCGAATCTAGCAGCTTGCCCCGCACCGGACAACCAGGAAAGCGTTGCCGCGGATCACCGGGGGTCAACCGGCGGAGAAACCGCCATCGACGAACAGCAGTTGTCCGGTGATGTAGTCGGATGCGCGCGAAGCCAGGAACACCGCCGTACCGCGCAGGTCGTCGAGTTCGCCGTTGCGCCCGATCATCGTGCGCGCCGCCATCGCCCGCGCCCGTTCGGGGTCGTCGAACACCGGTTTCGTGAGTGGCGTCGGAAAGAAACCCGGCGCGATCGCGTTGACGTTGATGCCATGGCGCGACCAGCCCTCGGCCAGCACCCGGGTGAGCTGCGCCACCCCCGCTTTCGAAACGCCGTAGGCGCCACTGTTGCCGAACGCACGCACCGATTGCAGCGAGGCGATATTGATGATCCGGCCCCATCCGCGTGCCGCCATGGCCGGCGCCAGCGCCTGCGAGAGCACGAAAGGCGCATCGAGATTGAGTGTCATGGTGGCGTCCCACTCGCGTTCGGTCAGCCGCTCGAGCGGCGGGCGCAGGTTGATGCCGGCGGCATTGACCAGGATGTCGGGCGGGCCGAACCCTTTCGCGGCGCGGACCGCGATATCGGCCAGGCGGCTGCGATCGGACAGATCGCAATCGAACCATGCGGCCGCGCCGCCGCGCGCCTCGATGTCGCGGGCGACGGTTTCCAGGCGGACTCGATCGCGCGCCATCAACACCACATTGGCGCCCGCCTCGGACAGGGCAAGGGCGATGCAGCAGCCGATGCCCGAATTGCCGCCGGTGATTGCGGCGGTTCGCCCCGCCAGGGAAAACAGCGCGGGCAGATCGGTCGAACTCATGCGGCCTCCAGGGCTGCTCGCGCCGCCTCGATCGCGGCCCGCACCTGCGCCGGCGCGGTTCCGCCGGCGTGGTTGCGGGCCGCGATCGAGCCTTCGAGCGTCAGGACACCGAACACGTCGGTGTCGATCAGGGGTGAGAAGCGGCGCAGGACCCCAAGGTCGATCTGTGACAGGTCGACGCCATGCTCCGCGGCGTGGCGCACGCAGCGCGCCACCGCCTCGTGCGCTTCGCGGAACGGCAGCCCTTTCTTGACCAGGTAGTCGGCCAGGTCGGTGGCGGTGGCGAAGCCCTGCATCGCCGCCGCGCGCATGGCGACCGGATTGACCGTCACCCCGCGCATCATCTCGGCGTAGATCGCCAGCGAGTCCACGAGCGTATCCACGGTGTCGAAGACCGGCTCCTTGTCCTCCTGGTTGTCCTTGTTGTAGGCGAGCGGCTGCGACTTCATCAGGGTGAGCAAAGCGATCAGGTGGCCGTTCACGCGGCCGGTCTTGCCACGTACCAGTTCGGGCACATCCGGATTCTTCTTCTGCGGCATGATCGAGGAGCCGGTGCAGAAGCGGTCGGCGATATCGATGAACCCGAACCGCGGACTCATCCACAGGATCAGTTCTTCCGACAGGCGCGACAGATGAGTCATCACCAACGCGGCGGCGGCGCAG
>JANMWG010000245.1:0-3996 GCA_031393885.1 Betaproteobacteria bacterium | reverse complement strand
GCAGCGCGACTACTGGACCTACGCCATCTTCATCGGCGCGCTGCTGCACGATGTCGGCAAGCCGCTGACGGATCTGCGCATCGAGATGCGCCAGCCCCGCGCCAGCGAGGGAACCCGTTGGTTGCCGATGGCCGGCTCGCTGCTCGAGTGCCGCGCCGAGCAGTACGCCGTCAAGTTCGCGCCCAAAGCCGAGCGCGACTACGGCGCGCACGGAAAGTTGGGCGTGATGCTGATGCAGCGCCTGGTGCCGGCCGGCGCGCTGAGTTTCCTCGGGCGTTGTCCCGAGGTGCTGCAAGAGTTGGGTCAGTTCCTCGGCGGGGAGGCGCGCCAGGGCGCGGTCGCCGAGATCGTCGCCAAGGCCGATCAGTTGTCGACCAAAGACAACCTGGTGTCGGGCAGCCGGGCGAGGTTCGACCACCGCCCGCAGCGTTCCCCTGGTGGAGCAGCTGATGAACGCGATGCAAGAGATGCTGCGACAAGGCGGGCAGTTGCCCTTGAACCGCGATGGGGCGGTGGGTTGGGTCTACGACGACTCGGTGTGGTTCGTGGCCAAGCGTCTGGCCGATACGGTGCGTGAATTCATTGTCGCCCGTGCCGGCGACGAGGCCGGCATCCCCGGCGAGAACAAGAACGACCGGCTCTTCGACTGTTGGCAAGAGTACGGCCAGATCGTGCTCAACCCGCAGACCGGACAAGCCGTCTGGCACGTCAGGGTGCACGGTGATGCCGGGCCCGACGGGCAGGGCCCCGGGTACAGCCACAGCCTGAGCATGCTGCGTTTCCCGCTGGCGAAGTTGTGGCCGACGGATCCGTCGAGCTACCCGTCGCCGATGGCCGGTCGCATCGAGGTGTTGAGCAAACGCCGGGGCGACGAGGAGGCGGTCGCGGCGCTACCGCTTGCGCAGGTCGGCGGTACTGCAGCAGCCGGATCGGTTGAGCCCTCGGCTGGGGCAAATCGATCGCCGGGCGCTGCAGCAGTGGCGTCGACGTCCGCAACGAACCCGTCCGAAAAGTCCACTGCGAATACGATCCCAGCGCCACGGTTCGCGGAGCCGCCGAAGCGAAGTGGCAAACCCAGGGACGCCCGTGCGACCGATCCGGACGAGTTTCTGGCGAAGGACGAGTCGGCCCGGGCGGGCGCACACGCGGACAGGCGCGCGATCGTCGCCGCGACGGCGCGCAAGGCCGGGCCCGCGGTCGAGGCCGAGTCGCCTCCGGCGCGGCGATCGGTGCCGCAGTCTCGCTCGACGCCTGCGGTCGCCGCACCAGACGCCGACCCGCCCTGGTCGCCCGAGGGCGCCGTCGCCGATATTGACCCCGCAGTCGTCGCCACCCGTCCCGGCGCTGCGATCGGCCGGGTGGCGCTACACAATGACGCCCCGGCGCCCAAGGCCGCGAAAGGGCGCGCGCGAGCCGTCCGAGACGGCCGTGGCCTTCATGCGGTGGGTGCAGCAGGGCCTGGGAGAGGGCAGCCTGAAATACAACGAGGCGGGTGCGGCGGTGCATTTCGTCGAAGCGGGCATGGCGCTGGTGAGTCCAGCGATTTTTCGCGAGTACGCGGTCCTGTTCGGCGAGCCGGCACCGGCGGCCGGCATCGGCGTCAAGAGTGGTGCCGACCGCGTCGGACTGGCGGTTCAACGCGAGGTGCTGCGCGCCGGCTGGCATGTGCCGAGCCCGGCCGACGGCACGAACATCTGGACCTTCACGGTGTCGCGGCGCGGCGGCGTCAAGACGAGCAAGCTCTCGGCCGTGGTGCTGGCCGACGCGCGCCGCTGGGTGATGGAGCCTCCACCACCGAATCCGACGCTGCAATTGCCGACGGTCGAGGCGGGTTCGGCTACCCCGTGAGGGACACTCGCTTCTACGCCAAGCGCCCCATCCGTATGATCCGCCCCCCGGGCCGCGATCGCGCGTCCGCCCAGCCAACCACCAGGAGCACGACCATCGCCACCACGACCCATTCCGGCAAGACCGAGGCCAAACCGATGACGCTCAGCCCGGCGCTGACCTCGGTGATCGGCGCCGGCCCCGCGCCGCGCACCGAGGTCACCAAGCGGATCTGGGACTACATCACGGCCCACAAGCTGCAAGACGCCGAGAAGCGCACGCTGATCAACGCGGACGACAAGCTGTTTGCCGTGCTCGACAAACGCCAGGTCACGATGTTCGAGATGACCCGGCTGGTGAACGCGCACCTGAGCTGACGCGCGACCGAACCGATCAGCGATCAGCGAGCTGCAGCGGCAGGCGCGGCCATCGTGCCCCGGCAGTCGGCCGTGCCGCAGGCGCACGGGTAGCCGGACGGCTCGTCACCGTCGATGATGAGTGCGTAGTCGAGGAACAGTTCTTCGTCGGCCTGAATGCGGCGCAGCGTGCGCACGACAAGCACCAGCGTGTCGTCGGCGGCTCGGCGCTCGACGGCTTCGACGTTGGGCGCACACGCATGGTTAATGTGCCGCGTGGCATTGCCGCCCTGCGCGCCGTCGATCACGGTGCCGTCCGAGAGACCGAACAGGTAGGTGAGGCTGCCGTCCCACGCGGTGTCGTTCTGGTCGGGCGCGTAGCGGCGGCCGGTGTAGTGGCCGATCTCTTCACGGGCGCGCAGGGCGCGCAGCGCGAATACACCGCGTCCGTGGATGGCGCTTCGACGCACGTCGACAGTGGTCGAGAGTGTCGCGTCGTGCGTGTGATGGGGTCGTTTCATGGGACGCGATTGTCGCGGATGAATTCGCCACCGTGCGCGCGACCGCCGACCGCAAGCGGCAGTGCATCGCTTGATCGTGCCCATGAAAAAACCTCCCGAGCCGTGAGGCAGGGGAGGTTTGGTTGAGTGAGGTCGAGAACTACAGAACGCGCTTGACGTAAGGGCCGCCCATCAGTTCTTCGCCTTGACGTTTCGACTCGGCTTCGGAGCGGCGCTCTTCGCGCATCGTGAGCAGCCAATACCCTGCGGGGATGGCGAGAACGCCCAAGATGTAGAGGCCGAACTGAACGTAGTTGAATTCCATGAAATGAATCCTTTGCGTAAGTCTAGTCGACCTTGCCGAGCAAGGCCAATTGTCTGCGAGCTTCGGTCACAACCTGAAATCCGTTCCTGCGGATGAGCCACCACAGCAGCGATCCCAGAAGACCGAAGACCAAGATGAGCCCGGCCTTCCACTCCGTTGGCACGAAGACCAGACCCGCCGACCAACTGCCCAGAAAGCTGACCGCGGCAGCGATCGGCAAGGCGGCCTTCTCTCGAAAGTCGCCGCGCTTTTCTCGAATATCGAGATCCGCTTTCTGTTTTCGGCGCTCCAGGAGCAGGTACTCCTGAAGCGAATCGCGCTGCTCGTCTCTGAGGGGCTTTCTGAGCAGTTCCTCGAGCGTCTCCGGCGACAGCTTCCGGAAAGTTGACCAACCTACTCTGCGTTCTGCACGCTCGGCCGAGGCCTGCGTCGCGAGATCTTGTATTGACATGCATTGATTCTCCTTGAAGGAGCAAGCAATGCGCGGCCCCCGACGGGCTGTGCAAAGCCCGCTCGGGTTGATGATGAAAATGACTTGACCAGGCCTTGGGGGTCTGGCACCCGGATTTCAAAGTCTGATCCGATGCGTTTTGCCACGCAGGCAAGAACAGCCAAACCTTAGCACGCCAGTTTTCTCGGTACCGCAATTGCCGGTACCGCTCCGTCAGACTCGCGCTCACCTGGGGAGGCACAACGTGATCACCGCACAACGAGACCTTGGCGGATCGAATGATTTCCGAATGATGGTCGACGAGCTTGGCCGTGCCTTCGTGATTCGGCACCTCGCGATATCTCGACAGCAACTCGCAGCCTGGTTGTTGCCGAACGCGCACGTGCCGCGTGCGAACGTCTTGGCGCTGTACTGGGAGACGCATTGGGGACGAAGCCTGATCGACAGCGACCGTCACAACGAGCTTGACCTGCTACGTGGACTCGTCCGGTGTCACAAAGAGACCATCGCCACGCTTCGCCAGCGCGTGGCAATTCT
>JANMWG010000243.1:0-11031 GCA_031393885.1 Betaproteobacteria bacterium | reverse complement strand
CGAGAACTATGGCGGCGCCAACTGGCAGCAGGTCGACAAGCTCAAGCTGTCGATCCTGGTCAAGGGCCACTCGTGGGCGCTGACTGCGCCCGACGGCCAGACCTATGTGCTCGAACTCGACAGCATCACCGGCAAGATCGGTGTCAGCAAGAACACCATCAATGCCGTCTCCGCCGCGGCCTCGATTGCGCTTGGCATCGGCGGTACCGCCGGCATTGCCATCGCGGGCGCCGGTGCGGTGGCGCAGAACGTGGTGCTGACGAAGACCAATGCCTACGGTCAGGACAGCGTGCTGACGAGCGCCGCCAACGTGACCCTCGGCGCGTCCAGCACCTCGACGATCGCATCCACGGTGGCCGCGGTCTCGCTGGCCATCGGTGCCGGCGGCAGCG
Source organism: Betaproteobacteria bacterium (assembly GCA_031393885.1). Lineage (GTDB taxonomy): Bacteria > Pseudomonadota > Gammaproteobacteria > Burkholderiales. The sequence continues at coordinate 10,639 of JANMWG010000243.1, read as the reverse complement.
CAGGCATCGGGGTGGGCATCGGCATCTCGGTGGCGCAGAACTTCATCGGCTGGACGCCGGGTGCGATCACTTCGACGCCGGCCCAGGTGCGGGCCTATCTGCAGGACAGTCCCGTCAATGCCACCGGAGCGCTGAGCCTGGACGCACAGGCAAGCGAGACCATCAACTCGGTCGTGCTGGCCGGCGCGGTGGCCGTGGGTGCCGCGGGCGGTGCGGGCATCGGTGCGGCCGGCTCGGGCGTCTGGGCCGAGAACAAGATCGGTGTCGATGTCAAGGCCGGCATCAATGGCGACGGCAGCGGCAGCGCTGGCGCCGTTGCGGGCATTGTGGCCGACAGCGTGTCGATCACCGCCGCCGACACCTCGACCATCAACACCCTGGCCGGCGCGGCCTCGCTGGCCGCCGGCTTCGGCACGGCCGGCATCGCGGTGTCGATCGGCGTTGCGCTGGCGCGCAACACGATCACCAGTGACGTCGAGTCCTACGTTATCGGCGTCGACGGCGCGTCGGCCAATCTCCTGGACGACGGGCTCTGGGCCAAGGGCACCAATGGCATCAACGTGGCCGCCACCGAGAACGCGACGATCAATGCGATCGCCGCCGCGGCCTCGCTGGCCGTGGCCGGCGGTTTCGTCGGCGTGGCCGTCAGCGGCGCGGGCGTGGACGCGAATAACGTCATCCTGACCGGCACCCTGGCCCACATCGACGGCAGCGCGGTCAAGAGCGCGGGCAAGGTCGAGGTGGACGCCACCAATACCGCCACCATCAACGCCTTCGTGCTGAGCGCGTCGGCGGCCGTGGGCGGGGGCGCAGTGGGCGTCGGTGCGTCGATCGGCCTCGCGCTGGCGCACAACGACATCGGCTTCGGCACCGACTACAAGGCAACGGCCGATTACGTGACCGGGGCCAATCCATCCACGATCACGACGAATCAAACCGTCAAGATCAAGGCCGGCGCCGGCGCCGGCAATGTCTATAAATACATCGGCACTGCGACGCTGGTTCGCCCGAACGGCGACCCGGGACCGAGCGGCGAGACGGCGCTCGAAACGGAACATCGTCACGCTGAAGAAGCCAACTGGCTGACCCGGGTCGATTTCAACGACCAGTCGCAGTGGCAACTCGTCAACCTGCAGAAGAGCGCCGCGCCGGTGCAGGCCTACGTGCTGAACTCCAGCGTCGACGCCGTGGGCACGCTGACGGCGCATGCGAAATCGCAGCAGACCATCGACGCCGATGTATTCGCCGGCTCGGTGGCGCTGTCGGGTGGCTTCGTCGGCGCCTCGGTCAGCGGCGCCGGCGCGGTGTCCGACAACCGCGTGGCCACACTGGTGCAGGCCTATGTCGAGGGCGTCAAGGACGGGCGCGGCATCGGGGCCGGCAGCGTCAGCGTCGTCGCCGAGGACCAGTCGACCATCGATGCCTTGACCGCCGCCGTATCGGTAGCCGCAGCGGTCGGTGCGGTCGGTGTCTCGGGGTCGATCGGCATCGGCATCGCCTTCAACGAGATCGACAACCAGGTCGATGCGCACATCAAGGGCATCGCGATCGACCACAGCAACGGCGGGGTCGTCACGACAACCGGCTTGAGCACGACCACCGGCGTCGTCAACGTAGAGGCGCACGAGAAGGCGACCATCAACGCCATCGCCGGCGCGGCCTCGGCCGCCATCTCGCTCGGCGCCGTAAGTGGCAGCCTGAGCGGTGCCGGTGCCTTCGCCAGGAACACGATCCTCGGCAGCGCCAAGGCGCACATCGACGGCAGCGCCATCGCCAGCTACGGCGATGTGACCGTGCTGGCCGACGATACCTCCAAGATCGAGGCCAAGATCCTCGCGGTCTCGGTCGCGTTGTCTGGCAGTGTCTTTGGCGGCGCAGGCTTGTCGATCGGTGTCTCCATCGCCGACAACGAGATCGGCAACGGCGCGGCCGCGCCAGCGTCCGTGATGGCCTACGTCAAGGATTCCACCGTCAACGCGGGCGGCCAGGTGAAGCTGACCGCGACGTCCGACCAGACCATCGAATCCATCGTCATCGCAGGCTCGGTGGCTGCAGCGGGCGGTGCCTTCGCCGGCATTGCAGCTTCCGGCGCCGGGTCGAGCGCGACCAACCATGTTGCCGCGAAAGTCTCGGCCTACATCGACGGCACCGACCCCGGCAGCGCGGGCGGCACCGTCGGCGTGCTCGCCAACAGCATCGCGCTGAAGGCCACTGATGCGTCCACGATCGACGCCGTGGTCGGTGCCGCGTCGGTCGCCTTCGGCGTGGGCCTGGGTGCGCTCGGCGTTTCGGTGGCCGTTTCGCTGGCCCACAACGAAATCGACAACGAAGTCTCGGCCTACATCGCCAACGCAGCGGGCAACGGCCAGACGGTGAAGACGCGCAGCGGCGACATCACGATCGAAGCCGTCGAGGGCGCCACGGTCGTCGCAGTCGGCGTGGCGGCTTCGGCCGCGGTCACGCTGGGCGGGGCCGCGATCAGCTTCGCGCTGGCCGGCGCCGACATCGTGAACGTCATCCTGTCCAAGACCGACGCCTATATCGACAACAGCGTGCTCGACAGCGGCGGCAAGGTCACGGTGATGGCGAAGGACGTGTCGACGATCGACGCCACGGTGGGCAGCATTGCGCTCGGGTTCGGCGGCGGCATCGTCGCCGGCAGCATCGCCGTCGGCTTCGCCCTGGCGGAAAACCTGATCGGGTACGACTCGACCGGCGCACTCGCGCCTTCGCGGGTGCGCGCCGATGTGAACGATTCCGGCATCAAGGCGCAAGGTGCTTTGAGCCTGAGCGCCAGCGCTGACGAAACCATCACCGCCAACACCGTCGCGGCATCGGTCTCGCTCTCGCTGGGCGCCGTGGCCATCGGCGGTGCGGGCGCGGGTGCGAGCACGCAGAACCGCGTGCGCAATGTCGTGGCCGCCACCATCGACGGCGACCGGCCAACTGTCACAGTGGCCGCTGCCGACAAGGGCATCACTGCTGGCAGCGTGGCGCTCAGCGCCAGCGACACCTCGCACATCACCACCGAAACCTTGGCCGCGGCCATTGCGGCCACGGTGGGCCTGGTGGCCGCTTCCGCCACGGTGGGCGTGGCCATTGCGCGCAATGAAATCGGCACCGTGGTCGATGCGCATGTGAACGATGTGGATCACCTGCAAGCCACCACCGGCGCCATCACCATCGATGCGCAAGACCATGCCACCATCAACGCCACAGCCTTCGCTGCCAGTGCGGCGGTGGGCCTGAGCTTCCTGGGCGCCCTGACGCTGGCCGGTGCCGGCGCGGATGCCTTCAACACCATCCAGACCGACACCAAGGCCTATGTCGAAGACAGCGACTTGACCAGCACGCTGGGCAAGATCGAGGTCACCGCGGCCGACGATTCGCAAATCCATGCCACGGTGAAGACCGTGTCGGTCTCGGCGGCTGCCGGCACCGTGGGGATTGCGGTCTCGATCGGCGTGGCCACGGCGCGAAACTTCATCGGCTTCGGCACCGATGCCAACGCCAGCACGCACGACTACACCACCACGGCCGCCAACAGCAACCCGGCCTCCATCACGAAGAACAAGCTGGTGCAAATCACCAGCGGCCCCGAAGCCGGCGCGGTCTACAAGTACATCTCCAACGACGATCTGATCAAGCCCACCGGCCTGGATGCCGGCGTGCATTGGCTGCAATGGGTGAACTACGCCGACCAGACCGTCTGGCAGCAAGTCAACATCGTGGCCCAGCCGGCCAAGGTGCATGCCTACATGCACAACGCCAGTGCCAGCGCGCACGACGGCATCACCGTCAAGGCCACCGAATCGGCCACCATCACGGCGGGCATTGAATCCAAGTCGGTGGCGGCTTCGGCCGGGGCGATTGCCGTGGCGGCCTCGGGTGCGGGCGTGTCGATCGAAAACCGCGTCAACACCAGCGTCAAGGGCTATGTCGATACCACCCGGGGCCTGGGGCTCACAGCCGGCGGTACGGTGCGCATCGAGGCGCAAGACACTTCCATCATCAGCGCCACGGCCAGCGCAGCGTCCATGGCCCTGTCGTTCGGCCTCGGCGGCTCGGCGGCGATCAGTATTTCCACCGCCACCAACAGTGTCTCGAACGAAGTGCTGGCCTATGCCAGCAACGCGCGCATCGCCACCACCGGCACCGCCGGGGTGGTGATCAAGGCCACTGAGTCGGCCACCATCACCGCCACCTCCACGGCGGCGTCCGTTGCCGCGGGCGTGCTGTTCAGCGTGGCCCATGCCGGCAGCACGGCCACCGCCACCATCACCACCGTGACGAAGGCCTATGCCGATCCGGTGGAGATGGACGTCAAGGGCAGCGTGCTCATCGATGCCATTTCCTCGGCGTCGGCCGATGTCACGGCCAAGGGCAATGCGGTGGCGGTGAGCTTCATTGCGATTGCCAATGCCGATTCCGTCGCCACCGCCACGGTCACGCCCACGGTCGAGTCGCGCCTGGGCGGCTACACCACGGGCACCACCGAGGTCAAGGCCGATGGCGAGATCGCCGTGGCTTCCACCCTGGCGGCCACAGCCAAGGCGCTGGCTGAAGGCAGCGCGGTGGCGGCGGGCTTCGGCGCGGGCCGGGGCGCACCCACGGCCACGGCCAGCATTCGGCCCGCCAACCCGCTCGTACCTTCGGTGAAGAGCGGCATCAGCGGCGGCAAGATCGGTTCGCGCACCGGCGGCATCAGCGTCGGCGCCAACTACAACAATGGCACCAAGGCCACCCCGGGCACGGGCGCACGTGCGGAGGCCAACGCCTCCTCGGGCGGCGCGCTGGGCTTGGCGGGTTCCACCCCCACGGCCACTGACACGCCTTATCTCGACAGCTACATTGCCAGCGGCGCCATTCTGGGTGCGCTGCAAACCGTGGGCGTGGTCTCCAACGCCACCTCCCGGGCCGAGGCCATTGCCAAAGATTCGGCCGGCGGCCTGGTGGGCTCGGGCAACAGCAAGGCCGTGGCCAGTGCCGGCGGCACCGTGAACGCGCGCATGGAAGGCACGATCACCGGCACCCTGGCCAGCGGCCATGGAGCGGGCGGGCTCGATGTCGAAGCCATCAGCGCTGAAAGCGCCACGGCCAATTCCAAGGCCGCGGCGGGTGGGCTGGTTGGCTTGACGTCCAACTCCGGCACGGCCACCGTGGCGCCGGTGCTGGACGCGCACATCGGCGGCGTGACCGTTGATGTGCTGGGCAACATCACCGTGAAGGCTAACGATTCACCCGAGGCAGACGCCACCACCACCGGCGACGCCGGCGGCCTGGGGGCGCGCGGTGCCTCACTCTCCACCGTGATCGTGACGCCCATGCTGAACGCCAGCATCAATGCCGGCTCGAACGTGCAGGCCGGCTCGGTGGATGTGGCGGCCATTGCCAGGCCGACCTCGACGGCCACGCTGCCCACGTATCACATCATTGGCGCCAACGACAGCGCCAACACGATCACCGTTTCCAACCACAACCTGCAAACGGGCGATGTCATTGAGTACCAGGCCGGCGGCAACACGGTCATCGGCGGCCTGAGCCAAACCTATGTGGACCCGAACATCGTGGTCAACGGCCCCAGCCCGGCGCGCCAGTACAGCGTGATCAACGTCGGCACCAACACCCTGGCCTTGGGCGCGGCGTTCGCTGGCGACGGCGTGAGCAGCAGCAAGGAAACCATCACCTTTGCCACCGCCCACAACTTCAAGGACGGTGACCAGGTGGTCTACACGCCAACCGACCTAGCGGTGCTGGTGGGCGGTTTGACGGCAGGCACCACCTACACCGTGCGCGTGATCGACGCGCGCACCATTCAGCTGCAAGCGGCCAGCGTGGCGACCGATTCGGTGTCCGTTTCCGAAGTGGCCGGCTCGGTCATCACGGGTGGCGCCACTCTCAACAACGGCGACGCCGTGACCTACCACGCGCCGCCGCTGAAGACCTTCAAGGCCGATCAGACGGATGTCACCGTCACCACGGACAGCGCCGGCCTGACGACAGTCACCGCGGCGCCGAACGCGAACAACATCTATTTCTTCGAGGTCAGCGGCCACGGCTTCGCGAACGGCGAGGTGGTGACCTACAGCGTGCAAGGCGGCGATGCCATCAGCGGGCTGGTCAGCGGCACGACCTACCGTGTCTTGACGACGGGCCCCACATCGCCCTCGCTGCAACTGGCGCCCACGGCAACGGGCACCTACACCTTCACCGCACAAAGCGGTATCGGCGCCGGCTTCCTGCACGCCAACATCACGGGCGCGAACTGGCAAGCACTCGGGTTCAAGGCGAATGATTCGATCACCGTGACGTCGGGCCCGAATTCCGGCAACTACACGGTGTTTTCAGCGAGCAGCACCAAGCTCGAACTCAACCAGAACATCGGCACCAGCCCGAGCACCGTCAGCACCACCGTTAACGGCAACACCGCCATCGACGTCTCCCCCATCAGCCGCGCCAGCACAGCCATCCACAGCCTGGTGCGCCCGGGCGACGCGAAGTTCAACAACTTGGTCGATGGCCAGACCTACTATGTGCTGAAGACGACCAACGCCAACTACCAGATCGCTGCGACACCTGGGGCTGCGGGTGTGCCAATTGCGCTGGGCACGGTGGGCCTGACTACGGGCATCCACACCTTTGCACGCGAAAGCGTGGACATCACCGCGCCGGCCAACCTGGCCAGCGCGCACCAGTTCCGCATCGACATCACCACCAACTCAGTCAGCACCACCAACGGGGCGCAAACCATCAGCGGCCCCGGTGGGGTGGCACTGGCTTCGCTGAACCCGCCGCCGGGCGATGCCGTTTCCACGGCCACGGCCACCGGTTCGGGCAAGGGCTTCGTTGGCGTCACGGAGAACGACTCCACCGTCACCTTCAGCGCCAACGTCACCGCTCTTATCGCTTCGCAAACGGTGACCACGAGCGCGCCCAAGGCCAACTCCACTACCGTCACCGGCAACATCTCGGTGCTGGCCGATTCCACCACCAACGCGCGCGCCACCAACAGCAACGCGGCAGGCGGCTTCGTGGGCATTGGCGAATCCAACGCCACCACCACGCAAACCAGCGTGACCCGCGCCTACGTGGGCGGCAGTACCATCATCGGTGCCGGCGGCGACGTGGCCATTCACTCGGCCTCGCTGCACATCACCGACGCCTACTCACGTTCCGAGGCCGGCGGGTTCGCGTCCGACGTGCATGCCGACACCAACGTCAACCTCGACTACGACACCACCGCCGAAGTGCGCGGTAGCGCCAAGATCGTGGCCGCTGGGCATGTGGATGTGTCTACCGACGCAAACACCCGCGTGTCGGCACGCTCGTCGGCCGACGGGCGCGGTTTTGGCGGCGGCGGCTATGCCACCACCAATGTCAAGTTCACCACCAGCGTGTTGCCAAGTGACGTGATGCCGGAGGTGCCACCCGTCACGGCCCTCACGCCGCTGCCGCCGCAAAGCCTGGTGAAGGTTGGCGACAACGCGGTCATCATCGCCGGCTCGGCCTCGCTGCGCGCACTGACGACCGAGATGAACCTCTACGCCGAAGCCAAGGGCTGGGGCGCGGGCTTCGTGGGCGTTTCGAAAGACAACTCCACGTTGACCACAACGGCGCTGAACCAGGTGGTGCTGGGCAGCGGCGCCAGCCTCACCGGCTACGACGGTGTGGACATCGCCGCACGCTTCATGGGCGTGGATACCTACGCCTATTCGTATTCCGAAGTGCTGGGCGTGTTCGGTTACCTCGAATCGAACCCGACCAATACCAGCAAGCTCAGCAGCAGCGTCGTCGCCGACCCGCGCACGCTCAGCCCGCGCGCGCAAGTCACGGCCGGCCCGCGCAATGCGGGCAACACCAAGCTGGCGCATCCGAGTGACGGCACGGCCAGCATCCCGGCGCTGGACCATTTGGCGCTGTACGTGGACACCAGCAACCAGATCACCCGCATCGACCGCCATGGCGACTACAGCCGCCGCGCGATAGCGGCGGGCGGCGTGAACGGCAGCTTCACCAACGAGCAGAACCGCACGGTGGACTGGAACGCCGATGTTCACATCTTCTCGGGCCAGAGCCCGGAGCTGGAGATCGACAACACCGGCAAGATCGTCAAGGCCATCAACGTCAGCGTGCACACGGCCGCGGGCGACCTGGTGACCGGGACCATTGCGAGCACCGAGTCCGAAATCTTCGTCAACGATATCGGCAACGACGACCCCGGCCAGGCCTATTTCAACGACAAGGTCGACAGCTCGGTCGATGCCTTCACCAGCCACGCCAACGCCGACACCGGCACGCTGGCCATTCGCGGCAGCGGCGGCACCTGGACCTTCAGCGACACCTTCCGCCAGGTGCTCATCACGAACGCCTGGAGCAAGCCGCTGAAGATCAACAACATCGACGTGGTGAACTCCACCGTCAACCCCTTGGTGGATCTGAACGGCCCGAACGTGGGCCTGACCTTTGCGCTGGACCGCACCGCCGCGCCCACGCTGGTGCAGATCCTGAACAAGACCGCAACGGACATCACGCTCAACGGCACGATCAACAACCCGATCGGCGCGACGGTGATCCACGCCGACGGCGGCTCGATCATCGCGGCGCGTGCTCGCGACGTGCACGAGGGCGGCGTCGCCAGCGGGCGCGTCTCGCTCGTCACCACGGCGATTCTCGACCTCCAGGCCGGCGCCGCAGGCAAGAGCATCGGCGCCGCTTCGCTGCGCCTGAACGTGGACATGATCTACAGCGCCAACGCGTTGCCGACCACCAGCTTCCACACCACCGACGTGTCGAACCTCGCCGACGCGGTATTCCTGGGCGGCGCCTCGCTGTTCAGCGGGCAATTGGTCAGGTACCAAGCCATTGGCGGCGCCGACATCGGCGGCCTGGTCAGCGGCCATTACTACACCGTGCTGCGCTCGGCCAACGGCGCCAGCATCCAGCTCGCCACGCCCGGCGGCGCCGTGCTGGCGCTGGACCCGAGCACCTCGGCCGATGCCACGCTGCACACACTCACCGCCGCGCAGCATGCCGTGGTGGTGGCCGGCGCCGACATCTTCCTCGACCTGAAGGCGCACCTGCGCCAGACGCTGGTGGTGACGGAATTCAGCGCCACCATGGACTCGCTCATCGCCGGCGGCAACATCAACCTGCTGCTGCGGGACTCGGTGCAGGAAGCCAGTGCCGGCGGGTCGAATGGCGTTCGCGTCACCACGCTTGCCGAGACGACGGTTCCGATCCCGCTACCTTACCCGTCGGATCGACGGGACTGGAACTTCAACAGCTTCTTCCGCCCCGACGGCACCAACCCGGGCCGCAACATCGGGGCCTTCGGCGGCACCGAGACGCTGCGCAACAGCGTCTACGATTTCCGCAATGTCAATCTCACCACCGGTGCGCGGACCGTGGCCGGCCTGATTGCCGGCAACACCAACGGCAACATCGTCATCAATGACGTGCAGGGCGCGACTGAAGCCACCACCGGCGTGGCGCTGCCGACCGTCGGCGTGCTGGGCTTGAGCGATCTGCTGGGCACCGGCCATATCGACATCAATGTCGATGGCAACGTGACCCTGGGCGAGGTGGTTGCCGACCTGCGCGTCGGCGAAATCCGCTCGCGCTTCCACGACGTGATCCTGGCTTCGCCGGACGGTGCCATCGTCGATGCACCCACCGGTTCGCCGCTGTCGCCGCCCGTGGGCGACCTGCAAGCCGACGTTATCGGCGTGAACATCACGCTGACCGCCCTGCGCGGCATCGGCAGCGCCAGCAATTTCCTGGAGACCGACCTGCTCGATGCCGGCGTGGGCATTCCCGCCAACGGCGCGCTCGACGCCGATGCCGGCAGCTCGATCTGGATCGAGGAAACGAATGGCGACCTGCGTGTGCACCGCGTCATCGCGCGCGGCAGCGACAGCCAGGCGCATGTGACGCTCGTCGCCCGTGCCGGCTCGATCGTCGACGCCAATGGCGCCGAGGAAGACGACGGCGACAACACGTCGACGCGCGTACGCGATGTCGCCAATGTGGTCGGCAAGGAGATCGACCTCGACGCCAGCGCGTCGATCGGCCAACTCGGCGACGACCTGGATATCGATTCCGGCGTGCTCGCCGGCACGCTCGTCACCGGCCGCCTGTTTGCGCAGGCCGGCAACGATGTCTATCTGACCGAAGCGGCGCGCGAGCTGAATATCCTCGCGGTGCGCGCGATCACCGGCAACGTGCGTCTGACCGTGCCCGATACCGTCGCGGCCGATACCGAAAACCTCGTGCTGGTCGCGCTCAACGGCAATGAGACCGCGCGCATCGATGAAGGCCCGAGCGCCACGCCGGTGGGCCAGGCCGAGGTCCGCGCCGCGCTGACCGCCGTACTCTGGGTCGGCGACAACGTAAGCACCACGGCGGCCAGCCGCATCGTCGCCGGAACGGGGATCACGATTCGCGGCGATACGCGCCGCGTCGGCAAGACCGACACCGTCGACGACAACAACGCCGACGTGGGCCGCGGCACGCAGATGGATCTGCGCGGCACGATCGGGGATATCAACGCGCCCACGTCGCTGGCCGTGCCGTACACGACGGCAAAGACCTTCACCGAGATCTACGGCCACACCGACATCGACACCTTCAGCTTCAACCA
>JANMWG010000171.1:0-32749 GCA_031393885.1 Betaproteobacteria bacterium | reverse complement strand
CATGCAGGATCTGCCGACGGCAGCGACCAGCCACTGAACGTCCCCACCGTCAGGCCCGCCGCCCAGCTCTTGGCATAGTGCCAGAGCATTCCGGTGTTGTTGGCCGTCAGATACCACGTCGCATCGAGCACCGTGTCGTAGGCGAACTCCGCGTCCGCGGCAATCACCGTCGCATTGCCATCGATGTCGCGCAGTTCCAGCGCCGCCAGCGCCGAGCCCGCCTGCACCAGCGCGGCAACCGTCAATGCCAGTGTCACGCGCTTGACATGAGCGTCAAGACCTTTCATGTTCTTCATCTTGTCTCCAGAGATCGTGTTGCTCTGTGTTCGATAGGCTCGGGGGGTTTCTTGGGGAGCACGGACACCTTTCGAGCTAACTGCTCTCGATTGTCAATTTACCCCCCCCCCCCCGCGACATGTCAACGTCAATCGTCGACGCCGACGCCGACTACCGCGGTGTCGGCTTCAGCCCAGGATGCGTGTTCAGGCAGCGGTGGTCGGGAGTAGCAATCCGATGATCCCCATGCCGCCCGGGTATTGTCGGCGCCCTTCTCGCTGGCAGCTCATACAGGCCGATCCTGAAGTCCCCTCCGGACTGGCGCTTGTTTTGCTCTCGTAGCGTTTCGTGTTAGGTTCGAAGATCACTCAGCATCGTGCGCCCCACTCGGCCCCCATGCCGCCGACGCCCCCACTTGGCCATCGCGTCGCGCGCCTGTACGGCGCCTTGCGCTGCGTCACCTGTCACAGCCCCCTGCGCAACGCCGACGACGCCTTGTGCTGTACGGCATGCGATGCCCGCTATCCGGTAGTGCACGGTTGCCCGGTCTTGATGACCGAAGCGATGCGGAAGATGTTCGCCACGCATCTGGAATCGGACGACGGCCGCCGGATGGTCGGCGAGTACGGCGCGGCCGCGTCGGCATCGACCTCGGTGACGAAGCCGTCATGGACCCGCTGGCTGAAGCCGCCGCCGGTCATGTACCGCTACCACCCTGACCTGCGACAACCACCGACGTCGGTGCTGTTCGAGCCCGTGAACGGCGCGCCGCCGTTGACGCTCAGCGTCGGCGGCGGCCCTTACCGGGTCGGGGACCACGAGATCACGCTCAACATCGGCCTGTTCCCGAACGTCGACATGGTCGCCGATGCGCACGACATTCCGGTCGCGGACAACACCTTCGACGCGGTGTTCAGCCTCGCCGTGCTCGAACATGTCGCCGATCCGTACCGGGTGGTGAGCGAGATGATCCGCGTGCTCAAACCCGGCGGCGTGCTGTATTCGGAGATCCCGTTCATCTTCTTCTTTCACGGCTATCCGACCGACTACACCCGCTTCACCCGCGAGGGAATGAAACGCCTGTTCGCGGGCCTCGAATCGCCCGAGGTAGGCATGACCCACGGGCCGGTGTCCGCCGTCCTGCAATCGGCGAACATGCTGATGGACATGTGCCTGCCGGCCCGGCCGCGAATCGTCCGCAAGGCATTCAACGGTCTGTTTCGATGCTTCGCGTTCCCGCTGAAGTACCTGGACCTGCTCCTGCGCACGCACCCTGACGCGCACATCCTGGCGGGCGGCTTCTATGTGCTCGGACGCAAGCCCCCGGATGCCTGAAGCCGGCGCCCCGGATTCCGCGGTGCCCGAACCGCGCCGTCTTTCGGTGGTATGCCTGTCCGTCTATCCGGCCGCGGGGCCGTCGGTGCGACATCGCGTGCTGGGGTACGAGCAGGCTTGGCGCGGCATGGGCATCAAGGTCACGCTGCAGGCCTTCCTGACCTCGGGCCTGTACCGCAACCGGCGACGCTTCGGCTGGCCCTGGACGTTATACAAGGCTTGGCATTTCGCATTTTGCAGTGCCCGCCTGGCCTGGCGGCTGGCATTTTTGTGGCGCTTCGACGTGGCGATCATCCATCGCGAGGCATTCCCGCTGGGCAGCGCCTGGGCCGAGCGCCTGGCCGCGCGCATCAACCCGAGAATCGTGTTCGATTTCGACGATGCGATCTGGCTGCGAATGCCGCTGGCCGTGGACCAGCGCAGGTTGTTCTGGGATGCCGACCGTGTCGGCGATGCCATCGCGGCGTGCCGGGCGGTGGTCGCGGGAAACACGATGCTCGCCGGGTATGCGCGCGGTTTCAACTCTCGCGTCACCATCATCCCTACGCCTTACCTCGATCTCGGCGGCGGCGCCAATCCGGCCGGTCACTCCGACCGCGTGCCGGTGGTGGTATGGATCGGCAACGTCGGCAACGAGGAATACCTCGACCTGATCCGGACGCCGCTGCAGCGATTGGCCAGGGAGATCGATTTCGTGTTTCGCATCATCGGCAGCGCCGAAGCGACCGGTTTCTCCATCCCTGGCGTGAAGGTCGAAACGCTGGAGTGGCGCGAGGACAAGGAGCGCGAATGGCTGCTCGGTTCGGCGATCGGCGTCATGCCGCTCGATGACCGCGAATACGAACGCGGCAAGTGCGCCTTCAAGCTGGTGCAGTATTTCTCGGCGGGACTGCCGGTGGTGTCCTCACCGGTCGGCATGAATGCGGAGGTCGTGACCCACGGCGTCAATGGTTACCTGGCTTCGGGCGAGGACGAGTGGTACGACTGCCTCGAGTTGCTCCTCCAGAGCGCGGAACGGCGTCGCCGCATGGGAGCAAGCGGCTACGCCGTTTTTCGAGAACGCTTCGGGCGCGAGAAATCCGCGGTGCAATGGATGAACGTGTTTCGCGACGTTGGCGGACCGAGCCCGCGTTCGTAGCGTGGCCGGCTCACGCCCCGCCGGGAGGGGAGTCGGCGGCGTCGGATTCCTGCTTGAGGTAGATGGTTTTGCCGCGCCGTGCGCCGGGCAACGCGGACCTCTTGGCAAACAGGTCGCAACGATCACACACGGTTGCCACTTCGACCTTGCCGCCACGGACGAATTGCGAGCGCCCCGAGCGGTAATTGCGATTGTTCCAGAGTTTTTCGAACACAGGTTCGGCGGTGTCGCCGAAATCGTTCTTTTGGCCGGACACGACGCAGCACGGCGAGGCCCTGCCATCCGGATTGACGACCAGATAGCGGTACAGGAAATAGCACGCGGTCTGCGCCGTGTCGTTGCTCGCGATCTCGTCGCCGCCGGCGACCTTGCCGTCCGACACCGACGCCGGAAACCAGTTTTTGCGCAGTTCGTCGGGATTCGGGCTGTCGAAGGGAATGCCCACCGGAATGCATCTGAACAGGTCCACGCCGATCTCGCTCGCGAGGGCACGCGCCTGCTCGACCTCATGCTCATTGTGCTTCATCGGAATGAACTGCCATTCGATGATGGGCGTGCGACTCCCGAGCTCGCGCCGGCGCGCGACCAGCCGGCGAACGTTGGAAAGCACCAGTTGGAGGTTGCCCCGGCGCCGATACTTCTCGTAGTTCTCCTGGGTTGCCCCGTCGATGGACAGGCAGATGAATTCGAGGCCGCTGTGGATCAATGCATCGATGCTCTCGTCCGGAAGATCGATGGACATGTTCGAACTCATCGAGGTTCCGAGGTTCTTGTCGCGCGCGTAGCGGATCATGTCGAATATGTGGGTATGCAGAAGCGGCTCACCCCAGTTGAACAGGTTGACCTTGTAAGCCCACGGCGCCATGGTGTCGATCACATGCGTATAGGTCTCCCAGCTCATCATCCCCGCGCGGCGTTCCTGCTGCCGCAGCCCGGTCGTGCACAGGGGGCACCGCAGGTTGCACACGTTGGTCGGGTCGGCCACCAGGACATAGGGGCGACCGGCAAGTCGCGTTCGCCGCAGGCGGAACTCCGCCTCGACCAGAATCATGTTCGCGAGCCGGCGCGGCGTGCTATGCACCAGGATGGTCCGGAGCGCACCGGAGTTCCGCGCGTAGGTCGGCGCGCGAAGCACCTTGCGAAAAGTCCTGCCGATCATGGTCGAAAGCGTCATGCGCGTGAACCGGAAAAGCCAGTGCGGACAATGCCGCGTCGTGGGCAGGGATCGAATTGTTGCCGATAGCCGTCGGCGATCGCAAACATGACGGCCATTCACGGCACTTTCTGCCCGATGCCGGCGCCTGTGGCATGAAGGTTCGATCCCGGTCAGAACCAACACGCCTCCATTACACTAGCACAGGGCGGAGCGCACCCGGTATCGCCCTGCCCGGGCGCCGCAGGCGTCGATGCGAATGCTGTGCCAGGACCGGTGTCCGGCGCAGCGACCACTGGCAGGCGCGCCGGGACTCGAACCCCCGGAACCCCCGATTGAGGACCGCTTCCCGATGAAAAGAGTGTTCACCAACGTCGGTCTCCTGCTAGCGGCGTGCCTGCTCGCCTTCGGCTGCGGCGAACTCGCCGTGCGCCTGCTGTTCAAGGACAACACGGTACTTTTCTCGCGCTACCAGACCGACTACACCTACGGGAAGTACCGGTTACGCGGTATCCGGTCCAACATGGAGTTCTGGCACACCAGCGTCGACGGCAGCTGGAAGTTCACCACCAATGCCCGCGGGTTCCGGAATACACGCGACTTTTCCTATGACAAGAAGACCGGCACGACCCGCGTGCTCAGCCTTGGCGATTCGAACACCCAGGGCTATGAAGTGGGTCAGGAGCAGACCTTCTCGGCAGTACTCGAACGGGCGCTGGTCGGATCCGGCCGAACCGCGGAAGTGATCAATACCGGGGTTTCCGGGTTCGGCACGGCAGAGCAGCTCGCCCTGCTCGAGAACGAGGGGGTCAGGTACCGGCCCGATGCCGTCGTCGTGGGATTCTTCGCCAACGATTTCGACGACAACCTGAAGTCGGGTCTTTTCGGGGTCGATGGCGACGGCCACGTGGTGGAGCGGAAATTCGAGCATCTGCCGGGTGTGAAGATCCAGAACGCCATCTACGCCATCCCGGGCGTGCGCTGGCTTGGCGACAACTCGTATTTCTACTCGATGCTCTTCAACAACGCCTGGATCTTCGCCAAGCTGCAACTGGGCAGGTTCGCCGCCAAGGAGGCGTCCGGGAAGCCGGGCAGCGAACCGACCGAGGCCGGCGGGTTCGAGTACACGATTCCGCAGCGTGTCAATCGCTATCAAACCGACCTGGCGCTCGGTCTCCTCGAGCGCATGCAGCAGTTCTGCGTCCACAACGGGATCCGCTTGATCGTCGTCGACATACCGGCGTTTCCAGCGCCCTACCGGTTCGTGCCGTCCCTGACCGACCCGATGCTGGAGCGCCTGCACGCATCGGGGGTGGAGGTGGTCACCAGTCGCTCGCTCCTGTCAGCCTATGAAGGCGTGGCGGAAATGCACGTGTTGCATGGCTATCACCACATTTCGGCGTTCACCCATACCCTCATCGGCGTCGAAGTCGCACGCCGCCTGGAAGCGGGCCGGACGCCGAAAGCGACCGGGCTGATGCAGCCACCAGACCGTCCGCCCCACGATGCGTCCGCATGCGGATTTCAGGAAGCTTGCAGCGCGCCGCCGGCCTTGGAACGGGTCAATGCCGGAAACCGCGAGATGAGCGCCAGCGACACGCCGAGCGGGACGATGTGGCGCACGTTGGCGTAGACCGGATTGAAGATGCCGTTGAACATCAGCATGATGATCGACAGGAAGATCACCACGATGATGATGCGGTTGTGGTCGTCGTCGATGGCCCGATACACCGCCTTCATGCGTGACAGGATCAGGTAGAGGGCGAAGATCCACACCAGCATCCCGATCACGCCGGTGCGCAGCAGTATCCACAGGAACAGGCTGTGGACATTTTCCATGCTGATGAAGAAATACCGGATGCGCACGATCTCGTCCCACAGTGGCAACACGCCGTAGCCCAACAGGGGGAGATCGTCGAACCGGTCCACCAGCCAGACCAGCAGCGCGAAGCGGTACAGTGTCGAAGACTGGTTGAGGTTGGTTTCGCTGGCGCGCGAGACCAGCGATTGCAATACCAGTTGTCCCGGCGGCGTTGCCCCCAGAATGATCATCACCGCACACAGCCCGAGACCGCCGAGCATCAGGAGACGCCACCGCGCCGAGGGCGGCATCAGGAAGGGAAGGATCACGACCCCCACCGCCGCGGCGCCCCACAGCGTGCGCCGGAAGGAGAGCAGGATGAACAGCATCAGCAGCACGCAGAAGATCGTCCGCACCACCGTTTGCGCGATCCGGTACCTGCCGTAGGCCCACATGCTGACGCAATAGAACACAGTCATCAGCATGAAGGTGACGCTACCGGTATCGAACACCACCGGCGTGAGGGTCTTGATGATCGTCGGGTCGCGAATCAGCCGGTAGGAGGCGAGCCCGATCGTCGCGATCATCGCCAGGCCGAACACCATGAGCATCTGCTTGACGTCGCGCTCCTCGCGGAAGAAGAACATGCCCAGCATGTACGACGGAAACAGCAGGGCGAAGAGCTTGAAGTGCAGGATCGGAAAATAGCGCGCCACGTCGCTCACGTTCTTTTCCGGAAGCTTGATGCTGCCCAGGCTGCTCAGGTCCAACACCATCGGACCGAACGGATCGGACCTGGCGAGCGACACCACGATCGACACGAACAGCGAAGCGGCGATCAGGAGCAAGGCCACGCCGATGCGATCGAAGATGAACGGCGAACGCTCACGCCAGAGCACCAGCTTGACGAAGTACAGAAACGTGAGACCGCCGATCAGGACATCGGGAATGTAGAGTCCCGGCAATCCCAGGGTGACCGAGTAGAAAGGCAGGCGTTCCGACCGCAAGGCCTCGTCGCCGCCGACCTTGGTATCACCGATGCCGCCGCGGAACTCCTCCATGAAGGAGATCAGGAAGATCAGCAACAGCATGCCGAGTCGCGGCCGCACGACGACGATCGCCATGACCGGGATGACGACGGACGCGGCGACCGCGTACAGCGGGTTGAAAGAGGAGACAGCAACGACCAGCGTCGCGCCGGCCGTGCCGATCAGGACGGCGAAGAGCCACTGCGCCGGAAAGGCAATGAGCGGCGTCGGCTCGAGCAGATCAGCGTGAGCCATAAAGCAGGCGCGGCACCACCAATTCGCGCTGATTGAGAATGCAACCGAGGACACTCGCCTCGGTGCGCTCGAGATCGGCCTTGAGGGTCGCGACCTGTTCGCGAGTCGGGCCGCCATACTTGATGACGATCAGGACGTTGCGCACGATGTTCGCCAGGGAGAGGATGCCGCGATTGCCTCCCGCCGCCGGCGAATCGACGATCATGAGATCGAAGCGGGGTCGCACGTCGTCCACGAATTGCTTGAACAGCAGCGGCGCCAACCTGACGCCACCGGCCGCTTCGCGCGATAGCGGCGTGAGCCACAGGTTCGGGATCGCCGTGGCCGCGATGCATTGATCGGCAGTCGCCGTTCCGTCGAACAACTCGCGCAGACCGGCGCCACGGCCACCCGCGCCGAACAATGCCGACAGACGGCCGCTATCGGTGTCGGCGTCGATCAACAGGACTTGGCGTGTCCGGTCGAATGCGCTGCTCATGACGGCGAGCAGCAAAGCTATCGTGGTGCGCCCCTCGCCGCGGGTGGCGCTGGACACCAGCAGCGGTCCGCCGTACGCCTGCTCCTTGCTCACGAAGAGTTCGTTCTCCAGCGCCGTGAAGGTTTCGTAGGCGGTGGCTGAACGAAAGAGCTTGCCGAGCCAGCGCGCATCCAGCGCCGACCACGTGGCCATAAGCGAAGCAATGGTTGACTCGATATCGTCGAAGGTCATGAAGGTTGGAGCAGCGTGCAGTTGCAGGGCGCCCCGGCTCCGCGTCGACGGGGCCGGAAGGATTCAGGCCACTTTGCGCAGGGAGCCTAGCAATCGCATGCCTAGGTAGCGGTCGACATCGCGTGCGCCGCGAATCGTGTGGTCCAGGTAGTCCAGCATAAAAGCCCAGGTCACGGCAAGAACCAGGCCCAGCAGGGCGGCGAGCATCAGCACCACGCGACGCTGCGGAGACACGATGACATCGCTTTCGAACGGTGGCTGGAAGACATCGATGAGGTTCATCTTGCCGAGTTCACCGCCGGAGACGATCCTGGCCTTGAGCAGGTTGCGTTGAAGCTGCTGGTAGGTTTCCTGGGTCGTGTCGTATTGGCGCTTGAGCCTCACCAGCTCGAGTTCGCGGTCGGGAATGGCGTTCACCGCGCCCACGTACGCCCGCAAGCGCGCCTTGAGATCGGTCGTCAGGCGCTGCCGCTTTTCGTTGTCGACCAGTTGTTCAGCCAGACGCAGCTCCTCTTCCAGCTTGAGGATGTAGATCTTCATCTCGTCCTGCATCTTGGTGCTGTCGGTCACACCGACCATGCTCGGCAGCTTGTCGCCCGGCGTTCCGTCCTTCGCGGAAGCCTCTCGCGGCAGCGAGGGCGGCATTATGTTGTCGCGCTGCTTGAACCTGAACAGGGCGTCCTCGGATTCCTTGAGCGCCTGGCGAGTGCGGGCAAACTCCTCCGCCAGATATTTCTCGACGCCACTGGCGCGATCGATGATCTCGCCGTAGTAATAGGCGGCATGCGCATCCAGGATCGCGTTCAGGACGATCACGGTCTCGTGCGGGTCCTTGGCGCGGAAGGTCACGCGTATCGCCTTGGAGTCGGGCAGGGCGAATGTCTTGACGTTGTCCTTGACCGCGCCGATCGCGGCGGCTTCGGCGCTCCAGGGTTTGGTCCACTTCTCGATTCCCAACACACCACCCAACCAGCGCTTCACGTCACCGACGAACATCTCGATCCGCTCGATCCGGCCGATGACCCGGATCTCGGCGAGCTTGGTACGGCGCGCCGCTTCGGCGACGATGCGGTCGCTCACGTAGATGTCGCGCTGGGTGTGAAAGGTGGCAAGCTTCTCGAAGTCGCTTGCCGGCGGTGCGTCACGCAGCGGTTCGGTCAGGAGGCTGCTGTTGAAGATGATCACCGCCTCCGCCTGGTAGTTGGGGGAAATCAGGTAATAGACAGCGAACGCGGCACCGCCGACGCAGGTGAAGAAGATCAGCAGGATACCCACCCGGTGCCGAAACAGGACGGCGAGGATTTCGCGCTTCGAGATCAGCAGATCGTCTGACATGTTCACCGGTCCGTGGAAAAACGATTTCGGTCGCGGAAAGGCTCGCGGATGCCGCCCGCGCGACGCAGCCAAGTATCCGAGCCGTAGAGTCGGTGCCGCGCGACAAGATCTCCTGCGGCGACGTCCTGGCCCACCGGCACTTCGCTTTCGACACCGGGAATACTGGCCCGCAACGACGCTCGGCAGACGCTGCTTCGCCAATCGGTCGGCGTCCCCGGATGCGCCTTTGCGCCTGGTTTTCCATTGGACACTGCCGTTCGATCGGTGGCCCGGCCATCGACCCCCTCTGCTTCACCGCGATGCGCATCCCAAGGGGAATTGCACGAGGATGATAATGCATGCGCGCTCGTTTGCTGCCCCGGTCGTGCCCAGCCTGCCCCCCGCCGATGATGGGACCGCCGTTACCGCGTTGCCCCGGACGCACGCGACACCTGAGCCACAGCCGGCGCGGCACCCTGATCGTGGAAGTAGCGGGCCAGCCGTTCGCCGACGAGGCGATTTCCCAGTTCGTTGAAATGGATGCCGTCTTCCGCCAGCGTGGTCACGGTCCGCGACTCGAGGGCATCGACGTAAGCCCCGATGTCGCGAATCGCCCGGAACCCCGTCTTCCCGCAGATTTTCTCGAACGCGCGGTTGGTCTCCTGGTGCGATTCATCGCGGTTGAACGCATACAGGCGAGTGCCGGGTAACACGGTTGCCGCGATCATGCGCAGCAGTTGCTCGCTCACATCCACGGCCTGACGTTCCAGTTCCGCGAGCGGCGGACCCGGAGGCGTCCGGTTGTAGTCGCCGTAGTACCGGAAGAGCGCCAACCCCACCATCACGTCGAGGCGGGCGAACAGGCGGGAATAGCGCAAGGCGAGACGGTAGGGATGCGCCTCGGAGAAGCGATACACGACCTCGCCGCCGACCAGGTAAGGTCGGATCATCTGCTGGAAGACCACGGTCTGGCGCTCCAGTGCCAGCGAGTTGTTGGTGAAGTCGTTGCGGGCGAATTGCAATACCAGCACGTCGGGGCGGACCTCGGCCACCTCGCGCTTCAGCATCATCGCCTCCTGGAGACTGCCGTAGGCGCCGGTACCGAGAACGTAGACGTCGAATCCGGAGAGACGGGAAAAGACCGCCCCGTAAGTCTTGTCGTCGGAGACCTCGATCGCCTCGGTGAACGAATCGCCCAGAAACAGGAGACGCGGTGCCCCGGGACGTGTGCCCCACAGCCGCGTTCCGCGCGCATCGGTTGTGAGGGTACGCGCGTACGGCCGACCGAGCTTATCCTGCATCTCGACGTCCTTGCCGCGGTAGTTGCGCACGGATCGCCAGGCCAGTTCGGGATCGTATTCGCGCAGCCCGTCGAAGGTGCCGTTCTTCCAGTAGCCGAGCAGGCGATAGACGCCCTCTCCCCCCGCGATCAGCAAGACTGCCGTCATGAGCATGAGCGCGCATCCCTCGATCCGCCTGCGCGTGCGTTGCTGCATCGATACCCCGTACTTCACAGTTGCTACCCGATCGGAACTGCCCTGGCCCCCCCTTCGCATTTCCTATGCCCGTTCAAACGCCGGCACGGCATGCGCCCCCCGCAGCCCCTTCAGTCGAGCTCGAACCGGTCTTCGTAGTTTTGCTTCAGCGCCTGGTCCTGCTCGCCTTTGACGAGATAGCAGTTGCCGACGGCAAGCACATCCATCTCGGTGCCCATGAAGCATCGGAATGCGTCCTCGGGCACGCACACGATCGGTTCGCCGCGCACATTGAAGCTCGTGTTGACCAGCACCGGGCAGCCGTCATCGCGCTTCAGCCGGGTCAGCAGATCGTGAAACCGCGGATTGGTCCCACGATGCACGGTCTGGATGCGGGCCGAGTAGTCGACGTGGGTCACCGCCGGTATCGACGAGCGCGGAACGTTGAGCTTGTCGATACCGAACAAGGCGTTCTGCTCCGGTGTCATGGCACGGCGGTGGCGCTCGGCAACGTCGGCGACCAGCAGCATGTAGGGGCTGTCGCAGTCGATGTCGAACCAGTCGGCGACGTCTTCGCGGCGCACGGCCGGCGCGAACGGCCGGAACGACTCGCGATACTTGATCTTGAGGTTGAGCGTCTTCTGCATCGCCGGACTGCGCGGATCGCCGATGATCGAGCGATTGCCGAGCGCCCGCGGGCCGAACTCCATGCGTCCCTGGAACCATCCCATCACCTTGCCGGCGATGAGGTCCGTGGCTGCTCGCGCGATCAGGTCGTCATCGCCGAGCACGACGAAGCGCGCGCCTGCCCGCTTCAACCGCATCTCGATCTCGTCCTGGCTGTATTCGGGGCCGAGGTAGGCACCCTGCATCGCATCTCCCGCCACCACCGCGCGTGCGCCGTCCTGCTGCAGGTGGTAGGCGCCGAGCGCCGCGCCGAGCGCGCCCCCGGCATCGCCCGCCGCCGGCTGGATCCAGATGTTCTCGAACCGGCCGTCCCGCAGGACCCGGCCGTTCGCAACACAATT
The DNA here is from genome assembly GCA_031393885.1 of Betaproteobacteria bacterium. Lineage (GTDB taxonomy): Bacteria > Pseudomonadota > Gammaproteobacteria > Burkholderiales. Next base: position 21,237 of record JANMWG010000171.1, on the reverse strand, counting down.
AAGTGCCACGCCGCCGGCCAGGCACAGGTTTGCCATGCCATATTCGTCGCGCAGCGCGCGCGTCAGCCGCAGCACCGCCTCCTCGGTGACCGCCTGCACCGATGCAGCGAGGTCCATGTGCCGCTGCGTCAACGGTTCATCGGGGCGCCGCGGGGGACCGCCGAACAGAGCGTGAAACCGATCGTTCGTCATGGTCAGGCCGGTGCAGTAGTCGAAGTAGGTCATGTCCATCCGGAACGAGCCGTCGGCCTTCAGGTCGAGCAGACGTTCGAGGATCACGCCGGCGTAGCGCGGCACACCGTAAGGCGCGAGCCCCATCACCTTGTATTCGCCCGAGTTGACCTTGAATCCGGTGTAGTACGTGAAGGCCGAATACAACAGGCCCAGCGAGTGCGGAAAGTGGATCTCCTTGCGCACCTCGAGGCGGTTGCCGTGGCCGAGTGCGACCGAGGTCGTCGCCCATTCACCGACGCCGTCCATGGTGAGCACGACGGCATCCTCGAAAGGCGAGGGAAAGAAGGCGCTGGCGGCGTGGCTCAGGTGATGCTCGCTGAACAGCAAACGCCTGGACCAGTCGATATCCGGGTCGAGCGCCTTCAGTTCCTTGACCAGCAGATCGCGCAGGAAGAGCTTTTCCCGCAGCCACAGGGGGATGGCCATGCGGAACGACTTGAAACCTTGCGGCGCGAGGCACACATAGGTCTCGAGCAGGCGTTCGAACTTGAGAAACGGCTTGTCGTAGAACGCGACGTGATCGATGTCACCGGGTGCCAGTCCGGCGCTGGACAGGCAGAATTCGACCGCGTTGGCCGGAAAGCGCGCGTCGTGCTTCTTTCGGGTGAAGCGCTCTTCCTGGGCGGCGGCGACGATGCGGCCATCCTGCACGAGCGCCGCCGCGCTGTCGTGGTAGTAGGCCGACAGACCGAGTATGCGCACCTGACCTGGCCCTGGTTCGGCGCCTCAGAACAGCGTGTAGATGAAGGGCGCGATGTCGGAACCTTGAGCGAGCACTATCAGGGCGCCGAGCAGCAGCATGACGACGATGATCGGCCACAACCAGTATTTCTTGCGCGCGCGCAGAAACCGCCACAGTTCCGAGATGAATGACATTGGCGTTGTATCAGAACTGGTCGGTCATGGAACCCGGCGCCGGGCCCGGCGGATTGCGCTCGATCCAGTAGGTGGTGGCATCACGGTCGAGGGTCAGCCGCAGCGGATCCTTTCCCAGCGCACGCATCACGAAACCGAACGGCGCCAACACCAGAAAGAACAGCACCCCCAGCACCACCGGGCTCACAACCTTGCCAAGGAGCAGTCCGAGCTTCGCCCATAGCAGATTGGGCCGGTGCAGGACGCGGGGCGCGAGCAGAGCGAAGGCCGCGAGGACCAGCGCGGCCACCAGAACCCAGAGACGCATCGACCCGGCCGACACCAGCGGCCACAGGCCAACCACCAGCAAGGCGGCGGACATCACCAGACCGAATGAGCGATCCGACGAAACGTCGACGCGTTGCTCCCGATGCAAATCCTCGTGCACGAAATGATCTCCCAGTTGGATTGTTTGCGGGATGTCCCGCACAGAACTCTGAATCGTGCTGAGCCAAGGCGGCCATCGGGAACCACCAGCGGCGTAATATAGCAAACTGGCTGTATTGGATAAAGCCAAGCGTCCGCCGATACAATATGGCCAAGTCATCAACGTGCGCAACGTGCGTGTTGTCGTTGTCAATCCGATCGGCCGCCTGAAGTTGTCGAGCGCCCTTCCCAGAGCGCCGGGTGCAGGCCCGGCCACCAATCCCATGATGCCCTCGAGCACGATCCGCCACTTCGCCCTTGCCGCCCTCGCCGCCACATTCATGACTGGCGCGCAGGCGCAGACCTTCAAATCCGTGCCGGTGCAGATCGTCGTCGATGCCGGCCAGCCCGGCGCCCCGATCAGCCCCGAGCTGCTGGGCGTCGCTTGGAACTGGGGCGATGCCGGCGGCGGTCTGCTGGATTTCGGCGAGATGATCCGCGACCGGTCGTTCCGCAACCAGGAAAGCCCGCAGAAGCGGGCGTGGATCGAATCGCCGAACTCGCAGATCGGCGGTCGTGTCCGCTACGTCAAGACCGGTGGCGACGACAAGCCGTGGAGCGGCAAGGGGTCACCCGGTCACATGGTGCTGTCCCAGAACGCCGTTGGCTATACCTGCGTGAGCCAGGGCCTGCTCGATGGCGTCATCGCCGGCGAGCAATACGAGCTGCACCTGTCGGCGCGCGGCGAAGGCGGACAGCCCGGGATATCCGTCTTCTTTTCCGACCAGGCCCTGATGCCGATCGAGAAGCTCGACAAGCTCGCCCTGGCCGCGCGAGGGACCTGGGGTGACTTCAGCTTCACGCTCAAGCCGGAAAAGACACTGGCGCCCGTGGTGCTTCGAATCTGCATCGTCACCGCCGGCGAACTGGCGGTCGACGAGATCCGCCTGCGGCATCTCGGTGCCGCACCCCGGCTCAAGCCGCAGGCCGACAAGCGCATTCGCGAACTGGGCGTGCGATCGCTGCGCTGGCCCACGGGAAGCGATGCCGACTATTTCAGCTGGCGCGATTCGGTGGGCCCCCTGCGCGAACGCGCCGAAATCCCCAACGCCTATGGCGACCTGCAAACAGCGTCGCTCGGCCTGCACGAATTTCTCGACTATTGCGAAGCTTCGGGCATCGTGCCGCTCATCACGGTGAACGTGCGCGAAGCACCGCAAAACGCTGCCGACCTGGTGGAGTACATCCTCGGACCGAAAACCACCGCCATGGGGGCGCTGCGCGCCCGCAACGGGCGCGCAGCGCCGTGGTCGGTCCGGCATTTCGAACTCGGCAACGAGCCGGTCGATGTGTATCGCGCCGAATTCGACCCCAAGGACACGGCCAAGGGTTACGTCAAGCTCGCCGCGGCCGTTTCCGTCGCGATGCGTGCCAAGGCCTCGCAACTGAACCAGGCAATTGCGCTGAAGGGCGTGCTCGAGACCGGCGTCGCGATCGCCGACTGGATCTCGGCAGTCCCGATGCTCTCTCGCTGGAACGGTGCGGTGCTCGACCGGAACAGCGGCCTGCGCGGGCACATGGACCATATCAAGGGCAATTTCTACAGCGCCTTCACCTGGCGCAGCTCGGAGCGCGAATTGTTCGAGGAGGTCATGGGTGGCGGCGCCACGATCGGCGCCACCATTCGCACACTGAACCGCGACTACGGTCCGTTGCCGCCGTTCTGGCTCACCGAGTATTCGGTGTTCGTGCAGAAGAACAAATTCGTCGGTGGTGTCGACATCCTCCTCGACCACGCCAAGGACTTCCAGTCAGGCATGGCGGCTGCCGACATCCTGCTCACCGCGATCCAGGAGCACTTCGGCGGCGCCTATCTGTTCAATCTGGCGCAGACCGGGACCTGGGGCATCATCGCCAACAGCGTGGATTTCCGCCTCCGGCCAGGGGGCCTCGCCTTCTCGATGGTTTCCCGGCTGGCCGGTGGCAACCAGTTGCCGGTCACCGTGAACGGCGCCCCGGTCGTCACGCTCAATACCGGTGCAGGCAACAATCCCAACAAGACCCGGTATTCGACCATCGCGGCCGTCGCGTCGCAGCAAGACGGTGTGATCTGGCTCGCCATCCTGAATCGCAGCTACGACACCGGAGCGAAGCTGCAGATCGATATCAAGGGTGCGCAACCGGTGCGCGCCGACATCTCTCGCCTGGGTCCCGAAAAGCCCACCGCGAACAACGAGGAAAAGCCCGACAACATCCGCATCAAGGACGCCACCGCCGGTATCGATGAGGCCCGGACGATCACGGTCGCACCGCGATCACTGGTGCGGATCGCCTTCCAGCCGCGCTGATGTGCCTGGCGCTGGCGCAGTGAGCGGCAGTCCGTGAGTCAAGCCACGTTCGCGACCTCGGGCCCCGGATGAAGATCGCGATTCTCGGCACGCGCGGGATTCCGAACAACTACGGCGGACCGGAGGCGAATGCCGAGTTCATGTCGCCGATCTTCCGGCGACTCGGCCACGACGTCACGGTCTACAGCCCCGACGAACACCCGTACACGGAAAACGACTGGCGTGGCGTTCATATCAGGCGAATGTTCAACCAGGAAAGCCGGCTCGGCATCTGGGGTACGCTGGCCTACGACTATCTGTGTCTTCGTGACGCGATGAGCGCCGACTTCGATATTGTCCTCGAACTCGGGTACGTGCCATGCGCGCTGTTCTTTCCATTGTTTCGCAGGCGGCGAGCGCAGCTCGTCACCAACATGGACGGCCTCGAATGGAAGCGCAGCAAGTGGAATTTCGTTCTTCGGCGCTGCGCCCGGTTCACCGAGCTTCTCGGGGCGCGCTTCAGCGACGCCCTGATCGCCGACAACGAGGCGATCCAGAGCTACCTGCTGGAGCAATACGGCAAGGACAGCTTCTTCATTCCGTATGGCGCCCAGCCGGTGACCATGCCCGCCGACGATGCCCACCTGCGCCGCCGGGGGCTGGTCGTGAACGGGTACTACATGCTCATTGCGCGCATGGAGCCGGAAAACAACATCGAAATGATCCTCGACGGCTACGTCCTGTCCGGCGCCGAACGTCCGTTCGTGGTGGTCGGCAAGACCACCACGCGCCATGCCGCCAGCCTGGTCGAGAAGTACCAGAGCAATGCACGGATCCGCTTCGTCGGCGGCATCTACGACTACGCCGAGCTGAGCGCGCTGCGCTGGGACTCGTCGATGTACTTCCACGGGCACTCCGTGGGCGGCACCAATCCGTCACTGGTCGAAGCCATGGCTTCGAACGCGTTCATCGCGGCGCACGACAATCCCTTCAATCGTGCCGTGCTCGAATCGAACGCGCGGTATTTTGCGAGTGCGCGCGACGTGGCCGACATCCTCGGGCGTGACCATTCCGACGCGCGTGCACCGTTCCTCGCGGCGAATCACGTCAAGGTTGCCAGCGTGTACAACTGGGAAAAGGTTGCGGCCGAACACCTGCGGGTCTTCGAAGTGCTGCTGGGGCGAACCTGACCAGCGGATGATTGCGCGGGCATCACGCGGCTCCGCCGGCGCGGCCGACAAGCGCTTCCGCCACCACGTCGAGTTCCGAAGGCGTGTTCACGTTCACGTAGGCACCATCGAACATCACGGCCCGCAGTGGCGTGCCGCTGTCGATGATGGTCTGCAGGACATCGGTGATCTCGAGTTCGTTGGTGCGTCGCGATGGCGCCGTGCGGCGGATATGATCGAACACGCCGGTCTGAAAAAAGTAGAACCCCATTCCGCAGAATTCGTTGGCCACGACCTGCGGTTTCTCTTCCACGGCGACAACGCGCTCTGCGTCCAGTGTCACTGCATAGTTGCGGCGCACGGATTCGGGCCGGGCACCGCGCTGCACGCCGATGCCATAGTCGAATGTCCCGGAAAACTCGAATGTCCCTCTGCAGAAACAGTCGCCCAGAGCGACCATGAAGGGCGCGTCGATGAGCTGTTCGGCGCACAGCAGGCCATCGGCGATGCCGCGCAGCGCCGGCGGTTCGACGAAGCGTGCGTTGATCGGCAGACGAGCGACGTAGTCGATCACGGTCTCCTTGCCGGTCTTCACCACGAAGATGAAGTCATCGGTGTAGGCCCGCCAGTAGTCGATCACGTGGCCGAGTACCGGGGCTCCCTGGACGCCCGCCATGCTCTTGTGGCCGGTGGCCCCGGCGAAGCGGCTGCCGCGGCCACCGCACATGACCACGCAGCGCATGCCACGGGTGGTTTGCGTACCGCCGAAAGGATTCACGAAACGGCCTCGACGGGTGCGCTGGCATCCGCATCGACCAGCGACTCGTAGAGCCCGACCGTCTTGCGGTTGATGACGGCGGGATCGAAAAGATGTGCTGCGCGTGCGCGCGCCGCCTCACCCATCGCGCCGACCGCCGCAGGATCGGCCATCGCGAAGCGGATCTTCGCGGCAAACTCCGGCGCATCGTCGCGGTTCGCCAGCAGGCCGCTCCGGTAGTCCTCGACGAAGTGCCGGATGCCGCCTATCCGGGACGCGAGTACGCACGCACCGGCAGCCATTGCTTCGGTCAGGATGACCGGCGACATGTTTTCCCACTGCTCGGGCACGGTGACCAGAAAGGCGCCTTGCAGTTCGCGCACGAGATCGGCACGCGATACCTTGCCGCGAAAACGCACGCGGTCGGCGAGCCCGAGTTCACGCACCCGGCGCTCGATCATGGCCTGATAGCCGGCATTCGCGGGCATGCCCAGAACATCGAGTCGCAGCGACGGGAATTCGCCGGCGACGAGGCCGAGCGCCTCGACCACCACATGCAGACCTTTTCGGTGTTCGACCCAGCCCACATAAAGAAGGCGCCCCGTTTCCGGCACGCCTTGCCGACGACTTGCGGCGGCCTGCCTCCAGATGTACTGCGGAATGACGGCGATGCGCGAGTCCTGCACGCCATGCTGCACCAGCAGTTCGCGCGAGGCCTCCGAGAGCACGACCAGACGGTCGACACTGGCGACCGGTCGCGCGAAGCGCCCCGGGCGCGAAGCGAACAGGACACGCTTCACCGGCTCGAGCGCCCGCGCCCGACGCACGCCGATGCAATCCACGCAATGCTCGCCATGGCCTCGCACGCACAATTCATTGCCGCTGGTCAGGAGCATGAAGGACGGGCAGAACACCCAGTAGTCGTAGATCGACCAGACCGATGGAACCCCCGCAGCCCGGGCAGTCCGGACCACTGACAGGCCCGAAAAGTGCAGGTTATGAAAATGCACGACGTCGGGGCGACGGCGCTCGATGATGGCGGCGACACCCGACGCCGCCAGCGGATCGGAGGGAAAATAAAGCTGCTTGACCGCGTAGGCCAGTCGCGGTGCGAAACGATCGAGGTTGCCGTATTCGTGATGGTGCGACCAGGCGCTTCGCACCTGCCGGTTCTGGATGGGAAGCGTGGCGACTTCGACGTCGAGCCCGAAGGCGACCTGTTCCTCGATGACTCGCTGGGTGGCGAACTCGGCGCCGCCCGCAATATGGTGCAGGCCCGGAAGGAAATCCGCCACGTGTAGGACTCTCATACTTCTCCGGGCCGAACGGACCCGCGATTACGATGCGAACAAGTATTGTGCTTCGGCATTTCAGAATTGCAAGCAAAGTCCGTATCCAGGATGCAATCACCGCCCTGCGATGGCGGCTTCCCCTTTGCCGCGCATGACGCAATGGTCGATAACATAGGCGACAATCGGTGGACAATGCATCCATGCGATGCTCATAATGCCCGGATGAGGCGAGACGGCCGTGCACTGGACCACGAGACCCTGGAAGAGATCCGGTTGACGGCCGTACGGCGGGTGCGCGACGGTGAGAAGCCTGCCGTCGTGATCGCCGGCTACGGATTCAGCCGCACCACCATCTACAAGTGGCTGAAGGCCTCCTCGGGACGCGGCAAGGGACTCAGGGCATTGCGCGCCACGCAAGCGAGCGGGCGGCCCCGCACATTGACGGCGGCTCAGGAGCGGCACGTGTTTCGCTTAGTCAATGGACAAGACCCACGACGGTACGGACTGGACTTCGGTCTGTGGACGCGCGCTGGCGTCGGGATGCTGATCGCGCAAAAGTTCGGGATGCGTCTGGGGGTGACCGCAGTCGGGGCGTTGCTGTCCAAGCTCGGGCTGACGCCGCACAAGCCCCTGCAGCGCGCCTGCCAGCGAGATCCGGGGCCGATCGAGCGCTGGCAACGCGAGTCGTACCCGGTAATCGCCGCGCAGGCCAGGCGCGAAAGAGCGGACGTGTTGTTCTGGGATGAAGCGGACTTCCGGGCCGGCGATAGCGCCAACGAGTCACGGGTGATTCCCGGCCATGTCTCGATGGTCAGACACCACGGCCCGGGGCGGCCGATGTCTGTCGCGTCGGCGGTAAGCTCGCGCGGGGCGTTCTGGTTCAGCCTCTATGAGGGGGCACTGAACGCGGAGCTCTTGGTCGATCTGCTCGAGCAACTGATGCACAAGCGCAAACGGGCGGTTCACCTGGTGATCGAGAACCTCCCGGCCCACAGGAAAGCCATTATCCAAAAATATGTCGAATCCACCGACGGCAGACTCAGCCTGCATTTTCTGCCGGGCCATGCTCCCGCCATGACTGGCGATGAGTCCGTCTGGGGCCGGCTCGGGCGCGCCGACGATCGATCGAGAGCCATTTCGGGGCAGCAACACCCATGAACCTCCGCATACGCCTGTCCCGCCGCATGGCGGTCGTCATGGTCGCTTCATGTGTCTCCGGTTGCGCCACCAGCAACATTCCGCTGCTCAGCCAGACCGGCGTTCGCCACCTGGGAAACGAGACGGCGGCAAGGAGCAAAACGACGAACAAGACCATCAGGGACGCAGCGGCCGTGGTCGGCCCCGTATCCGTGCCCGCCGCCGATCAGGTCAAGGTCAGCGAGTTTCCGCTTTCCGACGGCCGCACTTCCGGCGAACTGCGTTTTCAGAGTGGCGACACGGTGAAGGTAACGGTGTGGGGTTATGCCGAACTCGACCACACTGCGGTGATCCAGCCGAATGGCAAAATCACTTTGCCTCTGGCCGGCGAGGTGGATGCGGCCGGCGCGTCCGCAGCCGATCTCAGGCAACGCATCATCGACAAGCTCGAGCCGTTCACCAAGGCCGGCAGCGGCGAGATCCGGTCCGGCGACACCCTCGTCATCGACGTGTGGCAACACAACGAACTGCGTTCCACGGCGATCGTCGACCCGTCGGGCATGGTGACGTTTCCGCTGGTCGGGCAGATCCGGGCGGTGGGCAGTCCTGTGGACAGCATCCGCAAGGAGGCCGAGCACCGCCTGCTCACCTACGTGAGCGACGCCCGGGTGACCATTCTTCCCACCTTCAACAACCGGCGCGTACTGTACGAACGCAGCGTGTCGGTGCTCGCGCAAACGCTGCAGCCCCGCCGCGTCGCCGTGATCGGTGAAGTCAGTTCGCCCGGCCTCACGGAAATTCGCGGCTCGCTTCGACTGGTGGAGGCGCTGGCACAGGCGCAGATGCGCGACAAGACGGCCGAACTCAACAGCATCGTCGTGATCCGCAACTACGACAGCGGCACGCCGCAATACCGGATGATCCGCGTAGCCGACTATTTCGAAGGACGGGCACCCGATCAGAACATTCAGTTGCAGAACAACGACATCGTTGTCGTGCCCAAGACCGTGATCGCCAAGGTCGGTGAATTCGTCGAACTGTTCTTTTCACGCACCGCGCCGGTGTTCAGCTGGTGGACCTCGATGTTCCAGGCCAGCGTAGCGCCCGACTCGGCCGAAACCACGCGCCTGATCAACGACGCCCTGCGACGGTCGCTCAACGCGATCTCGATCAACCCCAGCCGCTGACCGCCGGTAACGACATCGCCGTCGCGGGCCGCCTTGCATCATGCCGGTCGATCTCACGCCACCTCAGCGCCCGACGCGCCGTTCCGGAGGGTGCTCGCCCCCCATTGGGGGTAGCGAACGCAGTGAGCTTGGGGGGCATCAACTCAATCGGCCTTGCGGCGGGCAACGACCACCAGTTGTTCGCCCCAATCGCGCGTCGGCGAGAATCGCATCGTGTAAGTCGCGTCGGCCGCGCGCAGCAATGCGCGAACAGCGCCAAGTACGCCGATACGCCGCAACAGCCCTTTGACGAGGTTCTTCGAGGAACGCGCCTCGTAATATCCCTCGGCGGCAGCGCCGGCCTGGTCCGGCGCTCGCTGACGGCCGCGCATTCGCAAGCGTGCCTCCCTGAGCATGCCCAGGAGGTCGATGCCGCAGACTTGCCGGGACACCACCTCGAAACCATTCTCTTCGAGCATCGCGACCAGAGTGGTACGGGAAAACAGGACGATGTGCTCGTCCTCGCAATTGATCACCCACCATCGGTTGCCGAACAAGCGCCGGTACAGGCTGTCGAAATTGGGTGTCGTGACCAGCAAGGCGCCATCCGGCGCGAGCATCCGCCGGGCAATCGACAGTGCCATGGCAGGATGTTCGAGATGTTCGATGACCTCGATCATCGCGACTGCATCGAAGCGCTGCGTCGGCGCCTCGAACCCGTACAGGGTTCCCTGGATGACGTTGAGGTTCAGCGTCTGCGACGCGTAGCGCGCCGAGGCTCGGCCGATCTCGATGCCTTGTGCTTGCCAGCCGGCGTCGCGCGCGACCGCGAGAAAGCCGCCGGTTCCGCAACCAACATCGAGCAGCCTGCGCCCCGGCAGGCGCATGCAACGCGTCAGGGTGCCGAGAAAGCGCCCGTAGTAGGCCACGCTGGCGGGCTCGAACGCGATGCGCAGGCGCTCCGGATCGAGCACATCCTGCTCAGCCCACATCTGCAGCTTGCGCTCGATGAGATCGCTCGATACGCGCGGTTGCACGTAGTGCATGCCGCAATGACGACAGGTGACGACGTGCGAGACCACCAGCCTGAAGCGTGCGGCCGCATCATCGGCGCCGCAACGCGGGCAGTGCACATGAACGTGGTCGGCCGAAACCGCGGATGAGCTCTGCATGGCGCGGAATCAGCGTTCGCCGTTGGCGAGGCGCTCGATCGGCCGGCGCGCCAGCGGACTGCGTGCCAGCGCGGCGAGGGCAACGCGGTTGACCGCGCCGAGGATAGTTCCGAGCGGCCGTTCGAAATCTGCGAACAGCACAACGCGCTCCTCATCGGTTTCATTTGCCACCGAATGCGGATACGCGTCGTCGAAGATCATCGTGCTGCCCTCCTCCCAGTGCCGATCGATTCCATTGACCCGGATGCGGCATTCGCGCACCGCCGTCGGCACTTTGAGCGCGAGGTGATAGCGCAACAGTCCGGCATAGGGCCCGCGATGTTCGGGAATGCGTTTGCGTGGCGCAAGAATGGAAAACATGGCGTTGCACAAGCCGGGAATATTGTCGAGCAGCCGCGCCGTTCGCGGGCAGCGCGCGCAGTTCTCTTCGATACGCGTGCCGAAGACGCTGAACACGAAGACTTTCCAGCGGTCGTCCTGGGTGACGCTGCGTTGTTCTTCGGAAATGTCCTGGAAATTGGGAATGCGCGCGCGATCTTCGAGGACGCGGTCGAGTTCGCCGCGGATGGCCCGCCAGTCGGCCTCGAGCACGCGGACCCAGTCGAAGGCGGTCGGATCGAAGAATACCCGGCGTCCGTCCGCGGCACAGCGGCGAATCAACGATTCTGACACCCGCAAGCTGTTGCCGAGCACCAATGCGCCCGCGAGCGCGGCCGGCGTTCTCATGGCCACCTGCGTGGGAAGGGTCGGGGGCACGGCATGGGCCGGATATTACGGCACGCGCGCTCCCGCGCAAGGTCACCGGCGCGCGGCCCGCCGGTAGACTTCGACGGTCCGCGCGGCTGCATCGGCCCACGAAAACTGACGGCTGCGCGCGAGCCCCGCTTCCCGCAGCCGCACGCATAGCTCCGCGCTGCCAAGCAGGCGCGCCATGGCGGCGCCAAGTGCGTCCTCGTCGGCGGGGTCGACGAGCAGCGCGGCGTCGCCGGCAATTTCCGGCATCGACGACACCACCGACGTGATGACCGGCGTGCCGCATGCCATGCTCTCCAGAACGGGCAGGCCGAATCCCTCGTAAAACGACGGATAGACCGAAAACGTCGCACGGTTGTACAACCCGAGCAATTCTTCCTGGGTCACGAATCCGGTCATGTGCACGCGATCCCCGATGCCCAGAGCGCGAATCTCCTCGACCACGCGGTCGCCACCCCAGGCCTGCTTGCCCACCAGCACCAGATCATGCGGGGTCGCGCGCGCCAGACGCGCGTATGCACGCACCAGTTGCCGCTGGTTCTTGCGCGCCCCGAGGTTGCCAACGCACAGGATGAAGGGGCGATTGATCGCAAACCGGGCGGTCATGCGCATTGCGCGCGGCGCATCATCGAGCTTGCCGAACCCGGCGCCCAACCCGTTGTGGATCACGCTGATCCTGCCCGGGTCGAGGCCATAGACCGACACCAGGTCATCGCGCGTCGCCTTCGAAACAGCGATCAGGTGCCGCGCCATCCTCACCATCCTGGGCATCACCCGGCGCATCCGGGAGGCCATCGCCGGTGAAAAGAATTCCGGGTGCTTCTCGTAGCTCAGATCGTGCACCGTCAGAACGACCGGGCAGGGCGAAAGCGGCGGCGCGAAGTACTGGAAATGCGCCACGTCGATCCGGTCCCGCGCGAGACGCCATGGCGTGACCACCGGAATCCGCAGATAGGGCCACGCCGGGAACAGGCGCCGAAGTTGGCCGGTACGCGCCTCCGGGCCGAACGCGCCAGTGTGATAAAAGGTCATCTCCATGCCGTCGGGCGGCGCGGCCTCGTAGGCGCGCATCAGTCCTTCGGCATAGGTTTCGTTGCCCGTCGCTTCCTGCCCGATCGCATGAACATCGAAAGCAACTCGCAACATGAAGGTATGTCGACGCGGTCCGTGAATCGGGTGGGGGCACGCTTGGGGCGTGATGTCTGCGGTGGTGGCGTCGGGCGCGGATCGGTGGTTCGAAACGCGAACGCCGCGGACCGCACCGCCGCCGCCTTCGCAGCGGCGCGGGGAGACAGCGATGTTCCCGTGACCGTTCTCGCCCGGAGCCAGCAGGATTATGTCAGAACCCGCTGAATCGCCGGGCGATCCTGAGGGAACCACGGTTGTGGAAACGATCCGCCTGCTGCGCGCGGACCGCGCAAGGCTCGACCGGATCCTGCGCGACCGCGGCATTCCCGCTGCGGGAATCCTGTCGCCGTCCTTTCTGTGCGTGGTCCTGTACCGGATTTCGCGCTACCTTTTCGTCAACGGCAGAACCATCGCTTCGCGACTGGTTTGGCAGGTGAACCTTTTTCTGACCGGCGCCGACATCAGCCCGATATGCCGCCTGGGTGCGGGCTTGGTGGTGATTCATCCGGTCGCCGCCACCATCGTCGGCAGCGCCGGCCGGTGTCTGACCGTTGAGGGGCACGGCGGCCTCGGTGGCGGACTGGCGTTGAACGATATCGGCGCCGGTCCCGGACTGCCGCTGCTCGGTGACGAAGTGCACCTGGCGCGCGGCGCGTCCATCCTGGGCCCGGTGCGCATCGGTGACCGGGTACGCATCGGTCCCGGATGCACCGTGGTGCGCGACCTGCCGGATGACACCGAGGTACCGGCCCACAAGATACTCATCCTGCGCCGGACGCGGTCATCGACCGGCGGGACGCATGACGCCGTCTGATGCATCCCGCGCGGGCGGCTGCTACCAGCTCGCGGCTTTACGGCGCGACTTGCGCGCCGATATCGATGCCTACATCGATTTCGCCAGCCAATACCAGGATGGCGGGAAGACTCTCAGGCGCCGCCTCAGTGCGTTGCTTACGCCCTCGGTGACAGCCTGCGCCTTGTACCGTGTGTCCCATTGGTTGTATGCGAAGGGCTGGAGCCGCGCGGCGCTGCTCGCCGCCTGGTGCAATCTGCTGCTCACCCGCGTCAGCATCTGCCCCGCCAGCACTATCGGCGGCGGTCTGTACATCCCGCACCCGGCGACATCCATCGTCTTTCAAGGATGCGCCGGGCGCAACCTGCGGCTTTTCGCCGGCTCCGGGGTGAGCGCCGCGCCACTCTCGCCCCTGCATCGGCATGCGCTTCGAGACGCGCCCACCCTCGGCGACGACGTGGTACTCGGATACAAGGCTCTGATCCTGGGACCGGTCGCGATCGGACGCGGGTGCCTGATCGGCATCGATGCCGTCGTCGATCGCGATATTCCACCGGGAGCGACGGTGCTGGCGGTGCGGCGGCACCCGGCCGGCAAGCGGCCGCGAGACCGCTGATCGCGGCGGGCGGCGAGCTTTCACGCCGACTTCGGTCACGCCGGTTGCGGTGGGTGTCATGACATCCGCGGCCGGGATGCGATCCAGAGATCCTGCGGAAAATCCGCGGCGCCGACACTGGAAATGTGCCTGACGGACTCGAACCGTTGCGCCAGTATCGACTGCAGGAAAGCTGGGGGATGAAACCCCAGGAAGTACTTGCGCCCTTCGGCAAAACCCGCTCGCTCGACCGCCAGGCCCTGGCAGTAGGCGTGCTTCTCTTCGGGGCTCAACATGTCGGCGTAACCGTCGCCGTGACTGGTGCCGATCATGAGCCCTTGGGGATGCAATACCCGGGCAAACTCCGCGACTGAAGCTTCGATCGACTCTGCCGAAAGGTGCGTCCACACCGAATAGTGGTAAACCGCGTCGAAGGAGCATGCATCGAAAGGCAGTGGGGGCGAGTGTTCGCAACCGAGGAATTCGATGCCGTCGAGGTGTTCGCGGCACCATGCGATCGCCGCTTCGTCGACATCCACGCCGGTGACCGACGCTTGCACATCGAGCCCCATCGCTTTCAGATGACGAATGATCCGTCCCGGCCCGCAGCCCCACTCGAGCACGGAAGCGGCCGGGCGCGGCATGCCCTGAGTGATCAGCTCGACCATTATCCTGGCGTGATTTTGGCCAGAGGCGAGATATTCCCCGGCGTCGACGTGGCCGTAGGCTTCGAACGCAAGCGGCGCCGGCGGCAATGCGAATCCCGCATGCGCGCGTCTGAACCGGCGATTCGCTTCGGCAGTCGACAGCATGTGCCGCCACAGATTGATCCGGTCCGCCACGGCAAGCAGGCGCAGCCGGCGCAGCCGGTCGCCGATGCGGCTGCGCCATCCGCGAGCACTCATCCCGGCCGAACGCCGTCCGCGTTCCGAGCCGAGCCTGCGGCATGCCCGGCTGGTGGTTTCACGGATCGACGCGCGTCGCCGGCCGGCCGCAGCAGGCTTTCGAGCGCGTCGAGCACCTCGCCGGGCGTGATCATGTCCATGCACTTGTTTCCGAGGTGGCAGGTGGGGCGAAAGCAGGGACCGCATTCCACCGGATGGTTGATCAGCACCGAACCCCGGTGCACCGGCCGCCAGATCGCCGCATAGTTATGGCTGCTGAACAGGGCCACGGTCGGCACCTGCATCGCATCGGCGATGTGCATGGGCCCGCTGTCGGTGGCTACCAGGGCGCTGCACCGGGCGAGCAGCGCCGCGGTCTGACCCAGGCTTGCCCGGCACACGAAATCGCGCGGGCGCCCGGCGCCCCGCATCGTCGGTGCGGCGGCGATGGTAGCCGCCAGGGCCACCTCGTGCTCACCGCCGATCAGCACCAGTTCCGCTGTCGGCATGGCATGACCGAGCCGGTCGATGAATTCGAGAACGCGGGCGTCGGGCCACAGGTTGGCCGCTTGCCGCGACCCGAAGAACAGGCCGATGCGACCACCGTCGCGGTCCGGGAATTCGCTCGCGGCCCACGTGTGGGCTGCCGCCGAAACCGGCATGTGTTTGGGATACCGGTCGGTGGAATGCGCGTCCGCCAGCTTGAGCGTCGTGTCCACGATATTGTTGTTCTTCAGATCTCCCGCCGCGGGCACGGCGACCGGATGGGTCAACTGGGACACGAGTTCGGGTACCGCATACGCGCGGCGATAGCGAGCCTGCGAGGCGCGCATCAACCAGGCGTTGCGCCGGAAGTCGCGCTGGTTCGAAGACACGGTATTGAACGTCGGCACGTGCAGATCGACCCACAAGTCGAAGCGCCGCCGGTATAACCGCCACATGAACATCGGCCGTTTCCAGGGCCGGTCGGTTTCGTAGAAAAGCAGCTCGTCGACGAACGGACTGCCCTCGAGAAGCGCACGAAGGTGCGGCCGGACCACCACGGTCATCCTGGCCTGCGGATAACGCTCCTTCAGTGCCTGTATGGTCGGAGAAACGCACAGAATGTCGCCGATGCCGTTGATCATCAGGCAGGCGATACTTCGGACGTCGCCCGCCGATGGCAATGTCGGCCCGGCATGCGGTTGCGGCGTGGTCATGGCCGAGGCCTCGAGGCCGAGCCGGCATCCGGATCGGGATACGACGATTCGCCACCGCCGACGACGCTGCCGGAAGCGATACGGGCCGTGTTTCCGGTGGTCGCGCCTGCCAGCAGCGTGACGGCATCACCGACGACGGTAGTGCTCGGGGAGCCTGGGACAGGACCGATCTGGGCGCCGCCCAGGCACACCAGACCGGCGCCGACGCGCGCGTTCAAGCGCAGGGGGGCATCACCGAAGGCCACCCATCCGGGTCCGATCGCGGACGCCGGATCGACCCACACGCCGAAGGCATGGCGGTTCAGACGCGCCACGCATCGCGCCCCCGCCGGGAGGCCGCGGAGCATAAGGTGCCGCGCCACGCGCGCGAGCAGCACGCCCGCGGAAGCCCGATCGATGCCGCGCAGCTGCGCTCGCCTGGACGCGGCAGCGCGTCGCTCCATCCGGGATCGGCGGCGCTGATCTGCAACAACGACATCGACCAGGTCGGTTAGCGTGCGGACGTCGCCGGCGCCACGCGAACGCCAGTAGAAACGCGTGAGCCGAAGCGGTTGGAACAAGCCGAGCGCAAGCATCGAACCCGGAACCGCGATGGCTGCCGCCACGATCACCGGTATCCGGATCGGGAGCGGCGCGCCTACCGTCGCAAGCGCCACGGCAAGCGGTGCGGCGACAACCAGGATGAGCCGCCAAGAGTCGCCCTGGCGCCACAAGGGTCCGATGGACTTGTCGATCGAATGCAGCTTTTGCACACACTGCACGCAAGTCGCGCCGAGTTTGGCCAGCAGCGCGCCGTAGATCCCGTACAGCGGGACCAGCCAGAACAACAGGACGAGGTTGAAGACGCCACCGACGGCCATGGCGCGCGTATCGGCTGCCTGCCGGTCCGACGCGTGCAGGAGGCTGCTGGTCACGTAGTCCATTCCCGCAACGATCAGGGCTGCCATGAAAAGCTGCGTCAGGAGCACCGGATGCGGGTGCTGATTCCGGAACAGCAGATAGACGTAGGTGTCGGCGAGCAGGATACCGACCAGGGCGGCGTACGCGAGACCGCCCACGAAGAGCAGGAGCAGGCCTCTGACGGCCACCCGGAAATGAACGCGCGCGGCGACGAAACGCCGCGAGATCCACGGGAACAGCGCCATGATCAGCG
Source organism: Betaproteobacteria bacterium (assembly GCA_031393885.1). Taxonomy (GTDB): domain Bacteria; phylum Pseudomonadota; class Gammaproteobacteria; order Burkholderiales. The sequence continues at coordinate 4,197 of JANMWG010000171.1, read as the reverse complement.
CCGTCAGCAGGATGATGCTGATCTCGTATGGCCGGTAACCCACGGCGTAGTAGCCAATGGCTTCGACTCGCTCGTAGATCGACAACACCAGGAAATCCATGCGGCTGAACACCACGAACAGCACCGCGCCGACCAGAAATGCCGGCAGGACGCGAAAGATATTGCCGAGGACGGCGCGGTCGGGCAGTTCGAAATGGCTGATGATGCCGGTTCCCCGCATCCGCAGCAGATAAGCCACGAACGCGGCCAGGCGCGTCGCGAAGAAGATCCAGATGAGTTCCACCAGCCCGCCACCCATTTGGAGGGCGGTGACCGACACCGCGACTCGGGCGAGGTTCTCCGCGACCGCGATCCAGGCGGCGGGCCCGGCCCGGCCGAGACTCATGAAGATCACCTCGGCGATGAACAGCAGGATGCCCGGAAAGATCAGGACGCCGGTAACCGCGATTGCTTGGCGGACCTGCGGTGCATAGTCGCCGAAGTGCAGGAACAGGAACACCAGCACGTCCATCACGACGCAGCCGAGGATGCTGATCAGCCCGATGCTGCTGAAATACTTGCCGGCCATCTCCGGATGGCGCGCGACCTCGCGCGCCAAGTATGGCGTCAGTCCCAGGAGGGGCAGCATCTGCATGATGTAGTAGAACGTCATCACCAGCGCGTATTCGCCCAGGAGGGTGTCGGAGTGGCGGGCGATGATGATCAGGACCGCTAACGCACCCAGGGGTGTGGCGAGCCGGTTGACCAGCACATACCTGGTATGCCGCAGTGCTTGCTTGCGCACCATCTGGTGGTCAGCCCGGGGCGCCATCGTTCATGCGAACGGCCGGCGGCGCCGGCCGAATTTGCGCACCCCGGTGGAAATCGCGCCTCGCAACAGAAATTGCGGAGAACCGCGGGCGATGATTTCGGCGAGACCGTTCAACATGCCCGACCCGGAACGGATTTTCTCGATCCCGATGAGCGTGTGATACACCGATTCGCGGCGACGCAATTCGACCGGGTCGAGCAGGCGGCCCCAGTTCTGCAGCACCTCGAGCGCCTCGACGTGGGACGCAAGCTTGTTGCGGTAAGTCGCGCTGCCTTCATGTACGCGATATCGGCAGCAGACGTCCTGGATGCACGCCGCTCTGAACGACGCGGCGATGGCCGTGAACAACCAGTAGTCCTCGGCGAAAGTGAGGTGCGCCGGAATCCCTCCCACGGCGTGGTAGGCGCGGCGCGACACCATCGCCGACACCATCGGAACCAGATTGCCTTCGAGAAGCAGGGGCCGGAGGATGTCGCCTTCGGGAAGGGACCGGCCCTGGTACCGATAGACGGTCTCCCCTTCCTCGCCCCGTTCTGAAAACGACATGGTGCGGCCGTATATCAATCCGACCTCCCCTTCCGGATCAGTGCCGATCCGCCCTACCTGCCGCGCCAGTTTGTCGGGCAGCCAGAGGTCGTCGCAATCCAGAAAAGCGAGCCACGGTCCACGTGACCGGGCGATCGCGGCATTCCGGCCTTCCGCAAGGGGCATGCGCCGGGGCGAGCGAAAGTAGCGGATGCGCGGATCGCCGAATCCACGCATGATCGATTCCGATTCGTCGTCGGAACAATTGTCCCAGAACACGATCTCCCACCGCGGGTAGGTCTGCGCAAGCGCAGTGTCTACGGCCTCGGCGAGATAGCGCGCGCTGTTGAACCCGTTCATGATGACACTCACCAGCGGCAGGTCTGCGGCCGCTGGCGTGTCGGTGCCCGGCTTTCCCGTCACCGCCCGCGGCCCGGACCCGGGCCGGCGTGACGCTCCAGGATGCGGGCAATGGATTCGACGTGTCCAGCCCCCACCCCGGCATGGGTCGGCAGCGTCAGCAGCTCTGCATACAATGCTTCGGCGACCGGGCACGCGGCGCCCCGGGAAAACGCCGGATGCAAGTGGCACGGCTTGTAATGAATCCTGGTTTCGAATCCCGCCTCGTCGAGGGCGCCGCGGACGGCGGCACGCCTTTCCGGTGCCAGGCGGACGGGAAATATATGGGACACCGTGCCAGGTTCGCAGGCCGGGAGCCCGACCCCGCCGACCGCACCGAGCCGCGCCCGGTACGCGGCGACCAGCCCGAGGCGGTGCGGTTTGATCTCGGATTCGAAGCGCGCAAGCTGGACCCGGCCGATGCACGCCATCAAGTCCGACATTTGGTACCGCCATCCCGGCCCACGCACCTCGAAATCGGCAGCCGATGCCGGCGACGCGGACCGTTCCATGCCCAGGTCGCGCAAGGCGGCGACCCGCTCCGCGACCCGTGGGTCGGCTGTCACGACAGCCCCGCCTTGTCCGCACGTGATGTTCTTGATCGGATCGAAACTGAAACAGACGATATCGCCGGATCCACCGATGAGCGCGCCGTTGCGGGCACTGCCGAAAGCGTGCGCCGCGTCCTCGACCACACGCAATCCGTTGTGTGCCGCGAACGAATATAGCGCGTCGATATCGCCGACGTTACCCGCGTAGTGGACCGGCATGATCGCCTTGGTCCGGCCGGTGATTCGCCGGCGCGCATCGTCGAGGTCGATCAGCCCCGAATCCGCCAGAACATCGCAGGCCACCGGCGTAGCCCCTGCCATGCACACTGCCTGGAAACTGGCCACGTAGGTGAGCGAAGGAACCAGCACCTCATCGTTCGGACCCAGGCCAAGAGACGCCAACGCAAGGTGCAGCGCGGCCGTGCCGGAGTTCACGCACAGTACCGACCTGCCGCCACCGAGATAGCTTTCGAGCTCTTCCTCGAATGCCCGTGTTTCCGGCCCCATGCCGAAGTACCCGGTTTTCATCACCCTCGCCAACGCGGCGGACTCGCGGCGTCCGACCTGAGGTTTGCTCGTGGGTAGTTTCGTGGATAGTTTCGCGGCCCGGCGCGCCGGGCCGGTGGGTCTCACCACCCCGACCTGTGCCCCAACGTGTGGCGCGGACGGCGGATCAGCGGCTCTCATGATTTTCGGCTCTGCTGCGCGAATACTTGTCGAGGATCTCATACACCTCGTCGAGCGTGCGGGCGCGAATCAGGCCGGCCGCGATCAGGACGGTATAGACCAGAATGTCGAGGTCGAGCCGCCAGCTGCGCGAGAGTAGCGCGGTGCGGCAATAGTCGGCTTCGAGCCGCAATCGTTCGAGGTCCGACACCTCGACGCGGCCGATGAGTTGCACCGGCCCCGTCATACCTGCGGGCGTGAGAAAACGATCGTCGACGGCGGGATAGATCTCGCGCAGGGAGGCGATCACGTTGTCCGGCAGGGGCCGGTTGCCAACGATGCTCATGTCCCCCTTCAGAACCAGGAGGAACTGCGGAATCTCGGTGAGCGCCCAGCGCTCGATGAGCCTGCCGATTCCGGTGTAGAGGGGGGAATCCGCCGGTGCGTTGAGGAATCGCACGTTGCCCGAAACCGGCACGATGTCGCGATTGAATACCCGATCGGCATTGCGCACCATGGTCCTGAACTTGATCACGGGCCTGAGCGCGGTGCTGCTGACGCGGCGCCACGAGACGTAGAAGATCGGAAATCCCGCGCACACCGCGACCGCGACACTGCAGATCAGGAGCACAGTGACCCAGACGACGGCCCCGGCGAGCGTCACTGCCAGATCGAAGATTCGTTTTCGGTCCATGCCGGTAGAAGATCGGTTGTTTCGACTCGCGCGCGCGCTGTCGTATCCCGGTTGTAAACCGGTGACGATGCATTGTGCGTGCCGGTGACACATACGTGATGCTGCGCCGGGCAACACGTCGGTCTCTGAGACGAACCAGCATTTTCAGCACAGCACCAGCGATTTGCACACGAATTGGCGTCGCAAAAGCATAACCCAGTTTGGCGGGTTGGCTCACATGGACTCATGGCGGGAGACGACGTGGCGTGAGACCCGCCAGCGGCCATTTCCGACCAACCTGACATTTCCCCGCCGGATCGCCCTTTTTTGGGCAGCACCTCGAGTCGATCGAAAGTTTGCCCGGGAACAGCACCCGATCGGCGGTGTTGAAACCTAGCAGCCTGTCGGGCTTAGGGGTTCGATAGCGAAACGGCGGGGGAGCGAGGCCATATTTTGTCGATTTCGACGCGCATATCGGGAATATGCCAGGAGAAATCGGCGAGATATGGACCGCTCTCCCGCCGTTGCAGCCGAATCATCCTGAGTCCGACAGGCTGCTAGGGTCGCACCGG
>JANMWG010000145.1:0-3183 GCA_031393885.1 Betaproteobacteria bacterium | reverse complement strand
TCGCGGATCTTCGCGAGCGCGATCTCCGGCACCACCGTGTAGTTGGCGAACGTCGAGGTGCCCATGTAGTGGTGCAGCTTCTTGCCGCCGATGGAGAAGCGGCTGGTGCCGTCCGGCATCAGCCCCTGGCCCTGGGTGACGCGGATCGACTGGCACAGGTTGGTCTTGTGCGAGGTGCAGTAGTCGCACTCGCGGCACTCGGGCACGTACAGCGGGATGACGTGGTCGCCTTTCTTCAGGCTCTTCACGTCGGGCCCGACATCGACCACGACGCCGGCGCCTTCGTGGCCGAGGATCGCCGGGAACAGCCCCTCGGGGTCGGCGCCCGAGAGCGTGAATTCATCGGTATGGCAGATGCCGGTGGCCTTGATCTCGACCAGCACTTCGCCGGCACGCGGGCCGTCGAGGTCAACGGTCTCGATGCTCAGTGGTGCGCCGGCCTTGTAGGCCACGGCAGCGCGAACTTTCATGCTCTCCCCCTCGGGTGGTACGGTCGGCGCGCATCGGTCGGCGCACCTGGCGCCCGAACTTTACCGCAGGCGGGCCGGGTCGGTCGTCATGCGCTCGCCCCATCGCCACGCGCCGCCTGACGGAACCCCGGATATGCGAACGCCGACGCGATCTTCTCGCAATCCCGCTCCGAAACACCGGCGCCGCGCGCCGTGGCATGCCAGGCCCCGCGCACCTGCGCTTCCATGGCGCTGACAATGGCACCGGCCTCATCGCGTTCGAGCAGAAACCGGGCGCTTTGCGACAGCAGGTTTTCCGCGTTGGCAAAACGGCCGGCGTCGCCACACGCCATCGCCAGATCGCGCCGGTCCCTGCTGACCGGAACCGCCGGCGTCAGGTCATAGGCCGGCGACAATTTCCAGTCCGCCTGTTTCGCGATCAGCGCGTGGTTGCGCGGGTGATCGTCGATGTTCGAGATCAGCGCGTTGAAACACAGGCGGCGGAACAGCTCGGTGGCGTTCCGCGCCGGGTCGGCGCAGACGCGCCGCACCTCCTCGGCCAGCAGCACATACGACCACTTGTCGCGGGATTGGTAGGTGTCTTCCGCGCGCAGCAGCGTCAGGGCCGAGATCATACGGGCGCGCAGATAGCCGACTCGTGTCCTTTCACGGTCGAATCGCTTGACGAGCAGAACGTCGCGCCCCGCAACGTCGACCACGCGGCTTTCTGCCGTGATAAGGCCGCAGGCCCGCGCGAGGATCAGCATGGCATGCTCGACTCTCGCACTATTCCAGTTGTCATCGGGCCGGTTGAACTTCGCGATCCACAATCCGGCGTCGTCTTCGACCACGGCCTTGGGCCGCGCACCGCCCATCGATGTGCCGATCAGCAGGAGGTTCTCGACCTGTTCGTGATCGACAGCACCGATGGCAGCGCCAACACCCTCCCGGCGATCATCGTCGGCGACGAGGGCGTCCGCTATCGACTGGACTTTCGCAAGATCAAGGGTCTGGTTGAAGGCACGCCTGGGCGCAGGTGGGGTCTGGTTGAGCCCGAAACCCAATGCGCCTGCCCTGTCATCCGGGGAATGCAGCAGGTACTCCATCTCGCCCGGCTGCGCCTTGCCGAGATAGCGCTGAATCACGCGCCGGCCCCAAAAGTCCGGGCTGGCATCGCGCAGCGCGCCGAAGACACCGCCGAGCGCCGCCGTGGCATAGGTGCGGGGGGAGAGCTTCAACTCGACCGGATCTAGCGCCACCGCGTTCGGGCGCTCGAGATAGCTGCGGCCGTAGACGAAACGCCCTTCCGGTATTCCTCTGCGATCCAGGGCCAGCGTGAAACGCCCGGCCGTCACCTGCTCGGTCTGTCCGGGCAGGGTGATGTAGACGAAGCACTCGCCGGGCGCCCGCCGGGCCTCCCCCAAGGGCGCCGCCCCCCCTGTTGGGGTAGCGAACGCAGAGAGCTGGGGGGACGTGACTGCGTCAGAAGTCATTGTCCAACCCGGCCTTCGGCCGCGCGCGGGTGCGTTCGCGGGACAGTGCGAGGGTCTGGCCTTCGTCGTCTTTTTCCGGCGCGGCGACGTCGACCATTTGATCCAGAAGATCGAGCGCCCACAGCATCGCCATATAAACCGCAATGCCGGTCGAAGGTTTGCCCTTCTCGGCATCGATAACCGCGCGCTGACCGGTGCCGATCTTTTCCGCCATGTCGCCGATCGTGAGGTTTCGCCGCAGGCGCGCCGTGCGCAGGTTCGCTCCCAGCCGCCGGAGCGTCTGCTCTACGGGATAGGGCGGGGCGGTCAGCAGCTTGTTCCGGGCGCTCATGATTCACCCCTGTATCGGGCACTACGTCGGCAGATGCGGTACCGCGCTGAACAAATGAATATCAAAGAAAATATCTCTCAAGAGATCATTAAACCATATAACAGTCTCTTGAGAGATATCTTGTGACTGCTTACCCCGTCGCCGGCTCGAGCGCCTGACCAGCCCCGCCAGCAGCTCCGCGAGCTTGTCGGCGGACGTAGCCATTGTCGCGGGCTGTCCGGCGTTTCGGTTTACAGGTTTTTGTGTCTCATCATCTTTCCTGATTAGCGATGAAGTTCAGCCACTACGCCTCCAGATGACTGCAACAACCACAAGACTGGCCCACAAGAACGCAACCCCGCAATCAACGCTCAGGCTTCCCTCATCCCCAGCCCTTCTCCCCGAGGGAGAAGGGAGCAGGAGACATCCCTCTCCCCTTGGGAGAGGGACCGAGGGTGAGGGACGCTGAGCAATGTCGCTAATCAGGTCATCTTTAGGTTAATGCGTCATGTTGTTTTTAGGTTTTCATGTCGAAATGTAGCTAGGAGGGCGATACATCCGTGCATGGGCGCATCCGCCCGAAATCCTAACTTTCGCGTATCTGAAACACGGCAAAGTTACATTTTTCTCTTGCCTCATTGACAGTCGGGCGCCAAGGCTCCCGCCCATCACCGGTACGCCGTTCACGCACATTCTGAAGCCCGTGGGGACCAGCGGCTTCGAAGCCTTGCCGCTGGTCGAATGAATCGGCCTTGCCCTCTCGATTCTCATGAAGCGCGCCGTGTTCGCATGGCTCATCGCCGATGGCGACATGCACCTCGAGATCGAGTGAGCAGGCGGGCAGGATCGGTCGGTGCGCTGGAACGGCAACGGCCGACCCCGTAGAATGCCGCCCTCCAGCAGCGCCAGTGGTCACGAGCCGCGCGCGCCA
>JANMWG010000137.1:0-9578 GCA_031393885.1 Betaproteobacteria bacterium | reverse complement strand
GAGAATGGAGCAGGACACATCGCTCTCCCCTCGTGAGCAGGACACATCGCTCTCCCCTCGTGAGCTGGACACATCGATCTCCCCTCGGGAGCAGGACACATCGCTCTCCCCTCGGGAGCAGGACACATCGCTCTCCCCTCGGGAGCAGGACACATCCCTCTCCCCTCGTGAGCAGGAGACATCCCTCTCCCCTCGTGAGCAGGAGACATCCCTCTCCGCTCGGGAGCAGGACACATCCCTCTCCCCTCGGGAGCAGGACACATCCCTCTCCCCTCGGGAGAGGGACCGAGGGTGAGGGACGCTGAGCAATGTCGCAAATCAGGCCCCGCTTTGCGGCACGGAACGTTCCGCAGCGGTAGGGCTTGTGCTATCCTCATGAATTAGCTAAATAATCTTTTCCGGCTCGATATCGGAAGACACTTTTTACGGAGAAGCAACATGGCGGTTGAACGCACCCTGTCCATCATCAAACCCGATGCGGTGGCCAAGAACGTGATCGGACCGATCTATACCCGCTTCGAGTCGGCCGGTCTGAAGGTCATCGCGGCACGCATGGTCCACCTGTCGCGCGCCGACGCCGAGGGCTTCTACGCGGTTCACAAGGCGCGGCCGTTCTTCAACGATCTGGTCACGTTCATGATCTCCGGCCCGGTCATGGTGCAGGTACTCGAAGGCGAGGGCGCCGTCGCCCGCAATCGCGAGTTGATGGGCGCCACCGATCCGAAGCAAGCCGACAAGGGCACGATCCGCGCCGATTTCGCCGATTCGATCGACGCCAACGCCGTGCACGGCTCCGATGCCGCCGGCACCGCCGCCAACGAGATCGCCTACTTCTTTCCGGCGCTGAACGTCTATTCGCGCTGATGTCCGTCAACCTGCTCGATTTCGACACGGCCGCGCTGGCCGCCTGGCTGGGCGAACTCGGCGAGAAGCCGTTCCGCGCCCGTCAGTTGATGCGCTGGATGCATCGTGGCGGGGCCGCGTCGTTCGAGCAGATGACCGATGTGCCGAAAGCCTTGCGCGAGCGGCTCGCGGGCCTCGCGCGCATCGAGGCGCCGGCGGTCATGAGCGACGCCGTCGCTACCGACGGCACGCGCAAGTGGCTGCTGGCCGCGGGCACCGCCAATGGCATCGAGACGGTCTACATTCCTGAAGCGTCGCGAGGCACCCTGTGTGTTTCGAGCCAGGTGGGCTGCGCGCTCGAATGCGCGTTCTGTTCCACCGGTCGGCAGGGGTTCAACCGCAATCTCGACGCCGGTGAAATCATCGGTCAGCTCTGGCTCGCCAACCGGGCGCTGGGTGCCGATCTCGCTCACGGCGATCGCCCGGTCACCAACGTCGTGATGATGGGCATGGGCGAGCCGCTCGCCAATTTCGACGCGGTCGTGACCGCCATGGGAATCATGCTCGACGACGATGCCTACGGCTTGTCCCGCCGCCGGGTCACGTTGTCCACGTCGGGCATGGTGCCCTGGATCGACCGGCTGCGCGAAGCGCTCCCGGTGTCGCTGGCAGTGTCGTTGCACGCCCCGAACGACACCCTGCGCGACGTGCTGGTGCCGATCAACCGCAAGTGGCCCCTGCGCGAACTGCTCGCCGCCTGCCGCCGCTACATCGATACCGCCGGCAGCGGCCCCGACGATGCCGATGAAGCCCCCCGCGCCGCCGCTGCGAAGAACGTGAAATGGCAGCGGCAGGGTTCACCGCGCGACTTCGTCACCTTCGAATACGTGATGCTCGACGGCGTTAACGATTCGGTGGCGCAGGCGCACGAGCTGGTCGATCTGGTCGGCGACCTGCCGTGCAAGTTCAACCTGATTCCCTTCAATCCGTTTCCGGATTCGGGTTTCCGGCGTTCGCCGCACGACGCGATCGTGGCATTCCAGGGGGTGCTGTTGTCGGCGGGCTTCGTCACCACCGTGCGCCGGACCCGTGGCGACGACATCGACGGCGCCTGCGGCCAACTGGCTGGCCGCGTGGTCGATCGCACCAGCCGCCTGGCGCGTCACGACCGGTTGCCGGCTTCACCATGAAGCTTCGGGCGCTGGCTTCCATGCTGCTCGCACTGGTGCTGTCCGGCTGCGGCTCGTCGGCGCCGAAGCGCGAAGAACCCGCCCCGCAGCCGGCGCAGTCGAGCCCGGCGGCCACGCCGGCCACCCCGACCGAACGGGCGCGCATTCACACCGAGCTCGGCGCCAGCTACTACCAGATCGGCCAGTTGGGCGTCGCCCTGGACGAACTCAATCAGGCGATCGAGGCCGATCCGAAATACGTGCCGGCGCACAACTCGCTCGGCCTGGTCTACATGGGCCTGCGCCAGGACGACAAGGCGCGCGCGAGTTTCGAGCGCGCGCTCAGGTTCGATGGCAACGACTCCGACGCCAACAACAACTTCGGCATGTTCCTGTGCGATCGCCGGTTCGAGAAGGAGTCGGTGCGGTACTTCCTGGCGGCGCTGAAGAACCCGCTGTACAAGAGCCCCTGGGAAGCCTATGTCAACGCCGGCGTCTGCACCCGGCGGTCGGGCGACGAGAAGACCGCCGAGCAGTATTTCCAGAAAGCGCTGCAATTGCAGCCGAGCGATCCACGGGCGCTCATCAACCTCGCCCAGCTCTACTACCAGCAGAGCGATCTCGAAAAATCCAGCGCCGCGCTCTCCCGCTACATGCAGGTGGTGCAGAACCCGGATGCCTCCGCGCTGTGGCTCGGCGTGCGGATGGAACGATTGCTGGGTGACCGCAACGCAATGGCGTCGTACAGTAGTCAGCTGCGCGGCCGTTTCCCGAGCGCCCCCGAGACGCGCGCGCTGAACGAAGGACGGTTCGAGTGAGCGATGAATTCAGCGTGGCGCCTGCCCCCGAGCGCGTGGTGCCGCCAACCCTGCCTGGCCCAGGCGATCAGTTGCGCGCGGCGCGACTGCTGCAGGGGCTCGAGATCGCCGACGTGGCGCGCCAGCTCAAGCTGTTCCCGCGGCAGGTCGAAGCCATGGAGCGCGACGACTTCGCGGCGCTGCCGGGCCGGGTATTCGTGCGCGGCTTCATCCGCAACTATGCGCGGGTGCTCGGGATCGACGCCCAGCCGCTGCTCGAGATGGCCGGTGTCGCGCTCGAAGCGCCCACCGACGGGCTCCCCGCCATTGTCGCCGCGCAGAAGGCCGTCGCCGCCGTCATTGCGCCGCACGGCGGCGACATCGTGATGCCGATTCCCCTGTTCGCGAGCGACAACGTCCGCTCGCGCCGCTGGGTCATCGGGGCCGTCGCGATAACGGTGGCGCTGCTGGTGGGCTACCTGTTGTTGCATCAGTCGGCCTCGGCCCCGAACAGCTCGGTGGTCGCGGTGACGTTGCCGCAAACGCTCGGGTCCGCGAGCGAGGCCGCACCGGCGCCATCGACGCAGGGCGCCACCGACGCTGCCGCAGGCGTGTCGGGCGGCCAGACCGTGGAACACGCTGCCGGCGCCGCGCCCGTCGATCTCGCCGCGCCGCCGCCGCAGCAGGGCGCCGCCGCCAACCCGGCCGACGCCGTGGCCTCCCCCGCCATTCGCCTCTCGTTCAGGCGCGATGCCTGGGTCGAGATTCGAGACCGCACCGGCGCCGTGGTGTTTTCGCAGTTGAACCCCGCCGGGGCGCAGCGCGTGGTTCATGGCACGCCGCCGTTTTCGCTGGTGGTCGGCAACGCCTCGGGCGTGGCGGTCACGTTCAACGGGCACGACATCGACCTCGCGCCGTATACGCAGACCGATGTCGCACACCTGACCCTGGAGTGACCGTATGGCCCTGACACCCACACCGCGCCGCCGGTCGCGACAGGTCCGGATCGGACACGTCTTCGTGGGTGGCGACGCGCCGGTCATGGTGCAGTCGATGACCAACACCGACACCGCTGACGCCACCGGCACGGCCCGGCAGGTGTTCGATCTGGCGCGCGCCGGTTCGGAGGTGGTGCGCATCACCGTCAATTCTCCCGAAGCGGCCGCGTCAGTCGCCGAGATCCGTGAGCGACTCGATGCGATGGGTTGCAACGTGCCGCTGGTGGGCGATTTCCATTTCAACGGCCACCGACTGCTGACGCAGTATCCCGAGGCCGCGCGGGCGCTGGCGAAGTACCGCATCAACCCCGGCAACGTCGGCAAGGGATCGAAGCGCGACGAGCAGTTTGCCACCATGATCGAGATGGCGTGCCGTCACGACAAGCCGGTGCGCATCGGCGTGAACTGGGGCAGCCTCGACGCCGAGGTGCTGGCGCGATTGATGGACGAGAACGCGCGCCGGGCCCAGCCGCTGGAAGCCGCGCAGGTCACGCGTGAGGCACTCATCGCCTCGGCGCTCGAGAGCGCGGCGTCGGCCGAGGCGCTCGGGCTGCCGGGCGACCGCATCATCCTGTCGGCCAAGGTGAGCGGCGTGCAGGATCTGATCTGGGTCTACCGCAATCTGGCCGCCCGCTGCGACTATCCCCTGCATCTGGGCCTGACCGAAGCCGGCATGGGGTCGAAGGGCATCGTGGCCTCGTCGGCGGCCATGGCGGTGCTGCTGCAGGAGGGCATCGGCGACACCATCCGCGTGTCGCTCACGCCTGAACCGGGCGGCGACCGCACCCGTGAAGTCGTCGTCGCCCAGGAACTCTTGCAGACCATGGGGCTGCGCTCGTTCGCGCCGCTGGTCATCGCGTGCCCCGGCTGCGGTCGCACCACCAGCACGGTCTTCCAGGAACTCGCCGCGCGCATCCAGAGCTGGCTGCGTGAGCAGATGCCGGTGTGGCGCGGGCACTATCCCGGCGTCGAAGACATGCACGTTGCGGTCATGGGTTGCGTGGTCAATGGCCCGGGCGAGAGCAAGCAGGCCAATGTCGGCATCAGCCTGCCGGGTTCCGGCGAAAATCCGGTCGCGCCGGTCTATGTCGACGGCCGCAAGACCGTGACGCTCAAGGGCGATCGCATCGCCGAGCAATTTCAGGCGATCGTCGATAACTACGTGGTGCGCCGCTATGGCGCGGTGCCGTCGCCCGCGGAGACTCCCGCCCGAGTCGACGCCTGACGCGCCGTTTGCCGTACAGCGTGCATCCATGACAGAGACCCTCCAGGCCATCCGTGGCATGAAAGACGTGTTGCCCGACGAGGCTCCGGTGTGGGACTTCTTCGAGGACACCGTGCGCGCCTGGCTGCGCCGCTATGGCTACCGCCAGATCCGCTTGCCGGTGGTCGAGAGCACCGACCTGTTCGTCCGCTCCATCGGCGAAGTCACCGACATCGTCGAGAAGGAGATGTACTCCTTCACCGACCGGTTGAACGGCGACAGCCTGACCCTGCGGCCCGAAGGCACGGCCTCATGCGTGCGCGCGGTGGTCCAGCACAATTTGCTCTACGGCGGCGGTCAGCGGCTCTGGTATGCCGGCCCCATGTTCCGGCACGAGAAACCGCAGAAAGGCCGCTACCGGCAGTTTCACCAGATCGGGGTCGAGGCGCTCGGCTACGCCGGTCCGGACGTCGACGCCGAACACATGGTGATGATCGATCGCCTCTGGCGCGACCTCGGCCTGCGCGGCATCGCTCTCGAGATCAACAGCCTCGGCTCGACCGAGGCGCGGGCGCGCTACCGCTCGCGCCTGGTCGACTATCTCTCGCAGCACGAAGCCGTGCTCGATGCCGATTCTAAACGCCGCCTGCTCAGCAACCCGTTGCGGGTGCTGGACAGCAAGAACCCCGCGCTGCAGGCGGTGATCGAGGGTGCCCCGCGTCTGGACGACGATCTCGACGACGAATCGCGCCGCCATTTCGACGACGTCCAGCGCTTGCTGCGTATCGCCGGCGTAGGCTTCCGCATCAATCCGCGCCTGGTCCGCGGGCTCGACTACTACAATCGCACCGTGTTCGAGTGGGTTACCACCGAACTCGGCGCTCAGGGCACCGTCTGTGCCGGTGGCCGCTACGACGGCCTGATCGAGCAGATCGGCGGCAAGCCGGCGCCCGCATGCGGATTCGCGATGGGTGTCGAACGCCTGATCGCGCTGCTCGAAGCAGGCGGCGCCGTTACGGCAGACGCCGCTGCCGAGGCCTACCTCGTCTGGAGCGGCGAGCAGGCCGAAGCGCACGCATGGCATGTTGCCGAACACCTGCGCGACGCCGGCATTTCGGTGGCGCTGCATTACGGCGGTGGCGGCTTCAAGTCGCAGATGAAACGCGCCGACGCGAGCGGCGCGCGCTACGCCGTCATCATCGGCGATGACGAGGCGCAGGCCGGCGAGGCGAGTGTCAAGCCGCTGCGCGAAGCCATACAACAGACGCGGGTCAAGGTCGCCGACCTGGCCGCGTGCATCGGTCACGGAAGAGGATAGGGAAACATGGCGGTCTACGATCTCGAAGAACAGGAAAACATCGACAACCTCAAGGCCTGGTGGAGCCAATACGGCCGCCTGGTCATCGCCGCCGCGATCGCCTTCGTCCTCGGTGTTGCCGGCATCCAGGCCTGGCGTTACTACCAGCAGGAACAGGCATTGAAGGCGGCGGGCGTATTCGCCGAGCTGGAAGAGGCGGTGCGCATCAACGACGCCAAGCACAGCCTCGAGCTGTCGCGCCGGCTGATGACCGACTTCGCGCGCACGGCCTACGGCGCGCGCGGCGCGCTGCTGGTGGCGAAGCAGAGCTTCGACAGCAACCAGATCACCATCGCCGAGGAACAATTGCGCTGGGCCGCCGCCAACGCGCGTGATCCCCAGACCAGCGCGCTGGCGAGCCTGCGGCTGGGCGCGGTGCTGCAAGAACAGAAGAAGTATCCGGAGGCCTTGCAGGCCCTGTCGGTGACGGCGCCGGAATCGTTCGTCGCGCTGTTCGCCGATGCGCGCGGCGATGTTTTCGTCGCGCAGGGCAAGATCGACGAGGCCCGTGGCGCCTATCAGGTCGCGCTCGACAAGCTGCCAAAGTCGAACCAGTACCGTAATCTGGTCGAGATCAAGCGCGACGCGCTCGGCGCCAAATGACATCGACGCGCCTCGAGCGGTGGGTCTGGCTGGTCGCGGTGGCGACCGCGGCGGCGGTTGCCGGTTGCTCCAGCGATACCGGTCCGAAGCCCACCGAGCTTAAGGAGTTCAAGCCCCGGGCAAACGCGAAGGTGGCCTGGCGGGCATCGGTGGGTGACGCCGGCCCCTATGTGTTCACCCCTGCCATCTGGGATGGCGATGTATTCGCCGCCGGTACCGACGGCGCGATCGCGCGGTTCGATGCCCGCAATGGTCGTCAGAAATGGCGGATCGACGCCAAGTCCCGGGTGTCGGGCGGCACCGAAGCCTTCAGCGGCCTGGTGACGGTCGGCACGTCCAAGGGCATGGTGCTGGCCTATACCGCCGACGGCAAGCCCCGGTGGACATCGCAGGTGTCGAGCGAAGTGCTGAGTCCGCCGGCGTTCGACGACGGCGTGGTGGTGGTCCGCACCAGCGACGGCCACATCCACGGGCTCGATGCGGCTGACGGCACCCGGCGCTGGGAGTATGTGGGCACGCTGCCCGCGCTGCTCATCCGCACCCCGGCCGGCGTGGCGATCTCGAAGGGCTCGGTGTTCGCCGGCATGCCGGGCGGCAAGCTGATTGCCCTGTCGTTGTCCACCGGCACGCTGTTGTGGGAGTCGGCCGTTTCGCAGCCGCGCGGCGACACCGAGCTCGAGCGCGTGACCGACGTCGTGAGCACGCCGGTGGCGGCAGACGGGCAGGTCTGCGCCATTGCCTTCCAGGGCCGGATCGGCTGCTTCGACGCCCTGCGCGGCGCGCTGGTCTGGGCGCGCGACGCCTCCGGGACCGGCGGGCTCGGCGCCGACCACCGCTATTTCTACTATGTCGACGAGGCCAGCAACCTGCACGCGGTCGACCGCGACACCGGCGCCAGCATCTGGAAGCAGGACATCCTCGCCCACCGTTCGCTCGGCTCGCCGGGCGTGATCGGCCGCTACATCGTGGTCGGCGATTTCGAGGGCTACCTGCATTTCTTCGATCGTGAGGACGGGGCACTGGTCACGCGGTTGGCGACCGACGGCGGCCCGATCAGCTCGGCGCCGCTGTACGTGGGCGAAGGCAACCTGATCGTCCAGACCCGAGAGGGCAGCCTGTTCGCGGTAACCATACGCTGATGCGCCGCCCATGAAACCCACCGTGGTTCTGGTCGGCCGGCCCAACGTGGGCAAGTCGACCTTGTTCAACCGGCTCACGCGCAGCCGTGACGCCATCGTGCATGACCTGCCCGGGCTCACCCGCGACCGTCACTACGGCCACGGGCGGCTCGGCGAGAAGCCGCACCTGGTGGTCGACACCGGCGGCTTCGAGCCGGTGGCCAAGGACGGCATCCTGCACCAGATGGCGCGGCAGACCATGCAGGCGGTGGATGAAGCCGACGCCGTGGTGATGCTGGTCGACGGGCGCCAGGGCCTGACCCCGCAGGACCGCGAGGTGGCCGAGCGCTTGCGGCGCAGCGGCTGCAAGCTGTGGCTGGTGGTGAACAAGGCCGAGGGCATGCGCAGCGAAATCGCCGCCGCCGAGTTCCACGAGCTCGGCCTGGGCGATCCGCTGGCGATTTCCGCCGCTCACGGCGACGGGGTGCGTGAACTGATCGATCTGGTGCTCGAGTCGATTCCGGTGGCCGAGCCCGAACCCGAAACCGACGCGCCGCGCATCGCCGTGGTCGGCCGCCCCAACGTCGGCAAGTCGACGCTGGTCAATGCCATCCTCGGCGAGGAGCGGGTGATCACCTTCGATCAGCCCGGCACCACGCGTGACAGCATTGATATCGATTTCGAACGCAAGGGCAGGCGTTACACCCTGATCGACACCGCCGGCGTGCGCCGCCGCGGCAAGATCGAGGAGGCGGTCGAGAAGTTCTCGGTGCTCAAGACCCTGCAGGCGATCGAGGATGCCAACGTGGTGATCCTGGTGCTCGATGCGCGTCAGGACGTCTCGGATCAGGATGCCCACATCGCCGGTTTCATCGTCGAGGCAGGCCGGGCGCTGGTGGTCGCCATCAACAAGTGGGAAGGCCTCGATCCCGGTGTGCGCGAGCAGGTGAAGCGCGATTTCGCGCGCAAGCTGAACTTTCTCGGGTTCGCGCGCGTTCACCAGATTTCGGCGTTGAAGGGCACGGGATTGAACGGTGTCATGACCTCGGTGGATGCCGCCTTTGCCGCCGCGATGGCAAAGCTGCCCACCCCCCGGCTCACCCGGGTGCTGATGGAGGCCGTCGCCAAACAGCAACCGCCGCGCACCACCGGTCCGGTCCGGCCGAAACTACGCTACGCCCATCAAGGTGGGTCGAATCCACCCCTGATCATCATTCACGGCAACGCGCTCGACCATGTGCCCGAGAGCTATCGGCGCTACCTCGAGCATGCGTTTGCCGATGCGTTTTCGCTGGCCGGCACACCGTTGCGAGTCCAGTTCAAGCACGGCCGCAATCCGTTCGCCGATCGCCGCAAGCTTTGATGTACCTGATTGGCGACATTGCTCAGCGTCCCTCACCCTCGGTCCCTCTCCCGAGGGGAGAGGGATGTGTCCGGCTCCCGAGAGGAGAGAGATGTCTCCTGCTCCCGAGAGGAGAGAGATGTCTCC
>JANMWG010000102.1:0-4819 GCA_031393885.1 Betaproteobacteria bacterium | reverse complement strand
GTAGTCTTCGACCGCGTCAGCCGCAGCTTCGGCGAGGTGCGGGCGGTCGACGATGTCTCGTTCAGCATCGAAGACGGCGAGTTCTTCTCGATGCTGGGCCCGTCCGGGTCGGGCAAGACCACCTGCCTGCGGCTGATCGCCGGGTTCGAACAGCCTTCGAGCGGCCACATCCAGGTGCATGGCGCCAACGTCGAGGGCGTGCCGCCGTACCGGCGCGACGTCAATACGGTGTTTCAAGACTACGCCCTGTTCCCGCACATGAGCGTGGGCGAGAACGTCGAGTACGGCCTGATGATCCGCAAGGTGCCCAAGGCCGAACGGCGCCGGCAGGCCGACGAGATGCTGGCGATGGTCAAGCTAGACGGCTTGTATGCGCGGCGGCCCGGGCAGCTGTCGGGCGGGCAGCGCCAGCGGGTGGCGCTGGCGCGTGCGCTCATCAACCGGCCGCGCGTGCTGCTGCTCGATGAGCCTCTCGGCGCGCTCGATCGCAAGCTGCGCGAGACCATGCAGGCCGAGCTCAAGGCGATCCAGCGCCAAGTTGGCATCACCTTCGTCTACGTTACGCACGATCAGGGCGAGGCGCTCGCAATGAGCGATCGCCTGGCCGTGTTCAACCGGGGTCGCATCGAACAGATCGGCGCGCCGGCCGAGGTCTACGATCATCCGGCGAGCGTGTTCGTGGCCGGTTTCGTCGGCCAGACCAACCTGCTCGAAGGCTATCTCGCGCAGCGCATGGGCGGATTTCCGGCAACGTTCGCGATCCGCCCGGAGCGCATCCGGGTGGTCGATGACGCAGCCGGTTTCAGTCCCGATGTCGCCAGCATCCACGGACGCATCTCTGCCATCACCTATCTCGGCGCCACCTCGCGCCTGAACGTGGAAGTCGAGGGTGGCGAGTTGATCGTGATCGAGCAGAATCTCGATGGCGGCGTGGCTCTGCCTGACCGCGTTCCCGGTGCCGAAGTGCGGCTGATGGTCGACCGCAAGCATATCCAGGCGGTTGCCGACGCATCATGACGACCGCCGCGGCGCTGCCGCGCGAAGCGTCGTTCTCCCAGCGCCTGTCCACCTCGCTCTACCTGCGCCCGCGCTTGCTGCTGCTGGTGCTGCTCGGGCCGCCGCTGCTGTGGCTGGGCGTCATCTACCTCGGCTCGCTGTTCGCGCTGCTCGCGCAGAGCTTCTTTGCGGTGGACGAGTTCTCGGGCGTGGTGGTGCAGGAGTTCTCGCTCGTCACCTGGAGCGGTTTCGTCACCAATCCGGCCAACGGCGATATCGTCTTGCGTACGTTCCTGATGGCGGTGGTCGTCACCATCGCGGCGGCGCTGATCGCTTTCCCGATCGCGTACTACATGGTGCGGTTCGCTGGCATCCGCACCAAGGCGGTGATGTACCTGGGCGTGATGCTGCCGCTGTGGTCGAGCTATCTGGTGCGGGTGTACTCGTGGAAGCTGATCCTCGCCAAGGAAGGCATCGTGAGCTGGGTGATGGCGCAACTGCATCTGACCTGGCTGCTCGATGCCGCGCTGGCCACGCCGGTGGTCGGCGGGCCGTCGCTGTCCACCTCCTACATCGGCACCTTCCTGGTGTTCACCTACATCTGGCTGCCCTTCATGATCCTGCCGGTGGTGGCAGCGCTCGAGCGCGTGCCGGGCTCGGTGATCGAGGCCTCGGGCGATCTCGGCGCCGATCCGGGCCACACCTTTCGCAAGGTGATCTTCCCGCTGGCCTTTCCGGGTGTGGTCGCCGGCTCTATCTTCACCTTCTCGCTCACGCTGGGCGACTACATCATCCCCGGCATCATCGGCTCGTCGACGCCATTTCTCGGTCAGGCGGTGTATTCGCAGCAGGGCGTGGCCGGCAACATTCCGCTTGCTGCGGCGTTCACGGTGGTGCCCATCGTGATCATGGGGGTCTATCTCACGCTCGCCAAACGGCTCGGCGCCTTCGATGCCCTCTGACCATGGCCCGCGCGCCGGCCGGGGCCTGAAGCTCGCGGCGCTCGGTGGCCTGTTGTTCCTGCATATCCCGCTCGCGATCATCGTGCTCTACGCCTTCAGCATCGAAGAAAAGAGCTTCGTGTTTCCGATCCCCGGTTTCACTACCAAATGGTTCGCGGTGGCTTTCGGGCGCGAGGACATCCGCGCGGCGCTGGGGCTGTCGATCCGCGTCGCGGCGGTTTCCACGGCCGTGGCCATGGTACTCGGCACGCTCGCGGCCGCCGCGGTGTGGCGCTCGCGCTTCTTCGGCCGCGAAGCGATCTCGCTGCTGCTGATCCTGCCGATCGCGCTGCCCGGCATCATCACCGGCATCGCGCTGCGCTCTGCCATCGGCTTGGCCGAGATCGAGTTCAGCTACTGGACCATCGTGCTCGGCCACGCGACCTTCTGCATCGTGGTGGTTTACAACAACGTGCTGGCGCGATTCCGCCGCGCCAACCGGGCGCTGATCGAAGCCTCGATGGATCTCGGCGCCGACGGCTTCCAGACGTTGCGCTATGTTGTGTTGCCGAGTATCGCCACCGCGCTGCTCGCCGGGGGCATGCTGGCATTTGCACTCTCGTTCGACGAAGTCATCGTCACCACCTTCACCGCCGGGCAGCAGAGCACCTTGCCGATCTGGATGCTGTCCGAGCTCATCCGGCCGCGCCAGCGCCCGGTGACCAATGTGGTCGCCGTGTTCGTCATCGCGGTCACGTTCATTCCGATCGTGACCGCCTTCTATCTCACCCGCGACACGCACGACGTCGCGGGCAGCACAAAGTAGTTCCTCTCAAGGAACAGAATCGCTAACCCTTTGTTTCTTCGAGAACGCCTTCCCCGCCGCGCGGGGTTGGGAAGCTGCGGCTGATTAGCGATGAAGTTCAGCCACTACGCCTCCAGATGACTGCAACAACCACAAGACTGTCTCCCAACAACGCAACCTCGCAATCAACGCTCAGGTTTCCCTCATCCCCAGCCCTTCTCCCGGAGGGAGAAGGGCACAGGAGACATCCCTCTCCCCTCGGGAGAGGGACCGAGGGTGAGGGACGCTGAGCAATGTCGCCAATCAGAAAGTAGTTTTTCGAAACAGAAAGGAGCAACCATGGACACCGACCTGCTGATCGACGGCAAATTCGTCAAGGGCGAAGGCGAGGGCATCGCCGTGCTCAACCCCGCCACCGGCGCAACGCTCGCCACCGTGCCCGAGGCCTCGCCCGGCCAGGTGGACGCCGCCGTGAAAGCCGCGCACAAGGCATTCGGGTCATGGTCGCAGACCACGCCCGCCGAACGCTCGAACCTCCTGCTCAAGCTCGCCTCCCGCATCGAGGACGAAGCCGTCAACCTGGCCACGATCGAGTCGCAGAACGCAGGCAAGCCCTACATGCGGGCGCTGGCCGACGAGTTGCCCGCCATCGCCGATGTCTATCGCTTTTTCGCCGGCGCCGCCCGCTGCCTCACCGGCTTGGCCACCAAGGAATACCTCGCCAACCACACCAGCATGATCCGGCGCGACCCGATCGGCGTGATCGCCCAGATCGCACCCTGGAACTATCCGCTGATGATGGCGGCGTGGAAGCTCGCACCCGCACTCGCCGCCGGCAACACCGTCGTGATCAAGCCGTCCGAACTCACGCCGCTCAGCACGCTCGCGTTTGCCCGACTGCTTGCCGAGGTGTTTCCGGAAGGGGTGGTCAACGTCGTGCACGGCCGCGGTCCGGTGGTCGGCCAGCCGCTCATCTCGCATCCGAAGGTGGCCATGGTCTCGGTCACCGGCAGCATCGGCACCGGTCAGGCCGTGCTGCGGGCAGCGGTCGACACCATCAAGCGCACGCATCTCGAACTCGGCGGCAAGGCGCCGGTGATCGTGTTCGATGACGCCGATCTGAATGCGGTAGTCGAGGGCATCAAGGTCTTCGGCTACTACAACGCCGGCCAGGATTGCACCGCCGCCTGCCGCATCTATGCCGGTAAAAAGATCTACGACAAGCTCGTGGCCGACCTCGGCAGCGCGGTGGGTTCGCTCAAGATGGGGCCAACCGACGACGAGACCACCGAACTGGGCCCGGTGATCAGCGCCATCCAGCGCGATCGCGTTGCCGGTTTCGTCGAGCGCGCCAAGGCAATCAAGCACATCAGCGTGGTCACCGGCGGCAACAAGCGCGCCGGCAACGGCTTCTACTACGAGCCCACGGTGCTGGCCGGTGCAACGCAGGACGACGAGATCGTGCGCAAGGAAGTCTTCGGGCCGGTCGTGTCGGTCACGCCGTTCGGCGATGTCGACGATGCTATAGCGTGGGCCAACGATTCCGACTACGGCCTCGCGTCATCGGTGTGGAGCAGGGATGTCTCGTGCGCCATGAAGACCGCCGCGCGTCTGCAGTACGGCACCACCTGGATCAACACCCACTTCATGCTCGCCACCGAAATGCCGCACGGCGGAATGAAGATGTCCGGCTACGGCAAAGACATGTCGATGTACGGGCTGGAGGACTACACTGTGGTGCGGCATGTGATGGTGAATCTGGGGTAGAAGACCGCCGTCGGCGCGCTGCTTTCGCTACGTTCCGGTGGCGGCCGACCGAGCTTCTTCTATGCTCGGTGTTGGCGGCGATTAGTCATATTGCCGCTGACTCTTCCCACGGCAAAAAAGCCTTCTGCGCCGACTTCATCAGCCATTTTCATTGCTCATGTCTCGATCTTGGTGAACTGACTTTTCGATACGGCGGGCGTATACGGCCATTTCCTTGGCGGCTTGTTTGTCGCCCTTTGCTTCGGCCACCGCGATGCCTTCGCGGTAGGCGAGCAAGGCGTCGGCGGGCTGGCCCGATTCGACGAGGGCG
>JANMWG010000053.1:0-43788 GCA_031393885.1 Betaproteobacteria bacterium | reverse complement strand
GACGTTGCGCAACAACGGGGCAATGGGGATGCCGAGGTTTGCACCAACACATCACCCGTCACACCGATCAGCCGAATGCCTCATCACGCACCGGCTCACGGTGGAGTAGTGCACGCCGAAGTGATCGGCGATCTCCCTCATCGAGTAGTCGCCCGACCTGAACGCAGCCGCCATCGCCCGGGCGCGGTCAACGTCATCGGCGGCATACGCCGCCAGCGGTTTCGCGACCGGGCGGCGTTGAATCCGGGGTATCTCCGACAGGTCCGCCTCCTTCGCGGTCTGCGCCTGGAGTTGATCGACGAACCGCTCCCCGCCGAGGTAGATCTGGTTGCGCAAGCCGTCCCACACACTTGGCAAGCCGGCTCCCGCGCGGACGAAATCGACGTACGCACCCACCGCTTCATCGCGCCGTGATCCGAACTGGCCCAGTATCCAATCGGTGTTCAGCCATGGCGGCCGACTGGCGTGGCCGGTCATGGCCCGGAAGGAGCTCCAGGCCCACTGCGCCGGTGATTCGACCATGCCGGCGCGAACCGGGTTGAGAACGACATAGCGGGCGAGCTCGTTGAGATAGGCCTGCTTCTCGACCAGGATCGCGTGGTAGCGCCCCTGGAAGACATGGCCCACGCGCGCATGTGCACGATTCACGTGCTGGGTGTAGACCCCGTTCAGTTGCCGCATGCCCCGCGACAGGTTGGCTTCGGGCGTCTCGATGACCATGTGGTAGTGATTGGTCATCTGGCACCAGGCGTGACAGGCCCAGTTGAAGCGGGCGCACACCGCGCCGACGATCTCGAGCCAGGCGACCCGGTCATCGTCATTCAGGAAGATATCCTCGCGGCGGTCACCTCGCGAAGTGACGTGGTACAGACCGCCGGCCAGTTCGATGCGCAGGGGACGTGACATGCGAAAAATGTAGTGCCGTCCGTACGTCAGTTCAACTGAAGTCCCTTTTTCATTTGGCGGGTGGGGGTGAGTGGGGATAATGTGCTGGTGCAACACTCAACGGCGGCAAAATGCGCCAGCTATCTCGCGGCGTACTTCATGACTTGATCGATGGGATGAATCTGGCCAGCGAGAATGGATGTGTTCGTGCGAGACCCTGGGGACGTTCCCCTGCCGGGCCATGGCGCCGGGCATCGAATCGACGATCTGGATCGGGCGTGGCGGACCGTCATTCAACCGTCGATCGTCGGACGAATGTGTTCGTGCAAGACCTGACCCCACACTAGCTACCGTGCAGGGTCTGCAACGCCGACCGCTGCATGTCGAGCGTCTTGATGGTCATCTGCAGGAAGGTGAGGTTCATCTTCAGCCACGTTTCCACCGACTGCAGCTCGGCAAGCTTCTTCTCGATGTCCTCCACGTTCATGGTGGGCTGGAACATGCCGGGCAACGGAAACGACATCGGATTCCACATCTTGCGGAAGAACTCCAGCGGATCGCCACTGCTGTCGTCGCTCATGTCACGTCCTCCTGGGTGGTAGTTGGAAAAAACGCCCGCGAGTCACGGGCCCGACGCAGGGCGCCCGCGGGACGCGGCCGTGTGCAGTTGCCGGTCAGGCCGCGACGCTACATCGTCGGCCCGAGAATCCACGGCGCGAATTCGTCTTCGCCGTAACCCCACTGCTCGCTCTTCGACTTCTGGCCCGACGCGGTGCGGATGATCAGCTCGAAGAACTCCTGGCCGACCTCCTCGATGCTGGCTTTGCCATCGACGATCACGCCGCAATTGATGTCCATGTCTTCTTCCTGCCGGGCGAACAGCGCCGAGTTGGTGGCGAGTTTGAGCGACGGCGCGGGCTTGCAGCCGTAAGCCGAACCGCGGCCGGTGGTGAAGCAGATCATGTTGGCGCCGCTGGCGACCTGCCCGGTGGCCGACACCGGGTCGTAGCCCGGGCTGTCCATGAACACGAAGCCCTTCGCCTTGATCCGCTCGGCGTATTCGTAGACGTCGACCATGGCCGTCGTGCCGCCCTTGGCCACCGCGCCCAGCGACTTCTCGAGAATGGTGGTCAGTCCGCCGGCCTTGTTGCCGGGCGACGGGTTGTTGTTCATCTCGCCGCCGAGCCGCTCGGTGTATTGCTCCCACCACTTGATGCGCTTGACCAGCTTCTCGCCGACTTCGCGCGAGACGGCACGGCGCGTGAGCAGGTGCTCGGCGCCATAGACCTCGGGGGTTTCGGACAGGATGGCCGAGCCGCCGTGGCGAACCAGCAGGTCGACCGCGGCGCCCAGCGCCGGGTTGGCGCTGATGCCCGAATAGCCATCGGAACCGCCGCATTGCAGGCCCAGCGTGATGTGACTCGCGGGCTGCGTGGAGCGCGCCACCTTGTTGGCCTCGGGCAGCAGCGCCTTGATGCGCGCGATGCCTTCCTTGACGGTCTTGCCGGTGCCGCCGGTTTCCTGGATGGTGAAGGCCTGCAACTGGTCGGTGCGCTTGAGCCCCTGCGTGGCGAGCAGATCGTTGATCTGGTTGGCCTCGCAGCCCAGGCCGATCATGAGCGTCGAGTGAAAATTGACGTGGGTCGCGTAACCACCGAGCACTCGCCGCAGCACCTCGACCGGTTCGCCGGTGGAGCCCATGCCGCAGCCGGTGCCGTGAACGATCGGGACGATGCCGTCGACATTGGGAAACGCGGCCAGGACATCGTCGGTGAAGTGCTTGGCGATCATGCGCGTGACGTGCGCCGAGCAATTCACCGTGGAGACGATGCCGATGTAGTTGCGGGTGGCAACGCGGCCGTCGGCGCGCAGATAGCCCTGGAAGGTGGCGGGCTGCGCCACGAATTCGGTGGCGCGGCAGTCGGCGCCGAAGGCGTAATCGCGCTCGAAGCTGCCCATGCCGATGTTGTGCACGTGGATGTGCTCGCCGGCCTTGATCGGGCGCGTGGCGAAGCCGATGATCTGGTTGTAGCGGCGGACCGGCTCGCCCTCCTTGATGTCGTGGGTGGCGATCTTGTGTCCGGCCGGCACCGTCACGGCGACCCGGATCTTTTCCTTGATGATCTCGGTGCCGGCCGGCAGGTCGACGCGGGCGATGACGACATCGTCGGCGGCGTTGAGGCGGATGGTGAGATCGGCGGCTTGCAGCATGGGGTTCTCCTCTCGGTGACAGGCTTCGCTGCCAGGATCACACGGCCGTATCCGGTCTTCGGCCTGGCAATGCATGAAGGGCTCGATTATAGCGGCGGGGCGGTCCTGACCGCACGAGGCGGGTGGAACGACGTTGGTCCGGTGCGGCGCGTGCCGCGGGGCGCGTCGGGGAGAGCCGTCGGCTACTCCTTCACCGCCCCCGTCATCCCCGCCACGTAGTGCTCGACGAAGAAGCTGTAGAGCACCGCCACCGGCAGCGACCCGACCAGGGCGCCCGCCATCAGCGCCCCCCAGTGGTAGACGTCGCCCTCGACCAGCTCGGTGATCACGCCCACCGGGACGGTCTTGTTCTCGGAGGCCGAGATGAAGGTCAGGGCGTACAGGAACTCGTTCCAAGACAGGGTGAAGGCGAAGATGCCCGCCGAGATCAGGCCGGGCACCGCGAGCGGCAGGATGATCCGGGTGAGGATCTGCCAGCGGGTGGCCCCGTCGATCAATGCGCATTCCTCCAGCTCGTAGGGGATGGCGCGGAAGTAGCCCATCAGCAGCCAGGTGCAGAACGGGATCAGGAACGTGGGATAGGTGAGGATAAGGGCGAGCCGGGTGTCGAAGATGCCGAGTTGGAACACCATCGAGGCCAGCGGGATGAACAGGATCGACGGCGGCACCAGGTAGGCGAGGAATATGCCCAGACCGACCTGGCGCGAGCCGCGAAAACGCAGCCGCTCGATGGCATACGCGGCGAACACGCTGGCGGCGAGCGACACCACGGTCGAGCTGACGGTGACCAGGACGGTGTTCCACAACCATGTCGGGTAGGCGGTTTCGAACAGCAGCTTGCGAAAGTGCATCAGGGTCGGCTGCACCACCCAGAACGGGTTCCCGGTGGCCGACATCAGTTCGGCATCGGGTTTGAACGCGGTGATGGCCATCCAGTAGAACGGGAACAGCAGCACGATCAGAAACACGATCAGCGGAATGTAGATCGTGACCCAGCGGCGCGGCAGCGACGTGAGATAGTCGGCTGCCATCAGTCGCGCCCGCCCTGCTGCCACTTGCGGCGCTGCAAACCAAAATACGAGAACAGGATAGCCGCCAGCAGGAACGGGATCATCGAGGTGGCGATGGCGGCGCCTTCGCCCAGGGCACCGCCCGGGATCGCGCGCTGATACGACAGCGTTGCCATGAGATGGGTCGCGTTGATCGGCCCGCCACGCGTGAGCACCCAGATCAACTGGAAATCGGTGAACGTGAACAGCACCGAGAACGTCATCACCACGGCGATGATGGGCGACAGCAGCGGCAGGGTGATATGGCGGAACCGCTGCCAGCCGGTGGCGCCATCGATAGCCGCGGCCTCGTAGAGCGACGGCGCGATGGTCTGGAGCCCGGCGAGCAGGCAGATGGCCACGAACGGCACGCCGCGCCAGACGTTGGCAACGATGGCCGACACCCGCGCCGGGTTCGGACTGCCGAGAAAATTGATGTTGCTGTGTATCCACCCGAGCCGGGTCAGCAGCCAGCTCACGATCGAGAACTGCGTGTCGTAGATCCACCAGAACGCGATAGCAGACAGCACCGTCGGCACGATGAACGGCAGCAGCACGATGGCGCGAAGAAAGCCCTTGAACGGCAGGTGCTCGTTGAGCAGCAGCGCGAGCCACAGGCCGAGCCCGAACTTGAGCACGCTCGCGATCAGCGTGTAGAAGAAGGTATTGAACACCGACAACCGGAACACCGGGTCACCCCAGAGAAACTCATAGTTCTCGAGCCCGATCCAGATGCCGTCGCGGCCGATCTTGGCATCGGTGAAGCCGAGCCAGACCCCCAGACCGAGCGGATAGGTGAGGAAAACCAGCAGCAGCGCCGCTGCCGGCAGCAGGAACAGCAGCCCCAGGACGTTGCGGTTGTCGAGCACGCCAGCGGCGTTCAACGGATCCGGGCCCCGGATTCGGCGTCGAACAGCAGCGCCTTGTCGGGCGCCACGCGCAGCCGGATGCTGTCGCCCGGCGCGAAATCGTGGCGCTCTCGCGACACCACGTTCACCTCGCGCCCGGCGAGCGTGCAGTAGATCTGGGTGTCGGCACCGGTGGGCTCGACCACGACAATCTCGGCGGCCAGTCCGGCGGCGGCGATCTCGAGGGATTCCGGCCGCACGCCCACCGTCACGGCCTGGCCGGGTTTGGCAGCCGTGCTCGCGACGCCGATGCGCGCGCCGTTCTCGAGCACCACCGCCCCGCCTTCGCCGAGCCGGCCGGGCAGGAAGTTCATGGCGGGCGACCCGATGAAACCGGCGACGAAAAGGTTGGCCGGGTCGTCGTACAACGCGAGCGGCGCGCCGATCTGTTCGACCCGACCGGCGTTCATCACCACGATCTTGTCCGCCATGGTCATGGCCTCGATCTGGTCGTGCGTGACATAGATGGACGTGGTGCGCAGCCGCTGATGCAGCGCCCGGATTTCGGTGCGCATCTGCACCCGCAATTTCGCGTCGAGATTGGATAGCGGTTCGTCGAACAAGAACACCTGCGGATCACGCACGATCGCCCGGCCCATGGCCACGCGCTGGCGCTGCCCGCCCGAGAGCTGGCGCGGAAAGCGGTCGAGATAGTCGTCGAGCCCGAGGATGCGCGCGGCGTCGTTGACGCGCGCGTCGATCTCGGCGGCCGGGCGGCCCGCCAGCCGCATGCTGAAGGCCATGTTGGCGCGCACCGTCATGTGCGGATAGAGCGCGTAGTTCTGGAACACCATCGCGATGTCGCGGGCTTTCGGCGCGACCCGGTTGACGATGCGGTCGCCGATGCGGATCTCGCCGTCGAGGATTTCCTCGAGCCCGGCGATCATGCGCAGCAGCGTCGACTTGCCGCAGCCGGACGGACCGACCAGCACCACGAATTCGCCGTCGTCGATGCGCACATCGACCCCGTGCAGCACCGGCGTGGCGCCGAACGACTTGCGGATGCCCGACAGCGTTACCGATGCCATTTCAGTGCCCGCCGGGCCGGCCAGCCGCCGGCGTCCGCTGGCGTTCGGCAGGCACAGACAGTCCGCGGGGACTGTCTGTGTCCGGCCTCACTCCACCAGGGCGCTGGCCCCCTGGGGGTTGGCGAAGCGCAGCGAAGCCTGGGGGTGGACGTTTCATTCACCCGCTCCGCTGACGCAGGTACCGAGATCTTCGCCCGGGCAACGCCGCAACCTGGCAGATCGACCGCGACTGCTGCATGATCTTCTCCTCGACTTCGTGGTGCGGCGCGATGTCGTCGACATGCGCCGCTTGTCGGCGCGGAAGTGTACGGTGCGCACGCGCGCCGTCACAAGGCGTGTCGCGGCCGCCACAGGCCCTGTGGCATACTCCGGCCCTCGAAAAATAGCCTGTGCGAAGGGGAGATCGTGGCAGGAAGACTCGCAGGAAAATCCGCGCTGGTCACGGCGGCGGCGGCGGGCATCGGGCGCGCCACGGCATTGGCGTTCGCGGCCGAAGGCGCCAAGGTCTGGGCGACCGACATCGACACCGCCGGCCTCGCGCCACTCGGGTCCACACCCGGCATCGAGACCTTTCGTCTGGACGTGCTGAGCGAGACCGACATCGCCGCCGCGATGGCCCGCATCGGCACCGTCGACGTGCTCTTCAACTGCGCCGGGTTCGTTGCCAACGGCAACATCCTGGAGTGCAGCACCAAGGACTGGGACTTCTCGTTCAACCTCAACGCCCGCAGCATGTTCATGCTCACCAAGGCGGTACTGCCGGGCATGCTCGCCAAGGGCGGCGGCTCGATCATCAACATCGCGTCGGTGGCGTCCACGATCAAGGGCATTCCCAACCGGTTTGCCTACGCCGCGTCGAAGGGCGCCGTGATCGCGCTCACCAAGGCGATCGCCGCCGATTTCGTCAAGCAGGGCATCCGCTGCAATGCGATCTGCCCCGGCACGGTCGATACGCCCAGCCTCGCCGATCGCATCAACGCCTACGACGATCCGGTCGAGGCGCGCAAGGCGTTCGTCGCCCGGCAGCCCATGGGACGTCTGGCACAGGCGAGCGAGATGGCGCACCTGGCGGTCTACCTCGCCAGCGACGAGTCGGTGTTCATGACCGGGCAGGCGGTGATCAACGACGGCGGCATCAGCATGTAACGAGTGGGCGGCGGCGACCTCACCGGTTGCCCCGACACTGGCACCATCGCGCATCGCGCGCGACCGATTTTTTCCTGAAGGAGAGCCACATGAAACTCGTACGCTTCGGCGAGCCCGGCCACGAAAAGCCCGGCATGATCGACGCCTCTGGCGCCATTCGCGACCTGTCCGCCATCGTCAAGGACATCGACGGCAGCACGCTCGGCGACGAGTCGCTGGCGCGGCTGCGCGCGGTAAATCCCGACACGCTGCCAAAGGTTGCCGGCACGCCGCGCTTCGGGCCGCCGGTCGCCGACAGCAGCAAGTTCATCGCCATCGGCCTGAACTACTCCGACCACGCCAAGGAATCGAACATGCCGATTCCGAAGGAGCCGGTGGTGTTCAACAAGGCCACCTCCTGCATCGTCGGCCCGAACGACACCGTGGTGCTGCCCAAGGGTTCGGTCAAGGGCGACTGGGAAGTGGAGCTCGCCTTCGTCATCGGCAAGACCGCGAAGTCGGTGTCCGAAGCCGAGGCGCTCGACTACGTTGCCGGTTACATGATCTGCAACGACGTCTCCGAGCGCGAATGGCAGCTCGAACGCGGGCAGACCTGGGACAAGGGCAAGGGCTTCGACACCTTCGGCCCGATCGGGCCGTGGCTGGTGACGCGCGACGAGATCGGCGACCCGCAGAACCTCGCCATGTGGCTCGACGTGAACGGCCATCGCTACCAGTCGGGCAACACGCGGACCATGGTCTTCAACGTGGCCCAGCTGATCGCCTACACCAGCTTTCTATTCACGCTTAAGCCCGGCGACATCATCACCACCGGCACCCCGCCCGGCGTCGGCATGGGCGTGAAGCCGGCCTCGGTGTTCCTGAAGGCAGGCGACGTCATGCGCGTCGGCATCGACGGCCTGGGCGAACAACGCCAGGAAGTCATCGGCGGCTGATCGTTCTTCCGGTATCCGGCCTTCGTCGAGGCCGGTTCATGAAAAAAGCGCGCGGAGTTCCGCGCGCTTTTTTCATGGCGACCGGCAACAGCTTTCACGTAGCCCGCAGCTCGATGCCTTCGGCGGTCAGCGCATCACGCAACGCCTGCGCCAGCGCGACCGCGCCGGGGGTGTCGCCGTGCACACAGATGGTATGCGCGACGATCGGCAACGTGATGCCATCGATGGACTCGACGGTACCGCTGCGAACCATCTGCAGCGCCCTCGCCACCACCGCGCCGACATCGTGGATCACGGCGCCGGGGGTTGCCCGCGAGACCAGCGATCCATCTGACCGATAGGCGCGATCGGCGAACACTTCGCTGACCGCGCGCAGGCCCGCGCTCTCGGCCTTGCGCACGAGTTCGCTGCCGGCCAGGCCGACCAGATGCAGAGCCGGATCGAAATCGCGCACGGCGCGGGCGATCGCGCGCGCCAGGCCCGGGTCGGCAGCAGCCATGTTGTAGAGCGCGCCATGCGGCTTGACATGGTGCAGCCTGGCGCCGATGGCGTGCGCGAACCCGGACAGCGCGCCGATCTGGTACAGCACGATCTGGTAGGCCTCGTCGGCGGTGATCGCCATGTCGCGCCGGCCGAACCCCTGCAGATCGGGCAGGCCCGGATGCGCGCCGATGGCGACACCGCGCTCGGCGGCGAGCCGCACGGTTCGCGCCATGATGGCCGGATCGCCGGCGTGAAATCCACAGGCGATGTTGGCGGAGGTGACGATGTCGAGCAGCGCCGCGTCGTCGCCGAGGCGGTACAGGCTCAGGCCTTCGCCGAGATCGCAATTGAGGTCAACGGCGGCAGTGGTCATGCGAGCCTCGCGAGCAGCGCTTCGTGGATCTTGGTGAGTTCACGCTCGCGCGCGAGCAGCAGCCGGTAGCTGTCGGCGAGCGAGATCAGCTCGAATCGCAGCCGGTCGCGCGGGCCCAGTTGCGCCATCAACGTGAGATCGGCGCTGGCGACCACGGCGATCACCGGATAACCCCCGGTGGTCTGGCGGTCGGCCATCAGCACGATCGGCTGGCCGCCATGCGGCACCTGGATCGCGCCCATCGGCACCGCCTCGGACGCCACCGCGCCGCTCTTGCGGGCTTCGATCGCGGGCCCGTCGAGACGAAAGCCCATGCGGTCGGAATCGGGAGACACCCGATACTCGGCACCGGCGAACTGTTCGCGCGCCGCCACCGGAAACGCCTGCCAGTGGCGACCGGGCACCACCCGAATCGTCTGCGGTACCTCGACCCCCGGCGCATTGACGCGCGTGACCGACCAGTTCGGATAGCTGATGCCGTGCTGCGCTCGCGCGAGCAGGCGCACCCAGCGGGCGGTATGGGCTTCTTCGACGGAACGCAGCGGCAGCGCGTCGCCCTTGCGCAGGGCGCGCCCGCGAACGCCGCCGTAGCCGCCGCGCAGCGCCGTCGATCGGCTGTCCATGGTGGCGGCGATGTCGAAACCCGCGGCAACGGCCAGGTAGGCCCGCGCGCCGAGGGCGGCGCGTCCGAACTCGATGCGCGCGCCGGCATGGATTCGCACCGGGCGCCACTGCGGCAGGCGCTGACCGTCGACGCGCCCGCTCATGTCGGCGCCGCACACCGCGATCACGACATCGGTCTGGGCCTGCAATGTCGGGCCGTTGATGGTGAGCTCCAGCGATGCCTCGTCGCCCTCGTTGCCGACCAGCCAGTTGGCAACGCGATGCGACACCTCGTCCATCACGCCATTGACCGGCACGCCCAGGTGCTGGCGTCCGAAGCGCCCGAGGTCCTGCAGGCTGGTGAGCAGGCCGGGACGTTCGACCACCAGGCTCACGTTTGGCTCCTCATGCCGGGGCTGCCTTCATCGCGTCGAACTCCCGCGCGGTGATGGCGACGAAGCGCACTTCGTCGCCCGGCGCCAGCAGGGCCTGCGCATCGGCGTCGATGCTGAACAGGATGAGCGGCGTGCGCGCGATGAGGTTCCAGCCTCCGGGAGTTTCGAAGGGATAGACGCCGGTCTGCTCGCCACCGATGCCCACCGTGCCGGCCGGAATGCGTTTGCGCGGCACGTCGCGCCGCGGGGTCGCGAGTTTTCGATCGAGGCCGCCGAGGTAGGCGAAGCCGGGCATGAAGCCGAGCATCTGCACCTCGTAGCGTGCGCCGCTGTGCAACCGGATCACGTCGTCGACACCCAGGTCGGCGCGCGCGGCGATCTCGGCGAGGTCTTCACCATGCTCGCCGCCGTAGCAGACCGGGATCTCGATCTGCCGCGACCGGGCCTTGGGCGCGGCGGGCGCGCGCAGACACGCCTGCAACACGGCATTGGTGATCGCCTGCATGGGATCGGTGGTGTCGTGATGCGCCGCCACCACCAGCGGATCGAAGTGCACGGCGAGCGATGCCTGCGCGGGCACGACATCGAGCACACCGGTCAACGGGCGCGCCAGCAGATATTCGGCGGCGGCACGGACCCGGGCGGCGACCAGCGCGCCCGGCTGGCGCGCGAACTCGACCACCAGGGTCCGGTCGCCGGCAGGAAAGCATTGCGGTGCCGATGCCGATGTCACGAGCCGGCGCCCAGGCGCGCCATGATCTGCGCGAAGTACCGCGGTTCGGATGTCGCGCGCCTCGGCCCGCCACCGCTTTCGGCCAGGCAGGCAGACAGGATCTGAACATCGAACGCCCGCGCATCCGCCATCGAATTCATTATGCTTCTCCCATCAGCGTGTTGTTCGTGATGATAGCGGCAGACGCCCTTTATAATCGATGTCTTACAAGGAGTTCACACGGCATGGACAAGCGCATTCGGGCACTGCTTTCGACCTTGGTGTTGGCGTTCGCGGCGCTGGCGCTGGAAGCGCGGGCGCAGGTACTCGCACCGGCGCGCCCGGAGGAAGTCGGGCTCTCGTCCGCGCGCCTCCAGGGGCTCGCCGACACGATGAAACGCTGGGTCGACACCCACGACACGCCCGGTGCCACGGTCCTGGTGGCGCGGCGGGGCCGACTGGCGTTCGCCTACACCACGGGGCTTCGCGATGCCGCGACCGGCGAGCCGCTCGCCCCCGATTCGATCTTCCGGCTGTATTCGATGACCAAGCCGATCGTGAGCATCGCCGCGATGACGCTGGTCGAAGACGGTCGGCTGGCGCTGAACGAACCGGTCGCGAAGTACCTGCCCGAGTTCAAGGACATGAAGGTCGCGACCGAGACCTTCGATCCGGTGAGCGGCACCCAGATCTTCACGACCGCGCCGGCCAAGCGCCCGATCACCATTCACGATCTGCTGCGTCACACCGCCGGCCTGACCTACGGCGAACCGCTCTCGCAGCGCACCCAGGTGCAGAAGCTGTACAAGGAGGCCGGCATCTGGTCGCAGAAATGGGTGCTCGCCGACTTCACCCGGGCACTCGCCAAGGTGCCGCTGTCGTTCGAGCCCGGCACGCAATGGGAATACGGCCATTCCACCGATGTTCTCGGGCGCGTGATCGAGGTCGCATCGGGCAAGCCGCTCGACCAGTACGTGGCCGAGCGCATATTGCAGCCGCTGGGCATGGCCGACACCGGATTCCAGCTCCCGGCGACCAAGGTCGGGCGGCTGGCCCAGCCCCAGCCCGATCCGCTCACGAAACAGACCCCCGACCTGATCGATTTCACCCAGCCGCAGACGTTCTTCGCCGGCGGCCACGGCATGGTCGGAACCGCCGCCGACTACCTGCGCTTCTGCCAGATGCTGCTCGACGGCGGCACGCTCGATGGCAAACGCATCCTCGGCCCGCGCACGGTCGGCTTCGTGGCATCGAACCATGTACACGCGGGCATTTCGACCGCAACCGGATTCCTGCCCGGTCCCGGCTATGGTTTCGGCCTCGGCTTCGCGGTGCGTACGCATCCCGGCATGAGCGCCTGGAATGGCAGCGTCGGTGATTTCTACTGGGGCGGCTACGCCGGGACCTACTTCTGGATCGATCCCAAGGAGCAACTCGCGGTGGTGTTCATGACCACGGAACCGACCCGGCGCGCGCAGTACCGGATGGCGGTGCGCGATGCGGTCTACCAGTCGATCCTCGAATAGCCGCGTGCCGCGGTTCGGGATGGCGCTGCTGGCGGCGCTCGCGATAGTCGTGGTCGCCGGCGGCGCGGCAGCCGACGTGGAGGACGACGGATCGGCGGTGCTGCTGGTGGCGAAGCCCCACATGCGCGATCCCGGGTTCGCGCAAACCGTCGTGCTGGTGACCTTTCCCCAGGATGCCGGACCGATGGGCGTCATCCTGAACCGGCCGGCCGGCATTGCGATCGGCGATCTCCTGGCCGAGCGGGCCGACCTGCGCCCGCGGCGCGATCCGATCTATTTCGGTGGCCCGCTCGAACCGGATGGTCTGCTGTTCGTGTTCCATGCCCCACTGCATCCGGTCAAGGCACTGCCGATCCTGGACGATCTTTACCTGTCCGGCGATGGCGCGATCTTCGACGCCCTCATGGCGGCGACGGGCGACGCGGCGAATCAGCGCTTCTATGTCGGGCATTCGGGTTGGGATGAAGGCCAGCTCGACGCGGAGATCGCGAACGGCGCGTGGTTCGTGCTGCCGGCCGATCCGGCCGTGATCTTCGACATGGCTCCCGAGCACATGTGGGAAACCCTGGTGGCCCGGGCGCAGCTACCGACCACGAACCTGTACCAGCCGCGCCACGTGGCCCGGCCCGCGCCTTGAGGTCGACGGGCAGGCACGGACCCGCCATCAGGCGCGGGCCGGCATCACCGGATCCGCCGCGCCTGTTCCGCAGGCTCGTCTCGACCCTGATGGCCGGCGCCACGGCATTGGGCGCCATGGTCCCGAGCGGCGTCGGCGCGCCGCTCGAACCCGACGCCGCGGCCGGCCCGACGACCTTCCAGACCGCGGAGACCGGTACCCAGGCCTACTCGATGCCGGTGGCGACCCTCGATGCGGTCCAGTCGGCACTGTTCGCGAAGGGCCGTGACGGCATGCACCAGCTGTGGGTGGTGGCGCCGTCGATGCTCGGGCTCTGGGGGCGCGGCCCGACCTCGAATGCCGAGATGTGCACCGACTGCCACGACAACAACGGTCGCGGCGCGGTGCCGGAAACCCCGGATGACGCACTGTCGTCCATGCTGGTGCGGCTGTCGGTCGCGGGCGCAGATGCTCATGGCGGGCCCCTGCCGCATCCGGATTACGGCGGCCAGTTGCAGCCCCAGGGCATCCTCGGCAAGGTGCCCGCCGAAGGCGAGGCGGTGGTCGCCTGGAAGTCGACAGCGGCGGTCCTCGCCGACGGTACCCGGGTCGATCTGCGATCACCGGATCTGCGCTTCCGCCGGCTGGCGTTCGGTCCGATCGGCCCTGACACGATGCGGTCGATGCGCCTCGCCCCGGCACTGGTGGGCCTGGGCCTGCTGGAAGCGGTGCCCGAGGCGGCCATTGCAGCGCTCGCGGACCGTGACCCCGGCGACGGCATCCACGGCACGATGAATCGGGTGTGGGATATCGACGCGCAGCGACACGCGCTCGGGCGCTTCGGGCTCAAGGCCAACCAGCCGACCCTGCGGCAGCAGATCGCCGCCGCCTTCCACGAAGACCTCGGGGTCAATTCGGCGCTGTTCCCGGACGAGAACTGTCCGCCGGTACAGGAAGCCTGCCGCCGGTTTCCACCCGGTGGCCGACCGGAGCTCACACCCGATCGCCTGGAAGCGCTCACCTTCTACATGCACGCCCGGGCGGTGCCGCAACGACGCGACCTCACCGATGCCGAGGTGCTGCGCGGCGAGCGGCTGTTCGCGGCGCTCAATTGCGCGGCGTGCCATATGCCGACGCTGCGCACCGGCGCTAACGCGGCGGCACCGCCACTCGCCGATCAGGTCATCCACCCGTATACCGATCTGCTGCTGCACGACATGGGCGAGGGCCTCGCCGACGGGCGCCCCGATTTCGCGGCCGGCCCTCGTGACTGGCGCACCCCCGCGCTCTGGGGAATGGGGCTGGCGCGATCGGTCAATGGCAACGGCTTTCTGCTGCACGACGGACGCGCGCGCACCGCCGAGGAAGCAGTGCTCTGGCATGGCGGTGAGGCGGCCCCGGCACGCGATCGATATGCGGCGCTCGATGCCACCGCCCGTGCCGCCCTGCTCCGGTTTCTCGGCTCGCTCTGATTGCTTCGCGCATCGCGGGTGTTGTTTTTCGCAGTGGCTTCGCTTGCATGGTCCGCAACCGATGCCGCCGCCCAGTCCCGGGCGGCGCTCGAGAGCCAGCGCATCGACTGGAGCTACGCCTCCACTTTCGGCACCGGCATCTACACGATCGGCAACCGCACCGTGACGGTCCTGCGGGTGCCGCTCAGCCTGCGCTGGCGCGCGCCGGACGACGACGGGCGCTGGGGCATCCGGCTCAAGCTGCCGATCACCGTCGGCTACTACAACGTGCCGAACGACCTGGGCGATCTGTTCAGCCACAACTTCGCCACGGTGTCGGCACTGCCGGGCATCGAATTCGAGAAGCGCCTCACCCCGCGCTGGAGCATCCGGCCGACCATCTCCTACGGGGTCGGCCAGGATCTGAACACCGGCAACCGCTCGGCACTCTACGAAATCGGTGCGCGCAGCCTGTACCGGATTCCGGTGCGGGAAGGCGAGGTGTCGATCGCCAATGCCCTGCTGTTCTCGGGCAACAACCCGCGCGACGGACAACGCCAGAATTTCGGCGTGCTGGCGACCGGACTGAATTTCATCTTTCCGATCGGCGAGATGTTCGTCGGCGGGCCGGCCAATGCGGGCGTCCACCTGATCCACTACCTGTTCTTCGATCGGCTCGACTTCTTCGTCAACCCGGACACCCGAAGCCGCATCAACCAGCAGTACGAGATCGCGGTCACCCTGGGCACCTATCAACCGATCAGCTTCTACGGCTTCGAACTCGACCGGATCGGGATCGGCGTGCAGGGCGGCGAGGGCCTGCTGGCGGTGCGACTGGTGTCGGGCTTCATTTTCTGACCTCGCGCAAAGAGCTGCTGTAGCTCCTCGGGCGGCGGGCGGGATGACGCATCCCTTCGGGTTGTCACGACGATACTCGCGACACCCACCGGCAGCGGCGATGTCGATCGGATGGACCCTGAAAGCGACACGCATGATTGCCCGGCACCACTGCTACCATACCGCAGCTACCATCGTCCGAGCGCCTCCCATTTATGACAGTCCATTCCTGGCGAACCGCTGCTGCGGCGTTGGCAGTCTCGGGAGCATGCACGCCGCTGCTACCGGTGCCGGCGATGGCCGCGGTTCCGGAAACGCTTGCGGTGACGCCATTGCAGTTGCCATTCGGCATCGTCGCCGATGCGGTGGCCTATCGGGTTCAGGTGGCTGCCGGCACCAACTGCCGATCGGCATTGCTCGACATGGTCGTCGATTCGCCCCCGCAACCCGGATCGGCATCGTGCTGAACCTCCTGTCGTGGAACGTGCAGTGGTGCCGCGGCATCGACGGCCGCGTCGACCCCGCCCGTATCGCCCGGACGGCGCGCGACATCGCCGACTTCGATGTGCTTTGTCTGCAGGAAGTCGCCATCGGCTTCCGCGGCCTGCCCGGCAGCGCCGGCGAAGATCAGTTCGCCGCGCTGGCAGCGGCGCTGCCCGATCACCGTGGGTACTTCGGCCCGGCCACCGACCTCGACGACGGTGGCGGCGGCCGCCGCCAGTTCGGCAATGCGATCTTCACGCGCCTGCCGGTGCACCAGGTATTCCGACATCTGCTGCCGTGGCCACCCGATCCCGCTACGCCGTCGATGCAACGGCTCGCGCTCGAACTCGTGGTCGAGACCAGCGGCGGCCCGCTGCGGGTTGTCACCACCCATCTCGAGTACTACTCGGCAAGCATCCGGATGGGGCAGGTGCACGCGCTGCGGGCGCTGCACTCGCAGGCATGCGCTCACGCCGCCCGGCCGCGGCCGGGCGGCGTGCCGGGTGAACCGTTCGATGTCAGCCCGAGACCGGCCAACGCCGTGATCTGTGGCGACTTCAACTTCGTCCCGCACGGCACCGACCACGCGGCGATGACAGCGCCCTTCGGCGACGCCACCGATCCGCTGCACGATGCGTGGGCCGAGTGCCACCCGGGCCGGGAGCACCCGCCCACCGTTGGCGTGCACGAAGACCGGTTCCCGCGGGAATGCTGGGACTTCGCGTTCGTCAGCCGCGGTCTGGTCCCGCATCTGGGTCAGGTCAGGATCATCGGCGACACCGATGCATCGGATCATCAGCCGCTGGCGCTTGCCCTGCGCGG
Organism: Betaproteobacteria bacterium; assembly: GCA_031393885.1. Lineage (GTDB taxonomy): Bacteria > Pseudomonadota > Gammaproteobacteria > Burkholderiales. The sequence goes on along the minus strand of JANMWG010000053.1, from coordinate 27,325 downwards.
TGATCCCGGGCCTGCACCGGCCGGCATTGCCGCCCGCGGGTAGTCCCGGGGTGCTTGCCGCGGCGCGCCCTCGGGTCGAGGCACCTGACAGGATCACGACCAGCGCCGGTACCGGCGATACTGGTGAACCGTGAGGCCCGATATCGATAGTGCGCGCCCGGTTTCCTGCCCTCGATGACTTTGCCTGCAGTCGCTCCGAAATCCCGCCTGCCCGCGGTACGCCTCGACAGTGCCGGCAGGCGCCACGTGGATCAACGGGCACTGCTCGCCCTTGCCTTGCCGCTGATGCTGAACAGCACCATCCAGCTCGCGCTCAACCTGACCGACACGTGGTTCATCGGTCGCCTGTCGGTGGATGCGTTGGCCGCGGTGGGCGCCGTCAACTTTCTCGCGCTGGTCTTCATCCTCGCGCTCGGTGGCGTCGGCATCGGCGTCCAGACGCTGGTGGCGCAGGCGTGGGGCGCCGGATCCAGCCTGCACGCCTCGCGCTACGCATGGCTCGGGCTCTGGGCTTCGCTGATCACGGCGCCGTTGTTCGTCCTGGTGGCCGGTGCCGCACATCCGCTGCTCTCGCCCTTCGGTCTTGCCCCCGCGCTCGAGGATCTGGCCGCCGACTACTGGTATCCACGCCTGCTCGGCGCCCCGCTCGCGGTGGCGCTGTGGGCCGTGACCGGGTTCTTCAACGGCATCGGCCGCACCCGCATCACCTTCGTGGTCATGGCGCTGGTGGCGTTGCTCAATGCGGCGCTGAACCAGTTCCTGATCTTCGGTCTCGGACTCGGCGTGGCGGGGTCGGCGTGGGCTACCACGATCTCGGTGGCGGTCGGCACCGCATTCGCGATCGGGATGTTCCTGTCGCCGACGCAACGGTTGCGCTATCGCACGCACCTGACCTGGCGCGCGACCGGACGCGGGCTGAAACGGGTCTTCGCGCTCGGCATTCCGGCCGGCGTATTCCCCGCCGTCGACCTTGCCGCCATCTCGCTGTTCCAGCTCATGCAGGTACGGCTCGGGCCGGTGCCGGGCGCCGCGACGCAGATCGTGATGATGCTCACCTCGATCGCTTATCTGCCCGCGATCGGCATCGCGCTTGCCGGGACCACCCTGGTCGGACAGTCGATCGGCGCTGGCGACAAGCCATGGGCGGAACGTCTCGGCAACCGGGTGATCTTCCTGGTCATGGGATACATGGGAACGATCGGCATCGCGATCGCGCTCGGTGGACGCTGGCTCATCCCGCTGTTCATCGATCCGGCACAAGCCGATGCGAAGGTGGTGATCGCGATGGGGTTGTCGCTGATCTGGATCGCGGGCGCCTATCAGTTGTTCGATGCCGTGAATCTAGCCTGCGCGTTCTGTCTCCGGGGTGCCGGTGACGTGCGAGTGCCGACCCTGTATCTGATGGTGCTGGCAGGTGCGGGCTTCGTGCCGCTTGCCCACATGCTCTCGTTCGACAGTGGTGACGGCTGGGTGTCGTTTCTTCCGCAATTCGGCTGGGGCGCCACTGGTGGCTGGCTTGCCGCACTCATCTACATCGTCGCGCTCGGAATCATGATGGGAATGCGATGGCGTTCACGGGCGTGGCAGCGCGTGATACTGACGTAGTACGTCACGAGCCTGACCATTTGCGCACATGGCACCGCGTTTGCGAAAGCTACTGTGCAAGCCCGAACCAGCAGCACACACCACCGAATCGAGGGGTCAAATGGAAATCCAGATGGTCATCAAGGATCGCTCCCGCATCGCCCAGGCCGGACTGGCGCGCCCGATACAGAACGAACGCGATTACCGTGAAGCCAAGGCACTGCTCGGACGCACCATGCGAGCGGCGCGCAGCACCGAAGCTGCACTGCGCGCCGAAGCGCTGCTCAGGGAAATCGTCGACTACGAAATCCGCGTCGATGCCGCCGAAGACGAGGCGGGTCATCCGGGTCTCGATCTGGATGACTACGAAGGTCCCCGGCGCCGTTGGGTCGATCCCGCAGGCGACTGACCTCCAGACGACGGTGTGTGCGATCCGCTGTCGCCGAGACGACCTCCGGATCAACGCGAAAAAAGCGCCCTCGCCGGCGCTTTTTTCATGCGGGCGTCCCGATCGGGGTAATGACCCCGACGAGATTTGCGGAAAGCTACTCCGCGCTCAACGTGAGCAGCCACACGATGAGATCCCCCTTTTCCAGGGCACTACAGGGCCGCTTCAGCAGCATCCGGCAGTTCACGTCGAAGTAGCGTTCGGTCTTGTCGAAGTCGCGGAAACGTTCCGGATTCGACGCCGGCGCGAATGGCTGAATGTGACGTTTCTTGGCGTGCTCGGGATCGGGATGTTCGGTCTCGTTGATGACGTGGCAAGCCCGGCACAGCACCTCCGCCCGATGAGCGCGAATCGGCAGACGCGGATCATCGAGATGACAGGAGGCGCAGGAGACCGCGCCGACGCCGGCGAGGACATGCCGGCCGAAATAGAAATCATGACCGCGCGCCGCGGAAAATCCGGTGAACGCGGGGTCATCCTGCCCGGCCACCGCGGCATAGCGTTCGACCAATTGCGGCGGGTTGTCGCCGCGCGCCGACAGCGCGACAAGGCTCGCCAGCAACAGCAGGGTTCGGCCGATCACGACGGATACCGGTGGATCAGATCGGCGACCTGCTCCGCCGTCAGCAGCCGCAGCTTGTCACCGCGCAACATCAGGAACAGCTTGGCGGTCTCTTCGAGCTCCTCGGTCGCGTAGACCGCGCTGTCGATATCGGTGGCAGCCACCACCGGGCCGTGATTGGCCAGCAGGATCGCGTGATGATCAGCGGCGACCGACCGCACCGCGTCGGCGAGTTCGATATCGCCCGGCGCGTAGTACGGCAGCAGCTTGAGCCGGCCGATACGCATCACGTAGTAGGCGGTGATGGGCGGCAGCGGCTGCTCGGGATCGATCCCGTCCAGCACCGAGACCGCCACCGCGTGGCTCGAATGCAGATGCACCACCGCGCCGCTGGCGGGCCGCTCGCGGTACATCGCCAGATGGAGAAAGGATTCCTTGGAGGGCTGGTCGCCTGACACCACCCGTCCCTGCGGATCGAGCTTGGTCACGCGCGCGGGGTCTAGCCGCCCCAGACAGGAGTTGGTCGGGGTCAGCAGAAAACCGTCGTCGAGCCGCGCCGACAGATTGCCCGAGGATCCGGGCGTCAGACCACGGTCGTAGAGCGATGCACCGAGTTCGGCGAACCGGTCACGCAGGCGGGTTTCATCGGACATGGCAACCCCTGCTCGCATGCGGGTAAACGACGCGACGGCGAAGCGCGGCGGAGCCTTGTGGTGGGGAACGAAGGGCGTACCTGAAGCGAAGGGGCAGCGCCCACAGGGTCTCCCGAGGAACGGGGCACCCCGAGGAGGCATAGCTTAGCCAGGGATATCGAACGAAGGGGCAGCGCCCACAGGGCCCCCCGAGGACGCTGCGCCCCCTCGAGGGGGAAGGCGAAGCGCAGCGCAGCCTGGGGGTGGGCGTCAACTCCGCGCAGCGCAGCCTGGGGGTGGGCGTCAACTCCGCGCAGCGCAGCCTGGGGGTGGGCGTCACCTTAGCCATAGCAGTCGAATGCCTTGAGGAAGAAATCGGTCGCGCCGAAGTTTCCCGACTTCAGCGCGAGGGCCAGCCGCGGTTCGCCGAGGCTGGCCGTCCAGGGAACGCCAGGATCGATCTCGGCGCCGATCTGGAGCCCCTCTACACCAAGCGCCCCGACAACAGCACCCGAGGTCTCGCCACCGGCCACGACGATACGTCGGGCACCGTGGGCCACCAGACCCTGGGCGATGCGCGACAGCACCCCTTCGACCAGCGCCCCGGCATGCTCGCGCCCGAGACGGGACTGGACCGCGGCGACCGTCTCGGGCGCCGCGGTCGAGAAGAACAGGATCGGCCGCGACCCGAGCCGCGGGCGAGCCCAGTCGAGCGCGGTGGCGACGACATCATCGGTCGCGGTGATCTGCAAGGGATCGATGGTAAAGGCTTCATGGGTTCGCCGGAACTCCGCCACCTGCGCCTGTGTCGCGGTGGAACAACTGCCCGACAGGACCACGGCCGGACCGGTGATCGACGGCATCGCCGACCTGCGCCCGGCCTCGAGCAATCCGGCACGCGCGAAGTTGCGAGGCAGGCCCATCGCCATGCCCGACCCACCGGTCACCAGCGGCAGTTCGGCACAGGCTTCGCCCAGCACCAGCAGGTCGTCGTCGCCGATGGCGTCGAGAATGGCATGGCGCACGCCGCTTCGCGCGAGATTGTCGAACGCCGCCCGCACCGCTGCCGCGCCCCGAGCGACCGTGGCGTGCGCGACCAGACCCACGCGATTCGGGGTCTGGCGCTGAAGCACACGCACCAGCGAAGGGTCGGTCATGGGCGTGAGCGGGTGATGCCGCATTCCCGATTCGGACAACAGGCAATCGCCAACGAAGAGATAACCTTGATAGACCGTGCGCTTGTTGGTGGGGAATGCCGGATTGGCCACCGTGAAACCGGTGCCCAGGGCATCGCACAGCGCGTCGGCCACCGGGCCGATGTTGCCGGCGTCGGTCGAATCGAAGGTGGAGCAATACTTGAAATAGATCTGGCGCGCCCCGGCGCTTCGCAACCATCCGAGTGCCGCCAGTGACATCGCGACCGCCTCGGGAGCCGGGTTGCTGCGCGACTTGAGGGCGACGATGACGGCGTCGGCATCGGGCACGGCCAGGTCCGCGCGTGGCACGCCCAGCAGTTGCACCGTGCGCATGCCGGCCTTGACCAGCGTGTTGGCGAGGTCGGTGGCCCCGGTGAAGTCATCGGCGATGCACCCCAGCAGGACGGTCATGACCGCGTGCACCACGACGTGGGTCCGGCTCCGGGAACGACCGTGGCCGACGATCGGGGGGTATCCGGGAGCAGGCTATCCTCGCATGCGGTCATATCACTTCTCCTCTCGGCGCGCGGATGTTGGTATCGTTCGATCATAACAATCAGCGAGCCGCCATGATTCCGTTTTCGAAAGTTCTCGAGTCGCTCCCGGACTGCGCCGATATCGACCGCATCGAATTGCGGGATGGCGGCGGTATCGCGGTCGCGGTCATCGAGAACAAACCCGGGCAGTCAGGCTCGGTACGCGTGTACCGGACGCTGCTCGACCGGCATGGCGGCCGCATCGATGGCGCCGCCGCTGTCGAAGGCCTCGCCCTGTATGCCGAGTACACCGACGATGCACGCCGTCAACCGGGAAGGCATCCGAACATCGACCGGCTGCTGGCGGTCGCGGCGGGCGCCGAAGGTTTCGGCGCAGTCATTCGCCGCCGGCCGGGGTAGCGATCGGATGCGGCGTCATCCGGGCGCGAATTCGAATGCCGTGGCCGCGCCCACGGTCCGGAACCGGTGGCGATCGAACGTCGCGTGCACGGCGCGATCCGGTCACCGATCGACACGGCGTTCGGCGCCAGGTCTGGCAGCCAACAGGAGCGGCAATGGATGAGGTGGTGATTCGATCGCTGGCGAAATGGCCGAACGTCCCGGCGGTGTTCGGCTGGCTCGGACTGGATCGTCGCGGCAACTGGTCGATCAAGGGGGAGCGTATCGCCAACCCGCTCATGATCGGCTTCATCGGGCGCAACTACGCGGCCGACCTGGAGGGCCGCTGGTTCTTCCAGAACGGCCCGCAACGCGTCTATGTCACCCTCGAATACACGCCCTACATCTACTCGGCAGAAGTCGTGCGCACGATGCCGGTACTCACCACGCATACCGAGGTGACGGCGACCCAGGTCCGCGAAGTCATGCTCGACGACCGCGGCGGAATCGTGGTGAGAACCGAACTCGGCGTCGGCGAGGTTCGGGGTGCCGACTTGGCCGCCATCGTCGCATCGCTGGTCGGCACCACTGGCGAACCGCTGGAGGACGCGGACGTCGAGCGGTTGCTGGCCGGCGATCACGAACAGAGGGTGTTTCTCGACTACGCCAACCGCCGCGTTCCGATCGGGACGGCGCGCGCAGCCGATCTCGCCAAACGTTTCGCCTTCGACCCCGACCCCCGCCCCCCGGACGGTGCACCCGACTGCTAAAAAGACGTCCACAAGGCTGCGCTGAGTTGAGTTGACGTCCACCCCCAGGCTGCGCTGCGCTACGCCTTCCCCCTCGAGGGGGCGCCCCGTCCTCGGGGGACCCTGTGGGCGGGGTTCCTTCGCTTCAAATGTGCCCTTCGTTCAGCACCCCCAGGCTGCGCTGCGCTTCGCCTTCCCCCTCGAGGGGGCGCCCCGTCCTCGGGGGTGAGGCCGGACACAGACAGTCCCTGCGGACTGTCTGTGCCTGCCGAACGACAGCGGCCTCCGCCGCTGGCACCCTGTGGGCGGGGCCCCTTCGCTTCAGACGCACCCTTCGTTCGTGAGTGCGCTGCGTTTGGCGCCGGGCTTTACCGCAGCCGTAGAACAACAACTGGTTAGCGAATGCGCCGGGACGTGAACTCTTCCTCGATGGTGTCGCGGTAGCAGCTCATGACCGATGGCGCAGCCATCAGGCGCCGGTGCACTTCGGGCGAGACCCTGGCGTACTCGAGGATCGATCCATTCGAGAATTCGATCTCGAGACTCTGCCGGGAGGCGTCGTAGCCGATGGACCGTATCTGGGATGAGTTCACTCGCTTGCGATCCATCGACCGAAGCCTCCGAATGCGTGCAGCGTCATGATGCCGGGTTTAGGTTCGACCGACAGCGCGCAAGGGTCGGCCGTGAACGAATGCGGCGCCGCCACGGTGAACACCGGGAGCGCGTCTTGACTCTGGTACAGCGGCGTTCTTCGGGTGAAGAACGATAACGACCAGGCCAAAGGCCCGCGGATCAGTGACTGGTATCCATCCCGGACGCAGAGCTGGCCGCAGGCATCTGGGAAGCTCTTAGTTCGGCCTACCCGCTACCGGGAAAGGCCAGGCCGCCGGCGCGGACACGGGCTTCGGTGCCACAGGGGCGCTTGCCGCGGGCGCAGCTGCAGGCTTCGCAGCGGTCTTCTTCGGCGCAGCCTTCTTGGGAGCGGCGGCTTTCTTGGGAGCCGCAGCTTGCTTGGCCACCGGCTTCATGGCGGCGACTTTCTTGGCAGCCGGTTTCTTGGCCGCTACCTTGGCCGCTACCTTGGTCGCTACCTTCTTCGCTACCTTCTTCGCTACCGGCTTCATGGCGGCGACTTTCTTGGCGGCCGGTTTCTTGGCCGCTACCTTCTTCGCTACCGGCTTCTTGGTGGCGACTTTCCCGGCGGCCGGTTTCTTGGCCGCTACCTTCTTCGCTGCCGGTTTCTTGGCAACGACCTTCTTCACCGCCGGTTTCTTGGCAGCGACTTTGCTGGCAGCAGGTTTCTTGGCCACTACCTTCTTCGCCGCCGGTTTCTTGGCAGCGACTTTGCTGGCAGCGGGCTTCTTCGCCGTCACCACTTTCTTCGTGGCCGGGGCCTTCTTGGCCGGGGCCTTCTTGGCCGCCGGAGCCTTCTTCTTCGCTACAGCCATCTCAGTTACCTCCTGATAAGAGTTGAACTTCGCATTCGTCCGCACACCGTTGATGCAATTGCCAATGTGCGAACGACCACAAGGGCTCGACGATGCAAGAAACATGCTTGTTGCATCATTGGTCCCGAGCAGCCTGATCGGCCGAAACCCGCCGCTGGCGCGGGTTCCAGCACATGCGAGTACGACGCGAGGCAACCGGGGATCGCGTCGGTTCCGGACAAAGCCGGAAACAGCGTCGGGGTACCGCAGCAATCACGGTACCCGAGACGCGGCGCGAAGGGCTCGCGCCGGAATTTTCGGTGGGAAAGGAAAGCTGCGAACTCAGTGACCACGCCGCTCACCCTGGGTTGCGACAGCCGGCCTCGGGTTCATTCCCAACTCAGCGTGCCTCCGACCTGATACTCGGTGACCCGGGTCTCGAAGAAGTTCTTCTCCTTCTTCAGGTCGATCATCTCGGCCATCCACGGAAACGGGTTGCTGGCGCCGGCGTAGAGCGGATCGAGCCCGATCTGCTGGCAGCGCCGGTTGGCCACGAACCGCAGATACTCCTTGAACATGGGCGCGTTCATGCCGAGCACGCCACGCGGCATGGTGTCTTCGGCATAGCGGTATTCGAGTTCGACGCCGCGCTGGATGAGCACACGGATCTCGTCGCGGAAGGCGGGCGTCCACAGATGCGGATTTTCCATCTTGATGGTATTCACGAGGTCGATGCCGAAGCTGCAGTGCATCGATTCGTCGCGCAGGATGTACTGGTACTGCTCGGCCGCGCCGGTCATCTTGTTCTGGCGGCCCAGCGCCAGGATCTGGACGAAGCCGACATAGAAGAACAGGCCTTCCATGACGCAGGAGAAGACAATCAGGCTCTTCAGCAGTTTCTGGTCGTTCTCGGGCGTGCCGGTTCGGAACTCCGGATCGGTCAGGGTCTCGATGAACGGAATCAGGAACTGGTTTTTTTCGCGGATGCTGGAGACTTCGTGATACGCATTGAAGATCTCGCCTTCGTCCAGACCGAGGCTCTCGACGATGTACTGGTAGGCGTGGGTGTGGATGGCTTCCTCGAACGCCTGCCGCAGGAGGTACTGGCGGCATTCGGGCGCCGTGATGTGCCGGTAGGTGCCGAGCACGATGTTGTTCGCCGCCAGGCTGTCGGCCGTGACGAAGAATCCGAGGTTGCGCTTCACCACCAGCCGCTCATCGTCGGTGAGGCCGCCAGGGGTCTTCCAGAGCGCGATGTCGCGGCTCATGTTGACCTCCTGGGGCATCCAGTGATTGGCGCAACCCGCCAGGTACTTCTCCCACGCCCATTTGTACTTGAACGGCACCAGCTGGTTGAGGTCGGCGGTGCCATTGATGACCTGCTTGTCCTCCACGCGGACACGCCGCGCAACCGCATCCACCGTGCCCGCCATGCGCGACGGGGCAAGCTCGGTCGGCAACGGCATGGCGCGGGGTGGTGCCAGGTTGCCCGGCGGCGGCGCGAAGGAATCCTCGAATTGCAGCATGAACGCGTTGTCCTTTTTTTATGCGGTGGGTGGAAAGCGTCGCGAATTCGGCATCGCCGTCACTGGCACGCTTCGCAGCTGGGATCATCGATGGGGCACATCGCCGGCGCATCGGCGGCGATGCCGCCGCCGACGGGAACCTGGGTCAGCTCGCCGCCGGTGCCGGTGGACTTCTCGGCGCTCGCCGCTGCCAGCGTACGCAGGTAGTAGGTGGTCTTCAGGCCACGGCGCCAGGCCAGCTTGTAGGTGTCATCGAGCTTCTTGCCCGAGGCCCCGCCCATGTAGATGTTGAGCGACTGCGCCTGGTCGATCCATTTCTGGCGGCGCGAACCGGCCTCGACCAGCCAGGCGGGATCGATCTCGAACGCGGTGGCGTAAAGCGCGCGGATCTCCCCGGGTACCCGGTCGATCCGGGCCAGGCTGCCGTCGAAATACTTCAGATCGGCGATCATCACCTCGTCCCACAGGTTGAGCTGCTTGAGATCGCGCACCAGGTATTCGTTGGTGATCGTGAACTCGCCCGACAGGTTGGATTTGACGTAGAGGTTCTGGTAATTGGGTTCGATCGAGGCCGAGACGCCGACGATGTTGGCGATGGTTGCCGTGGGCGCGATGGCCACGCAGTTGGAGTTGCGCATGCCGTGGCGGCGGATCCGGGCCCGCAGAGCGTCCCAGTCCAGGGTCATGGAATCGTCGACCTCGACATAGCCGCCGCGCTGCTCCGCCAGCAACTGCAGCGTGTCGGGCGGCAGGATGCCCTTCGACCAGAGCGACCCGTCGAAGCTCGAATAGCGCCCTCTTTCCTCGGCCAGTTCGGTCGATGCCCAGTAGGCGTAGTAGGCCACCGCCTCCATCGAGCGATCAGCGAATTCGACCGCCTCCGCGGACGCGTAGGCGGTACGCATCTCGTGCAGGCAGTCCTGGAATCCCATGATGCCGAGCCCGACCGGCCGATGCTTCAGATTGGCATTGCGGGCCTTGTTGACCGCGTAGTAGTTGATGTCGATCACGTTGTCGAGCATGCGCATGGCCGTGGAAACAGTGCCACGCAGCTTCTCGAGGTCGAGCCTGCCGTCGGCCATGTGGGCGAGCAGGTTCACCGATCCGAGGTTGCAGACCGCGATCTCGGTATCGGAGGTGTTCAGCGTGATCTCGGTGCACAGATTGGAGCTGTGCACGACGCCGACGTGCTGCTGCGGCGACCGGATGTTGCAGGGATCCTTGAACGTGATCCAGGGGTGTCCGGTCTCGAACAGCATCTGCAGCATCCTGCGCCAATGCTGTACCGCCGAGACCTTCTTGAACAGCTCGATCTGGCCGCTTGCCACCTTCGCTTCGTAGCCTTCATAGGCTTCCTGGAACGCCTTGCCGTACTTGTCGTGCAGGTCGGGCGCATCGGCTGGCGAAAACAGCGTCCATTCGCCGTTCTCCATCACCCGCTTCATGAACAGATCGGGCACCCAGTTGGCGGTGTTCATGTCGTGCGTGCGCCGGCGGTCGTCGCCGGTGTTCTTGCGCAGTTCGAAGAACTCTTCGCTGTCGAGGTGCCAGGTTTCGAGGTAGGCGCACACCGCCCCTTTGCGTTTGCCGCCCTGGTTCACCGCCACCGCGGTGTCGTTCACCACCTTGAGGAACGGCACCACGCCCTGCGACCGGCCGTTGGTACCCTTGATGCGGCTACCCAGCGCCCGGACCGGTGTCCAGTCGTTGCCCAAGCCGCCCGCGAACTTGGACAGCAGCGCGTTTTCCTTGATGGCTTCGTAGATGCCCTCGAGATCGTCGGCCACGGTGGTCAGATAGCAGCTCGACAACTGCGACCGGCGGGTACCGGCGTTGAACAGCGTCGGCGTCGAGCTCATGAAATCGAAGCGGGACAGGACGTTGTAGAACTCGATGGCGCGGGCTTCGCGCTCGACCTCATTGAGTGCCAGCCCCATCGCGACGCGCATGAAGAACGTCTGCGGCAGCTCGATGCGACGATCGCGGATATGCAGGAAGTAACGGTCGTACAGCGTCTGCAGGCCGAGATAGCCGAACTCGAGATCGCGATCGGCGTCCAGCGCCGCGGCCAGCGCCGCCAGATCGAACGTCGCGAGGCGCTCGTCGAGCAGTTCGGCGCCGATGCCCTTTTTGATGAACTGCGGAAAATACTCGGCATACCGCTGCGGCATTTCGGCCGGCGAAGCGTCGCTGCCCAGCACTTCGTGGCGGATGATCTCCAGCAGCAGGCGCGCGGTCACCTGACTGTAGGCGGGATCCTTCTCGATCAGGGCGCGGGCGGCAAGCACCGACCCCTTGCGCACCTCGTCGATCGGCACGCCTTCGTATAGGTCTTTCAGGACCCCCCGGAGGATCTGCGCAGGATCGACGCCGGCGCCGAGACCCTTGCAGGCATCCTCGATGCGACCGGCGAGCCGCGCCACATCGAGCGGGCGGGTGACGCCGTCTTCGACGACGTTGACCACTGCGGGCTGAGGCGGGACCTGGGCTTCCTTTTGCCGGGCCCGCTCGCGCGAACGCTGCTCGCGGTAGAGCACATAGGCCCGCGCGACGTCATGCTCGCCCGAGCGCATCAAGGCGAGCTCGACCTGATCCTGGATGTCTTCGATGTGGACGGTGCCGCCCCCGGGCTGACGCCGGATCAGCGCGGCGACCGCATGCTCGGTGAGCGCCGCGACCAGCTCGCGTACCCGGGCCGACGCCGCGCCCTGACCGCCATTGACCGCGATGAACGCCTTGGTGACCGCGACCGTGATCTTCGATGGTTCGAACCCGACGACCGCGCCATTGCGACGGATCACCTTGTAGTCGATACAACGGGGATCGCGCACGGACGCCGCTTCGCGAACCGGCATCGTTGGTGGCAGGGACGAGCCAGCGCTGGTCTCGGTGACTACTTGCATTCGATCTCCTCGAGTCTTGTTCTTGGTGCGAAACCCGCAGCCGGCCCGGCACCGGAATCGACGTCGACCACGCTACCGTCGACGACTCCGAACACCGGACCTCGCGATTGCACCAGCAGCAAACCACTACATCTAGTGAAACGCTAATCGTGCAGCACTAGGGCTTGGCGCCAAACACAATATGTTGTGTTGCAAATGGGCGTAAAGAACAAATTCTAGTAGCGCATGATGGAGAGTCAAGAAGTTTATGTTCCGACTCGATTTGTCGGCGCCTCGCGACGCCCGCGAAAGGGTCCGCGCGATGCATCGGCGGCGCTGCGAACGAGCCGGTGACGAGGCGCCCGCGAACGCCGTCGCGGGACCTACGACAAGGTGCCGGCGAACACCTCGGCCGCGATCCGGACCGTGGCGACATGGATCGCGACGCTGTCGCCGATCTGTCGCGCGTACCCGCCCGCCATCGCGATCGCGACCGGAATGCCGGCATGGCGCAACGTCTCGAGCACGAACCGGTCGCGCGCCGCCAGGCCGGGCATGGTCAGACTCAGGCGCCCCAGGCGGTCATCGCGATACGGATCGGCCCCGGCCAGGTAGATCGCGAGATCGGGCTGGCTCGCCGACAGCGCGTGATACACGCCGTGTTCGAGCGCGGTTAGGTAGACATCGTCGCCGGTACCGTCCGGCAGCTCGATGTCGAGGTCGCTCGCCTCCTTCACGAAAGGGAAGTTGTTGGCGCCGTGGATCGAGAAGGTGAACACGGTCGGGTCCCCCGCCACGATAGCCGCCGTGCCGTTGCCCTGGTGGACATCGCAATCGAGCACGAGCACCCGCGCCACCCGCGCCTCGGCCTGGAGCGCCCTCGCGGCAATCACCGCGTCGTTGAACACACAGTAACCCTCGCCATGATCCCGGAACGCGTGGTGCGTCCCCCCGGCGAGATTCACCCCGACGCCGCGATCGAGTGCCGCCCTGCCGGCCTGAAGCGTGGCGCCGCTCGACCGCCGGGAGCGCTCGACCATCGCCGGGCTCCAGGGCAAACCGATGCGCCGCACTTCGGCAGCCGACAGCGTGCCGTTCAACACCCGGTCGACATAAGCGCGATCATGCGCGCGCAACAACTCGGCCTCGGTCGCCGCGGCCGGTATCCTGAGCGGATCGCCGCCGTTGAGACGCGCCGCGACCACGGCCTCGCGCAGCGCCGCGTACTTGGTCATCGGAAACCGGTGCCCCGCCGGCAGCGGCAGAACGTACTGGTCAGTGTGGAAGATATCCATGCGAGCGAAGCGCAGCGTTGCCGAACGAAGGGTGCACCTGAAGCGAAGGGGCAGCATTCGCAGGGTTTCCCGAGGAATGCTGCGCCCCCTGGGGAAAGGCGCAGCGCAGCCTGGGGGTGATCGTCATCCTAAAGAGGTGCGGTAGCGGTCCCAGTCGAAGTGCGGGCCGGGGTCGGTCTTTCGACCCGGTGCGATGTCGGCGTGGCCGACGATATCGACGATCGGATAGACCTTCCGCAGGGCGATCGTCAAGGCGACGAGGGTACGGTACTGCGGGTCGGTGAAGGGCGTGTCGTCCGTGCCCTCTAGCTCGATGCCGATCGAGTAGTCGTTGCAGCGGGGGCGCCCGCGCCATGCCGACTCGCCGGCATGCCAGGCGCGATCGGCACACCCGACGAACTGCAGCGGTTCGCCATCGCGCCGCACCAGAAAATGTGCCGACACGCGCAGCCCCGCGAGACCCGAAAACCAGGGGTGCGCCGCGATATCGAGCCGCCCCGAAAACAGGTCGATGATCGCGGCGCCGCCGAACTCACCCGGGGGCAGGCTGATGTTGTGGATCACCAGCAGATCGATGACAGTATCGGGCGGGCGCTCGTCGTGATGGGGCGACGGGGCGAGCACCGCGCCGCGGACGAAACCGGCCGGATCGACGGCGAACATCGGCGGCGGCATCGTGGTTGCTACTCGATCCCGAGGCGCTCCATGCGGTAGCGAATCGAACGGAACGTGATGCCCAGGAGTTTCGCCGCGGCCGTGCGGTTGTAACGGGTTTTCTCGAGAGCCTCGAGGATCGCGTCCTTCTCGACATGGTCGAGATAGTCCTGGAGCGGCCACTTGCCGTTGCTGCCGGCAGGCGCAGCCACTTCGCCGCCGCCACCACCGCTGCGTTCGGCCGCGCTCTCCACCACCTCCGATGGGGTGAGCTGCAGATCCTCTTCGGTGATGGTGTTGCCGCCGCACAGCGCCAGCGCGCGTTCGAGGATGTTTTCGAGCTCGCGCACGTTGCCCGGATAGTCGTATTGCTGCAAAGCCTTCATGGCAGCCGCTTCGATGTCCGGTTTGCCGCCGGGCAGGTTGCGGGCAAGCCGGTCGAGGATCAGCGCGGCAAAGGCCGCGACGTCGTCACGCCGGTCGCGCAGCGCCGGCATCCGCAGTTCGATCACGTTCAGGCGGAAGTACAGGTCGTGCCTGAACTTGCCGCCCTCGACGCACTCGCCCAGATTCTGGTGCGTCGCGCTGATGATGCGCACGTCGACCGGCTCCTCCTGGGTGGCGCCGACCTTGCGCACCTTCTTTTCCTGGATCACGCGCAGCAGCTTCACCTGCATCGGCAGCGGCAGGTCGGCGACCTCGTCGAGAAACAGGGTGCCGCCGTGCGCCGCCTGGAAGAAGCCGTCACGATCCGACTCGGCACCGGTGAACGCGCCCTTGCGGTAGCCGAAGAACTCGCTCTCCATCAGGTTCTCGGGGATGGCGCCGCAGTTAACCGGCACGAACGGCTTGTCACGCCGCACGCTCTGCTGATGAATCAGGCGCGCCGCGAGCTCCTTGCCACTGCCGGATTCGCCGGTGACATGGATCGGCGCCTCGCTGCGGGCGACCTTCTCGATCATGTCGCGCACGTGCTGCATGGCCGCCGACGCGCCGATCAGCGTCTGGTCACCGCCGGCCTTGGCCGGGGAACCCGCCTGCGGCAGCGACAGCGCGGACTTGACCAGGGTGCGCAACTGTTCCAGCGACACCGGCTTGGCGAGATAGTCGAAGGCGCCCGCCTTCAGCGCGGCCACCGCGTTCTCGGTGTTGCCGTGCGCCGTGATGACGGCAACCGGCAAGTCGCGCACGTTCTGGGTGATGTACTCGACCACCTGCAACCCCTCGCCATCGGGCAGGCGCATGTCGGTGAGGCAGAGATCGAAATCGCCCGCCTTCACCTTCTCGATCGCCTCGGCCACGGTGCTGGCGCGTTCGACCTCCAGACCCATTCGAAGCAGGGTCAATTCGATCAGCTCGAGGATGTCTTCCTCATCGTCGACGATCAGTACGTTGCGGGTGACGATACTGCCTGGGCGTTGGTCTCTGCGCTTCAATCGGGTCTCCCGAATTCATCTGGTTTGTGGTGCGTTCGCCGGTATTTCCGCGCGGCGACCCCGCGGATGGAACGCCGCGGGCTCATGCGGTCTTGATCACCATCATGAATTGCGCGCCGGGCGCGCGGTCGATATAGCCAAGGGTGGCACCGTTTGCCTCCGCCACCTCGCGGGCGATGTACAGGCCCAGGCCGGTGCCGGCCGCGGCCGTGGTGAAGAAAGGCTCGAACAGGTGCGCGCGCAACGCCTCGGCGATGCCGGGGCCGTCGTCGATGATGTTGAGATCGATGGTACCGGCGGCGCTGCCGACCGACACGGTGACGCGCACGCTGCCGGGCTTGCGCTGGCAGTAGCGCAGCGCGTTGCGACAAAGGTTCCACAGGATCTGGTTCAGGTGGCTGCGATCGAACGACACCGTGGCTTCCGCCGCCACCTCCACCGACACGATATCGGTGGGCACCTTCTCGATCTGGCAGAACTGCATGGCGAAATTGCGCAGGAATGCGCCGACCGAGAACACCTCGCGCACCGCGCGGTCGCGCCGGTTGAGCTTGAGCACGTCCTGCACCATCCGGTCCAGGCGCTGGGCATTGTCGTGGATGATCTCGAGCATGCGGCCGTGCCGTTCGCGCAGATCCGGCTCTTCCTGCAGCAGTTCGGTCGCGTGGTTGATGGCCGAGAGCGGGTTGCGGATCTCGTGCGCGATGTTCGCGGTGAGACGGCCCAGCGACGCGAGCTTGAGCTGTTGCGCCTGGGCCTGCACCCGGGTCAGATCCTCGATGAAGATCACCACGCCGCGATTATCGCCGCGGCCCACCGGCACGAACCGCGCCGCGGTCAGCTTCTGCGACAGGATGGTGCGCATCGGATCGAAACCGGCATCCGCGGTCTCCTGCCAGCGCAGCAGTCGCTGCGCGATCGGCGCGTTGTAATCGCGCAGGGTCACGTCCTGGCGTTTCGGCAACGGCCCCAGCATCTCCTCGGCACGCGCGTTGATCTGGCGCACGATGCCGTGCCCGTCCACGACGATCACGCCGTCCTGCATGTCCTGCATCACCAGTTGACTCACCTGCGCCATGCTGGCCAGATCGACCTCCCGCTGCGCCGCGAGCTGCTCGCTGGCGACCGCACGCTTGGCCAGCGCATGGGCGAGCCAGGCGGTGGCGAAGTAACCGATCGACAGCAGTCCGGTCTGCAGGTATTGCGCGTAGCTGCCGACGAAGAACAGGACTTCGTAGGTGTGCTCAAGCAGCACCGCGACCGATGCCAGCGACGCATAGAACAGGGTGAGCCGCCCGCGGCTGATGATGCCGGCCGCCGCCAGATTAGCGAGCAGAAGCAGCCCGAGGCCGCTCGAAATGCCGCCGCTCGCGTGCAGCAGCAGCACCAGAAAGAAGATGTCGCTGCAAACCTGGACCGCAATCTGGATCTGGAAGTTGGGACGATGGGCGGCGATGCTCAGGAAACTCACCGCGGCGAACAGCAGGTAGCAGACGCCGACGGTCAGGAACAGCGGCTTGTTGCCGGACGCGAACAGGATGTTCTCGTCGAGCATGGCCGTGGTGAGAAGCAGCAGCGCCGCTACGGCGATCCGGTAGACGTTGAAATAGAACAGCGATCGCCAGTAGGCGGCGGGATAGTCGACGTCGTCGACCAGCGGATGCGATGCGATCCTGGCGATGGAATCGCGGTCAGGCATGGCCGGCCGGCCGGGCTGCCGGCGTGCAGGCGTTACTGGCGCGGGCCGAGATTGCGATGGTCATCGGTACAGAAGTATCGCCCCTGCGACAGGAACCCTTCGCTGCGGGGAAGGTGCACGCCGCAACGCTCGCAGCGGACCATGTCTTCGGCGACCGCGCGCGGCTGATCGGACGCGGCCGTCCGATCCTGCTGCCGGGCGATGGCGCGCTGGTAGTTGCGCAGCAGCGCATAGACGATGCCGACAACGACGACCAGCAACAGCAGTTTGGCCAAGGGCGAACCTCGCTTCAGGGCACCGCGACCCGCTCGGGCACCACCTGTGTCCGCCTTGTATCACAGCGCCACCGCGCTCACAAACGCCGAGCAGACGGGTTTTTGTCGCGCAGATCGGGACACGCGCACAACAATGCCCGGGCCAACGATCCGAAGACGCACGAACATCGAAGGATTCAGGGCGGGTGTGATACCGACATAACATGCCCGCGCCGGCGACCCGGGGACGCGCGAACATCAACCGTTGCAGGCGGAAAAAGCGGGGCTGGCGACCTGGAAGACGGCCTGATACCAGCATCGGCGCGCGATGCTGGTCGGGGTGAGAGGATTCGAACCTCCGACTCCTGCGTCCCGAACGCAGTACTCTACCGGACTGAGCTACACCCCGAACGCTGCTACCGCTGCTACCGCTGCTGCTCTTGCATGTGTCACCGCCAGAGGCCCGAAAAGCGCCAGGCGCAACCAGGATCGACGGGCCGACCGGGTTGCATGGCTGCTACCCATCGACTCCTTCAGGAGGTTCGATCCACCGCGAGAGCCGCCAAGGATATCAGACTGTCGCGGTGGCGCGAATGCTCGAGATCGAGCAGCGCGTCGCGCGCGGCATCGGCTTCGCGACGGGCGGCGGTGCGGGCATATTCGAGAGCGCCGGTGCGATGGATGGCCGCAAGCACCGGACCGAATCCGCCGATGTCGCCTTCTTCGATGGCGCGCCGGATCAGCGCAGACTCGACCGCGGTGCCCGTGGCCATTGCGCGAATCAGGGGCAGGGTCGGCTTACCCTCGGCCAGATCGTCGCCCAGATTCTTGCCGGTCGCGTCCAGCTCGCCTGAATAGTCGAGCACGTCGTCGATCAACTGGAAGGCCGTACCCAGATGCATGCCGTAGCGCGCCAGGGCGGATTCGATCCGGGGTTCGGCGCCTGCGACCACGCCGCCCAGGCGCGCCGCGGCCTCGAACAGTTTCGCCGTCTTGTAGCGGATGACGTGCAGGTAGGCGTCTTCGGTGATGCCGGCATCGTGCACGTTCATCAACTGCAACACCTCGCCTTCGGCGATGGTGTTGGTGGCGTCGGACAGCACCTCCATCACCCGCATTTCGCGCAGCGCCACCATCATCTGGAACGCGCGGGAGTACAGGAAATCACCGACCAGGACCGCCGCGGCGTTGCCGAACACGGCGTTGGCCGTGGCACGCCCGCGCCGCACGGCCGATTCGTCGACGACGTCATCGTGCAGCAAAGTGGCGGTGTGAATGAACTCGACGATGGCCGCCAGTTCGTGCACCCGCGGACCGTGATGGTTGCAGGCGCCCGCCGACAGCAGCACGAGGATGGGCCGCAGGCGCTTGCCGCCGGCACCGATGATGTATTCGCTGATCTGCCGCACCAGCACCACGTCGGAGTGCAGGCGCGCGCGAATCACGTTGTCAACGGCACGCATGTCATCTGCGACCAGCCCGCGGATGTCATCCATGGTCACGACCGTCTTTCCGGCAATCTAAAAGAAGCAATGGTAGAAATCGGGCGGAACTGCTGTCAAGGAGTCCGCGGATGCCGGGTACGGAACGGTGGCGGCCACCCCCAAACCAGGCTGCCGCCCGGTGGAAGAGCGACAATGCATTGACTGAGAGGCTGGATTTTCGTACATTCCGGGGCTTTTCTGTGTCGAACAAGTGGAGCCACACATGTATGCGGTAATCAAGACCGGGGGCAAACAGTATCGCGTGAGTACCGGTGACAAGGTCAGGATAGAGACGCTCGACGTCGAAGTCGGTTCCGAGATCGTTCTCGACCAGGTTCTCATGGTTGCTGACGGCGAAACCACTTCGGTCGGCAGGCCGCTGCTTCCCGGGGCTTCGGTACGGGCCACCGTACTCGGCCACGGTCGTGGCGACAAGGTCAGGATTTTCAAGCATCGGCGGCGCAAGCACTACATGAAGCGCGGCGGCCACCGGCAGAATTACACCGAGGTCGAGATCGGCGGCATCTCGGCCAGCTAAGGAGCGGTAACCATGGCACACAAAAAAGCAGGCGGCAGTTCCCGCAACGGTCGCGACTCCGAGTCGAAGCGACTCGGCGTCAAGCGCTACGGCGGCCAGGAAGTGCTCGCCGGCAACATCCTCGTGCGGCAGCGCGGCACGCAGGTCCATCCGGGCGTGAATGTCGGCCTCGGCAAGGACCACACCCTGTTCGCGAAGATCAACGGCTTCGTCCTGTTCGCGATCAAGGGCGAGAAGAAGCGCAAGACGGTAAGCGTCCTGCCCGCCTAAGCCGGAAGTTCTTCGGTTCGTACCGAAAAGCCCTATCTGACCGATAGGGCTTTTCTGCTTTGGAGCCGCACCCATGAAGTTCGTCGACGAATCCACCATCGAAGTCCACGCCGGCAAGGGCGGCGACGGCATCGCCTCGTTCCGGCGCGAGAAGTTCATGCCGTTCGGCGGCCCCGATGGTGGCGACGGCGGGCGTGGCGGGAGCATCTGGGGGATCGCCGACCGCAACATCAACACCCTCATCGACTTCCGCTATGCGCGCATCCACCGGGCCCGCAACGGCGAGAAGGGGCGCGGCTCCGACTGCTACGGCGCGGCTGCCGACGACATCACGTTGCGCATGCCGGTGGGTACGGTGGTCACCGATTTCGAGACCGGCACCCTCATCGCCGATCTTGCGAGCCATGGCGAACGCGCGCTGCTCGCCAAGGGCGGCGATGGCGGCATCGGCAATCTGCACTTCAAATCGAGCACCAACCGCACACCGCGGCAGTTCACGCAAGGCCAACCAGGCGACAGCCGCCGGCTTCGCCTCGAACTCAAGGTGCTTGCCGACATCGGCTTGCTCGGATTTCCTAACGCCGGCAAATCCACCTTCATCCGTTCGGTATCCGCCGCCCGCCCCAAGGTTGCCGACTACCCGTTCACCACGCTGCATCCGAACCTGGGCGTGGTCCGCGTCGATGAAAGCCGCAGTTTCGTGATCGCCGATATCCCGGGCCTGATCGAGGGTGCCGCCGAAGGCGCAGGTCTCGGCCATCAGTTCCTGCGTCATCTTGCGCGCACGCGCCTGCTGCTGCACATCGTCGACATCGCACCGCTCGATGACGCCACCGATCCCGTGCACGAGGCCCACGCCATCGTCGAGGAGCTGCGCAAGTACGATCAGGATCTGTATATGAAACCTCGCTGGCTGGTGTTGAACAAGGTCGACCTCCTGCCGGAGGACGAGCGTGACGCCCGTATCGCGGCGTTCGTCGAGGCCTTTCGCGACCCGGCCGGCGAACCCGTGCCTTACTTCGCGATTTCCGCCATCCAGGGATCGGGTTGCCGCGAACTGAGTTTCGCCGTCATGGAATATCTCGACCGCGTGCGCCTCGCGGAGCGTGCCGCGGACACCAGCGACACCTATGAGCCAGCCGGCTGAATCCGTTGTCCTCGGGGCCCACCGACTGGTGGTGAAAGTCGGCTCGAGCCTGGTCACCAATGGTGGCCAGGGGCTGGACCTGACGGCACTTGCGCGCTGGGCAACCGAGATCAGCGCCCTGGTGCGCGACGGCCGGCAGGTGATCCTGGTATCGAGCGGCGCGGTGGCCGAAGGCATGCAGCGGCTCGGCTGGAAGCGCCGACCCAAGGCATTGCACGAGCTGCAGGCGGCCGCCGCGGTCGGCCAGATGGGTCTGATTCAGGCATACGAGACGTGCTTCCGTCGTCATGGCCTCGGCACGGCGCAGGTGCTGCTCACCCACGAAGACTTGGCCGATCGCAAGCGTTACCTCAATGCGCGGTCGACGCTGCGCACGCTGCTCGAACTCGGGGTCATCCCGATCATCAACGAAAACGACACCGTCGCCACCGATGAGATCCGCTTCGGTGACAACGACACGCTCGGATCGCTCGTGACCAACCTGGTCGAGGCCGATGTGCTGGTCATCCTCACCGACCAGCCGGGCCTCTACAGCGCCGACCCCCGCAGCGATCCGTCGGCCACGCTGATCGCCGACGCGCGCGCCGGCGATCCCGCGCTCGAAGCGATGGCGGGTGGCGCCGGCAGCCACATCGGTTCCGGCGGCATGCTCACCAAAGTGCTTGCCGCCCGGCGCGCGAGCCGCAGCGGCGCCCACACGGTGATTGCCTCGGGGCGCGAACCCGACGTGCTGACCCGCCTTGCGCGCGGAGAGCGCGTCGGCAGCCAATTGGTAGCCCAGACCATGACGCTGGCGGCGCGCAAACAATGGATCGCCGACCATCTGCAGGTCAGGGGCCGCCTGACGCTCGACGCCGGCGCCGCGAAAGCCGTAGTGGCCGATGGCAAGAGCCTGCTACCGATCGGGGTTTACGAAATCGCGGGCGAATTCGAGCGCGGCGAAGTGGTGTCATGCGCCGACCCGGCCGGCCGGGAAATCGCCCGCGGACTCATCAACTACAACGCCACCGAGGCGCGCCGCATCCTGCGCACGGCAACCAGCGATATCGAGTCACGGCTGGGCTACATCGACGAAGCCGAACTCATCCACCGCGACAATCTGGTGCTGCTGTAGCCGCGAAGCGCAGCGGAGCCTGGGGGTGGACGTCACCTCAGCGCAGCGCAGCCGGGGGGCGTCAATTGTAGGTGCGCGTGTTGCGCGCGGGCACGGAGCCCTTGATGCGTCGAATGATCACGGACGCATCACGTGCCGGCAGCCCGGTGGCTTCGCAAAGATAATCCTTGGCGAGCGTGAACCGGATCGAATTCCAGGACTTCTGTTCCGCCACGCGCCATTCCGGGTCTTGCACCGCCGACCACGTGCCGTCTTCGCGCCCGATCGCATACATCTTCCACTCCGCCGGATCGCAACGGATACCCTCGAAACTCACATTGCGGACGCCGCGGGCAGAGGTGAGAACGAGTACGTAGCGCACGACACCGTCGGTACCGACAGCCAATGATCGCCGGTCGACGGCCGCTTTCAGATCAGTGCTGTTGCGCAGATCGAACGACAGCAGATCGGTTGTCGCCGGGGCCGATGGCAGCTTCGCGTCGATCTCGCGGGCACGCTCCTTCGGCCCGAAGACAGAACCGTTCGACATGTTTTCGCCCGAGGTATCGACCTGGCCCCGGTTGCGTGGCGGCTCCGCCGGCTTGACATCGACGCCGGCGCAGCCGGACAGGCAGGCGACACCCAGGCAGATCGCCATCGCTGCCGCGTGACCGCGACGCACGCGATCAGAACGCCAGATCGCCAAGCAGCGACTCCCGAACATCGGCGGCAATCGGATCGTTCGCCACCACAACGTGAGCATGGTCAACGCCGATGCCCAGCGTCGCACCGTCACGCAAAGCCTGCTTCATGGCGCCGGTCAGCTCGAACCGCAGGAAATGCACCGACGAGGTCTTGACGTCGTTCTCTCGCTCGATGTCTTCGTCGGCGATCGCAAACACGCGATCATGGCTGGCGATGCGCACCCAGACCCGGTCTTCAACGCCCTTGAGTTGCGCCAGCTCGCGCCGCCGTTCGTCGGGGTCGGCATATTCGATCAGCATCGTCGCCTTCCAGTTGCTGCCATCGGGAACCAGCGGATTGTAGGCGTCCAGCTCGTCCTGGATACCGGATTCTTCGAAAATGCGCTCGACCCGGAGCATTTCCTGGATCTGGTAGCGCAGCGTGAGTTCGTCCTCGAAGATCAGCGTGATGCTGTCGCCCAGGGCGACCTTGCGCGCCTGCTTGTGCGCCATCACCCGCGCCCGGAACTCATTGCGGGCGCGGGCGTAAGCCTCGAGAGTCATCAGACTGTCGCGGGTGATGGCCGGC
This sequence comes from Betaproteobacteria bacterium, assembly GCA_031393885.1. Taxonomy (GTDB): domain Bacteria; phylum Pseudomonadota; class Gammaproteobacteria; order Burkholderiales. The sequence goes on along the minus strand of JANMWG010000053.1, from coordinate 4,302 downwards.
GCATGCGCCGTTGCGGTATTGCCGGTCATGGTGTCCTCGTGCGGTGGCTGCTGGCGACTCAAAGGCCGTAGGCGATGCGAATCAGCGACAGCGGATGCTGCTTCTCGATGTCCGGATTGCCCATGCCCTGGAGGATGTGGCGTCCGGCGATGGCGCAGTCGGAACTGACGTAGTCGGGCTCCTTGTTGGCCATCGCCTTGAAGACTGGCTTGCCGATCTTCATCGAGTCCTTGAAGAATTCGGTCTTGACCCCCCAGGTGCCGTCGTGTCCGGAACAGCGCTCCACCACATTGACTTTGGTGCCGGGCACCAGTTCCATCAGCTCGCGCGTCTTCTGGCCCATGTTCTGGACCCGCAGATGACAGGGGATGTGATACGAGACATTGCCCAGCGGTTGCGTGAAGTCGGTCTTCAGCAGCCCGTCCTTGTGGCGCAGCACCAGGTACTCGAATGGATCGAACATGGCTTCCTGCACGAGCTTCACGTCGGCGTCGTCCGGAAACATGAGCGGCAGCTCCTGCTTGAACATCAGCGTGCAGGACGGGACCGCCGTCATGATCGCGTAGCCCTCGCGAGCGAGCCGAGCCAGCACCGGGATATTGCCTTCCTTCAGCTTGCGCACCGCCTTCAGGTCGCCCAGTTCGAGCTTCGGCATGCCGCAGCAGTTTTCCTTCTCGACCACGATGTGCGGGATCTCGTTGTGCTTGAGGATCCGGATCAGATCGTGGCCGATGCCCGGCTCGTTGTAGTTGACGTAGCAGGTCGAGAAGATAGCGACCTTGCCCGGGGTCTTCGCGCCGGCCCTGACGGGAAACGACGCGTCCGGTTTGGCGGTGCTCCGGAACTTCGCGCTGTCGTACTCGGGCAACTGGCGCTCGGCCGCGATACCAAGCACCTTGTCCATGAGCTTGCGGGTGGCCGGCGCCTTGTTGACGGCGTTCACCACCTGCACCACCACCGGAATCGACGCCAGCTTGCCGACGGCGTCGGTGGACGACAGCAGCTTGTCGCGAAAGGTGGTCTCGCCCTTCTCGTACTTGATCGCCTTGGCGCGCAACATCAGGTGCGGAAAATCGACATTCCATTCGTGCGGCGGCACGTATGGACACTTGGTCATATAGCACAGGTCGCACAGATAGCACTGGTCGACGACCTTCCAGTAGTCGGCCTTGGCGACGCCGTCGACCTCGAGCGTTGCACTGTTGTCGATCAGATCGAACAGCGTGGGAAACGAACCGCACAGGTTCACGCAACGGCGGCAGCCGTGGCAGATGTCGTACACCCGCTCGAGTTCATCGAGCAGCTTGGCCTCGTCGTAGAACTCGGGGTTCTGCCAGTCGATGGGGTGCCGGGTCGGGGCTTCGAGGCTGCCTTCGCGCATGAAGAGTGCCGGGGATTAGTGTTGGGGATTCGACCGGAAAGCCGCGGTCGGTGGTGGGGGCGAGCCGATCGGCACGCCCCCACCGGTCAGAGTCGGCGCAGCGCCCGCCGGGCCGCTCCCAAGGGCGTTTGCCCCCCCTTGGGGGGTAGCGACCGAAGGAAGCTTGGGGGGGTGGTCACTCGCCTCAGTCCGCCAGGGCGTCGAGCGCCTTCTGGAACCGATTGGCGTGCGAGCGCTCGGCCTTGGCCAGGGTCTCGAACCAGTCGGCGATCTCGTCGAAGCCCTCGGTTCGCGCCTGCTTCGCCATGCCCGGGTACATATCGGTGTACTCGTGCGTCTCGCCGGCGATCGACGCCTTCAGGTTGTCGCGGGTGCCGCCGATCGGCAGGCCGGTCGCGGGGTCGCCCACTTCTTCGAGGTACTCGAGGTGGCCGTGCGCGTGGCCGGTCTCGCCTTCCGCGGTGGAACGGAACACCGATGCCGTGTCGTTCTGGCCTTCGATATCGGCCTTGTTCGCGAAGTAGAGGTAGCGGCGATTGGCCTGCGATTCGCCGGCGAAGGCAGCCTTCAGGTTGTCTTCGGTCTTCGAGCCTTTGAGTGGCATGTAAGTCTCCGGTTGTAGTCGTTACGGCGTGGCCGGAACAGGGGCTCACACCTACGGGGCGGTCGCAATATTAGACTTGCTCTAAACCGTAAACCGAGTATATGAGTCGTGCGGCGGCGGTGTCAAACCACCTGGCGCGCGACGGTATCGCCATCCCGATCGCCAGGTTCCAAGGAGGCTCGGCCACGGCGCCGCGAGACCGGACAACGATGCCCGGCGGCAGCGCCATCAACGAGCGTCGGCCAATGGAACGGCATCCGCGAGCCGGGCAACGAATGCGTCGAGCTTCGGAATGTCGAGCCAGCGCGTAATAGCCACCAGCTCGCGCGCCGGATCGACATAGATCATGTTGCCGCCCGATCCGAGAGCAAAGAAACTACCCGGCGGGGCCGAGCGAAACACCGGGCTGGATGCATCCGCGCGCCACCACAGATAACCATAGAACGGCGCGATGGCAACCGGCTGCGTGGCCATGTCGATCCAGCGCTCGGACAGCACGCGGGTGCCGTTCCATTCACCCCGGCGCAGCAGCAGGTAGCCGAAGCGGGCATGGTCGCGTGTGCTCGCCCAGAACCCGCCGCCCCAATGGCTGCCGCCGCTGACCGATTGCACACGCTTGCCGTTCAGGTCGACGTAGGAGTTGAGGTAGCCATGCCATACCCACGTGTCGGAAGCACCGATGGGGTTCATCACGTATTCGCGCAGCACGTCGGGAAGCGGTCGCTGCCAGACGCGCAACAACGACAGCGCCAGCCGGTTCACCCGCACGTCGTTGTATTCCCAGAACGTGCCCGGCTGCTCCAGCGTGCGGAAGTAGCCGCGGCGGCGGTCGGCGACATCGGGCTTGTCCCACAGCGTGCCTTCCCATTCGCTGGTCTGGGTCAGGTGCATGCGCCAGGTGACCGGCGCGTTGTGGGCAAGGTCGTAGCCGCCATCCTTCACCAGTGCACCGACCGGTGCGTTCACGTCGGCGATCAGACCACGGTCGAAGGCGAGACCGGCCACCGTGGACAGATAACTCTTGGCGACACTGAAGCTCATGTCGACAGCCCGGGTATCGCCCCACTCCGCCACGATGTAGCCGCGATGCAGGATGACGCCGTTCTGCGCGGCGCGCGGCTTCGCCAGCCCGACGATCTCGGGATAGGGCTCCTTCGCGGTGTCCTTCTCGATCTGCGCCCGCACATCGCGCGGCCAGTTCACTTCGTTGGCGCGCGCGAAAGCGACGGCATCGGCCAGCTTGCGAGGATCGATGCCTGATGCTTCTGGTGCGCGAGTCGCCCAGGCGTCGCCCGGCGGCGGGAAGTAGTTGTCGGCGGCGCGGGCACTGCCGATGCAAAGCAGCAGCCCCAGGAAAATGACCGATGCCGCTCGTAGGGCTGCGGCACCACCGACACGCACGTCATCCTGCTTCTGCATATTTGTTTCTCCAGATGTCGAAACAGCCCGCCGCCATCGAATCATCATTCCGCAGTTTAGGAAAGCTGCATGCACAACCAAGCGCGACGGCCCCCGGCGATCCCGCGGCACCCACCAGGAGAATTGCGATGCGTCTGGCGGCGGCCATCTCGAAAGCGGGAGATTTGCCAAGCGCGGGCACCGCCTCGCCATCGATCGCTGACCATGGGACCCGCTTCGGTCTTCCGAGGTTGGGGCGACGTCCTGCAAGAGACCGCCCAAAAGAAGAACTTGCGGCAGTTCACACCGAAAATGTGAAAGCCAGGTGCTCAGACCACGGCACGGAAGTGCTACCCGGCACGATCAAAACCCGGCAGGCAGGCCCGGGAAACATTTCGTGTTCCCGGTTTCGTGGAACCAGCCTTCTTCACCGTCGACAGCATTACTGCGCTTGCAGCCAGGCGAGACTCGCTGCGTATCCCGAAACGTCTTGGTGGTTGCTAGCCAGCAGGGCCGCTATGGCCTCGTTGATCCGATTGCGACTGTAGACTCCGCCGACGTCCGGGCCTTGCAGGTCATACCTTTCAACCCCTAACATCATATGAGGCTTTCCGATGTCGATGTGAACGTGGATTTTCTTCCGGTCGCCAATGAATGTGCCCTCCTTCTTGCCGCCCTTCTTCTTGCCCAACTGCGAGACATGCGTCGGCGTGACTCGCGGACCGGTCACTTCGAACCGGGGCAGCACGTCGTCATTTCTCGACTCCCCGGTGGATCCCGTCGGCTGGACAGCGCGCTGACCCATCACATCGGCCTCATGCTCCAGCCCCTTGTCGTCATTGACCGGCACGCCATCCTTCATCTGCATCGTCGGCCGCACCCGGCCCTGCGCCTGCTGCACGAGGTGCCAGGCTTCGTG